>CANQBJ010000024.1 GCA_947589665.1 uncultured Clostridia bacterium
CACGCCGCCAGCGTTCATCCTGAGCCAGGATCAAACTCTCATTTAAAGTTTGCGCTCAGTGATTTACTCACTAGCTTTTTTTCACATTTTTATAGTTGTGTCCAACTTTTTCCTTTATTTACTCTTGTGGAGTTGAATCGGATAAATCTTTCCGATCCATTCAAAGGAATCTCTTGGGTTTTGAGTATTGTTTTCTTTCAAGTTATTCAGTTTTCAATGTCCATTTTAACTGTCTTTTCTCGTCAACAGCAAAATTAATTTTATCACAGATTATGCGCCCTGTCAATATCTTTTTTAAGATTTTCAGCAAAATTTTTCTCAAATTTTTGCAAAAAATATAAGCGCAGTCACACAAACCTATTTAAGTTCGGGTCATATGAATAATTTATGCTCTCAAGTCTTTGGCAAATGTCCCTGTGATCTACATTATAATTGGAACACAGGTCCTCAAGATCATCGTAATTATCTCTCAGCTGAGTATTTACAAAGCTTAAAAGCATTATTGGGTCACTTGGCATTGCTATTCCTCCTAAGCTGTCTTATATAACGAAAGGTTTCCTTTTCTCCCTTTTCCGCAAGCATTACAAGTAGCTTTTCCGTAAGCTCGGCGGTATTGGGATGTATCCTTCTGAAATCCTTTCTGCTCTCATAATAATCAAGGGCAAAGGAGTCATTATATTTGTCTTTGCCATATATCTTGCTGGCAGCAACTCTGTCGCAAAACATTTCTATTGCATACTTAAGGGGCATTTCCACAGGCTCCATAGTATGAGTAGTATTATTGTAGTCTGTCCAGTACTCAAAGTGATGCTTGTTTCTGCCTTTATGGTGCATCCAAGCTTTGGAATAACCGTTTACCTCCCTGCACCTGTCATTGGGACTTCTTGTTCCCTGATAGTATCTTGCGCCCTCAGAAAACTCGGTAATACTGTATTTAGACAGATCATGGAGCAGACCCTGTAACGGTATTCCTGCCTTAAAGCAGTGGAGCATTACCTTATGCCTGTGTTTTGTTATTGTCCTGAAATGATTTACCGCATTCTTAAAGCTCATATCTCTCCTCCTTTCGCATTTATTTATTATGATACAGCTATTTGTTGTAAAATGCAACATAAATATGCCCTATATTTGCATTTATTCTTTCAAATATAAAAGCACAAAAAAAGAGGGGTCCTTGTGGACCCCTCTGATTTTATATTAAATAATTATTATCTATTATAGACTCAAATTATTCGTTGTAGATAGCTGTTCTAGTTTCAGCATCCCAAGTTACAGGAACACCAAGTGCTGTACCAAGAGCTCTGAAAGGAACGAACATTCTGCCGTCTACGATCTCAGCCTTAACACCATTCTCCATAGTGATAGCTGTACCGTCGATAACCATAACAGGGCTGTTAGCCTGGAACTGGATTATCTTCTGGCCATTACCTGCTGCATATAAGATTGTAGCAACCTTATTGTTAGCATCCCAAGTGATCTTGCTAGTATTGTCAGCGTCCTCAACAGCACTCTGATCAACACCGATTGCTAATGCAACAAATCTTAATGGAACCATAGTAGAGTTAGAAGCAGTCTGGATGTAAGCAGCTGTATCCATAGATACTTCCTTGCCATCCATCTTTATAGTGTTAGAACCGATAGTAACCTCAACCTTACCATCAAGAGTACCAGTCTCAGTCTTGATTGTTAAGTAATCCTTGAACTCGAAGCCTTCTACATCGAAGAAGTCGAAGTCAGTCTTATCAGCATCACCATTGTCCTTGCCGTTAGCATCCTTACCAGTAGTCTTCTCTAACTTAACAACGTTCTCAACTGTGCTAGGAGTATCGATCTCGTCGTCTGTAGCGTAGTTGTTAACAACTGCGTCACCAGCAACGATAAGGCTGTAGCTACCATAAGGTATAGATCTTGTAGTACCAACCTTGATACCGCTTACAGTTATAGTTGAAGGATTGTTGTAAGAAGCAGCGTCGATAACGAACTCGATCTTGCTGCCGTCAGAACCAGTATTAGATACCTTGAAGCTCTTAACCTCAACTTCACCATCTACAGTGTAGTCGATGTCAGCGTCATCAAATGCGATATCATCAGCATAAGTATCGTCTAACTTAATCTTAACAGTCTTGTTCTCAAGAAGAGCGCCTGCTACGTTTTCCTTGATAACTATATCAGAAGTCTCAACAGCCTTGTAACCTAAGTTAGCAGTTGTTGAAGCAGCCTCAACAGTAATAGGAGTAACAACCTTAGCAACAGTTAATGGTGATAACTGATCCTTGTCTAAGCCAGCACCAGAAACCTCAACAGTTACATCACCTGAGAAGTCAGCTGCAGCTGAAAGGTATAACTTCATGTCAACATATGAGCAATCAGACTCATCTAAAGCGTTGTCGCCTAAAGAAGCAAATCTTAATGTAGTACCATCGTCTACAACTACTGCCTCGTCTAAAGCCTTCTTACCATCAGAATTTACATACTTAGTATTAGTAATTTCGTAACCAACAATCTTAACACCCTCAGGAACTGAGAATTCAAGCTTTCTGCTAGTTAACCAAGTGTCAGGAGAAGTCTCAGCGAATTCGAATTCTGCTGTTGCATAATCATCTTCGTCTAAGTCGTTATTCTCGTAGAATGATCTACCTGCAAAGATTGTAGGAACTTCCTCAAGAGCTGTTAAAGCAAAGCCGTAGTCAGCTCTTTCACCAACCTTAAGAACCTGTCTAGAGATACCGTCGCCACCAGAGATAGTGAACTCGATGTCGCCATACTTGTCTTCGTCGTCACAAGTAACAACGATGTTCTTGAAGTTTATAGAACGAAGCTTGTCGCTCTGAGCATTAAATGAATCAGGAATTGTGAATACAAGTTCTCTGCTGTTAGAGCTCTTAACGTAAATACCTGCTGTACCGTCCTGAGTCTCGTTGAAAAGACCTTCAGAGTTAGTACCAGGAGCTACTGTACCACCATCCTTGATAGTGTAGTTACCATTAACTCTTAACTTGATATCCTGGCCGCCCTTGAATGTGCCGCTTACATCTTCCTTAACAGTTATAGTCTTAACTGTGTAAGTGTCGCCTGATGTAACGTTAACATTTGAAGAAGCGATAGAAGCAGTTGTAGAACCGTCATCATCGATAACTGTAGCTACAGTGTAGCTGTTCTCAGTTACGTTAGAGCCGTTACCATCTATAGTAACAACTACAGCGCCTTCGCTACTATCCTGTACATCGATAGGAAGAGCGATTGAATATCTAGGAGTAGAAGCAGCTATCTTATTGCTGTTCTGGATATCAGAATCCTGAACAGGACATAACTTAACTTCAATCTGGCTCTCATCAACAAACTTGATTAAGTAAGGAATTGCGCTTGAGTTCTGGTTCTTAACGATTGTGCCAAGACGTGGAGCTAAGATATTATCATAGTCACCAAGAGCCTGTGGATAACATACATCGTTCCAGTACTGATATGGAGCGTTCTTTGACTTCCACTTGTAAGCGTCAGAGTCAACTAACTTCTCGCTGAATTCACCATTCTCGATGCTTAATATGATAGAATCAGTAGAAGTAATTTCATCATTAGGTCTGATTTCAAGAGTTACAGGTGCGCCGTTTGACTTAACTTCTGTAACGTCAAGAGCAGTGTTGTTGATGTCAGTTCTTACTGTAACACCAGACTTAACGCTGTTTGAAGAAGAAGCAAAGGCATTCATTGGAAGCATGCTAACTGTTAAAGCAGCAGCTAACAATAAAGCAATTTTTCTTTTCATTGTTTTTTTCCTCCTTATGAAAAATAAATGTGTAGAGGTTAGCATAATTTACCTCTTTTACAAAAGTATTATAGCATTACACTCAAAACAAGTCAACCTCAAAAGCCAAATGTAATATTACTGTAACATTTGATTTAACTTGCCATGTGCTTTGCTTGAACATAATATATCACCTTTCAAAAAATAAATCAAGGGGTTTTGGGCAACTGTAAAGCAGATGTAATATTTGCGATAAATCAGTAACAAATCACGAATATTTAAGAAAAATAAATATTTATATATAATAGGAAGAAACTCATACCACCCCGTAATCTTTGTAATATTTATTCTTCCTCTTCCTCCTCCTTGATCTCAGGTATAGTGTCCAGTATAACATACTTCTGACCTCCGTCACATCTTAAAAGAAGGAGCTTAGTGTCGAGCTTGAATACGGCAGGATAGAATCTGCTTGTAATAATGAGAAATTCCTCTGTAAGCAGAAGCTTTTGTTCCGTTTCTATAGTCAGCTTGTCCGTATCCGTCACTCTGCCTGTTACAACGGACACGGGCTTATCCCCTTCAACGGCCTCCTTGGCAAGCATTTTAATAATATCGCTTATATCATTCATTTAAAACGCCTCCTGTCACTTCGACCTCCATAATATGGTTGTTGTCCATAAAAATATGCTTACAGCCCTTTACCTCCATAAGCTCATCCACTATAAAATCACCTATATCCAGCTTCACCCACACAAAGGAGCCTGCTCTGATGTACAGATTGCCCGCAGTTTTGATTATAAGAGTTCTGTTTTTGGTCCTGTACATATTAAGAAGACCCTTGGCCATAGCATTGCCGTCTGTTTCTTCATCTATATGGGCATAGTACTGAAGCACGCCCCAGTCCCTTATGGATGTAGTATCCTTTGCCGTATACACATTAAGAGTATGGGTATACTTGGTATCCTTCTTGTGAATAAGCTTTATGGAATTATAAACTCCCTTGTCAATTGTAGTGTCATAGTTAAAGTCAATAGAACTTCTATCATTTATAAGAAGGTTTGTGACCATAGAACTGCTGCTTTTTAAATTTATGCTGCCAAAATCATCGTAAAGCACAAAGCTCTTGCCCGTATATACCCTTGTAATATTAAGAGCAGAGTATATTATATCGAAAAGCGTAGAATTGTCCTCCACTCTCATAGGTATAACGTAGCCCGTATTTTCAATAATGCCCTTTTTCAGACCATAGTCGTCACATATCATATTTACGATGTCGGTGGCTCTCTTTGAAGTATATGTATAGGTGTCCTTGTTCCTCAGATATCTTAGCTGATCGTAGCACACGGTGGATATAAGTCCTCTCTTTGTTCTGGACTTGCTGAAAACATAGCCCATAAACATATCCCTGTCATTCACTCTCAGCCATACCCTGTCGCCCTCCTTGTAGTCAATGCTGCCTTCCTTTACAGCAGTGAATTTCAGAACGCCTGCGCCCCATTTTTCAGTATACAATGTAACTTCTCCGCACAATACAGGCATAAATATGCCTTTTACGCCCTCTATCCATAATTCTGTCATATAATCACTCTCCTATTTAAAGCTGAAACTGTTCCCTGCAATGATCTCCTCCATAGCGTACCTCATAGCGTCCATAAGGTGATTGAACTCATCGCAGGGTACATTTATTCTTTTCCCGAATTTATCAACATCCCAGCTGTAATTACTTATTTCATTTAAAAAGCCTGTACATCGGCTCATTATTATAATCTCAAAATTCTGAAGAAAATCTATGCCGTTGTTTACGCTGTCACGTCCCTTTCTGGCAGCCCTGATATTGGAAATACCCAGTTCCCTCAGTCTGTCAATGCTTTTAGGCTCTGCGCAGTCGGCTCTTATCCTCTCCTTCTGATAGCCCTTTTTCACAATTTCCTCATAAATATCCTCATTGCTCATAGCCTTTTTATATATTTCGTCGAATACATAGAGCTTCTTGTTCCTGATATCCGCCAGCCCGCAGAAAAAAGCAGTCTCATCGTTGGTGTAGCCGAAGTCCAGCCCGAACACAGCTTTAACATCGGCATTTCTCTTGATTTTATCAAGGTCAAAGTCACATTCTCTCCAGTTTTCATATACAAGTCCCTCAGTTATGCCCCAATTTCCCAGTCCTGCGACCTGATACCGTCTCGGATTATTCTTCTTCATATCCTCAAACACCTGTCTGTCTGCGTCGTCAAGCCATTCATTGCACATATAATTGGTAGTCATTGCCATAATATCGGGACTTTTTCTGTCAAAGAACCTTTTCTTTATCCAGTGTCTTTCATTCCACGGATTAAGGGTAAGAGTTATCTGCTTGAAAAGTCCCTCCGGCACAACGCCTCTTATACTTTCATCCAGCATATTAAAGTCATTTTCATCGCTTATCTCATAGGCCTCCTCTATCCACAGCCAGCACAGACAGCCTACGCCTACAGTAATTGAAGTTATCTTAATGGGATCATCAAGTCCTCTGAAGTATATCTTCTGTCCCGTAGGCAGATATGTTATTTCCAGAGGACTTAGCTTGCACTCGAAATTTGCCTCCAGTCCCAGACGGCGTATAGCCCAGCAAAGCTCAGTATAGCAGCTATCCTTAAGGGTAGAGTACACCTTTCTTACCACAAGAATATTTGCCATAGGATATTTGACTATACGGAATATTAAATTAAGGGCAGTGGTCTTGCTTTTCTTGCTCGCTCTTGAGCCCTTGCACACCCTGTATCTGCCCTTAAAATGCCAGTATTCGTCATAGCCCTGTCCTACAGCCTTTCTCAGTGAAACCTCCTTAGCTTTTATGGCTCATCTCTCCCTCCATTTCAACACAGGCTATAACAAATGCCTTTTCTCTTTTGTCCATTTCCGCTATGCGAGAGGGCAGCCAGCCAAGCTTATGAAAGCAGTAGTATGCCAGATTGGCGTCACAGCCGCCCTCTCTTATTAATTTTTTGCCTCTTCAATATCCTCTCTCAGACTTTTAAATCCGTTTAAATTCTGCACAAATCTTGCAAGCCTGCTATAGTCTCCGGGCTTGTCCAGTATTTCCTTGACAAGAGCTTCAGGAGATTTTACATTGTAGCTGTCCTGAAGCTTGGCGTCATACAGATTGGGAAATACCACAGCCTCTGCCACCATTTTTTCAATATACCGGTTCACATTGAGCCTGTATTTCCCGTCGGCATAGTCCATACTTTCCTCTCTTATGGTCTCTTCTTCTCTTGTAGTGACAGGCTTTATCTCCCACCTTATCACATTGCCCTCGCTGTCCTTGAAGTCCTCGCTTGCGCAGTAGAATACATTTTCTCTCTTTATCTTATTTTCCTTTAAAAATATACTCAGATCCTTCATATTAACCCTCCTTTAATGTACTGCCTACATATATTGCCCCGTTCTGAGCGCCAAAGCCTATATTTTCATAGGACTTGTCGCTGAAAAGTGTTATTTTCACAGGCAGAGGAGAATCGCTGTCTATTTCAGAGCAGGCATTTCCGTATATAGTGCCGTACCATTTATCGTCAATATATATATTGTCTGTCGTATTGTTATATTTTTCAAATGTACAGTTGCTTATTCTCACATATCCGCCCTTGTTGCTCAGATATATGCCTGACATATTGTTTCCCGGCCTGCTGTCGCCCTGTGTAAAACAGCAGCCATCAATCACCTGATTAGGTCTGAAAAGGCATATGCAGTGCATATCCGTACCGTCAACAATATTGTGTATGCCTATGTCCTTTATATTTACATTTTCAGCAGTCACCTTGAAAATATTATTTTCGGTCACAGGCATACTCTCATGCTTATGTATCCTGGTAAATCTGCCTCCCATACCCCTTACGGTTACAGCCTTGTTTATATCAAAGCTGTATTTAAGATAAAAATTGCCGTCTAAAAGGAGTAGCTCGCCGCCCTGTTCCGTCTGTGCAAGAGCATTTTTAAAAGCTTCCGAACAGTCATTTGCAGTACATACAAAGTCGGCATAGCCCTTAAGAGGGTTTTTGCTGTCATAGGCAGCTACTATAGTCTGGCTTTTTGAACTGCCTGACCTTATCATATCAATGCCGTCTGCCAGCTTGCTGAAATTATTGTTAAAAACGTCTATATTATAGTAATTATCCTGTGACGGATAGACAAGACCGTAATTGTTATTCATAAAAATTCACATCCTTTATATCAAATAGAATATATCAATCTGCCATGGGTATATGCCTTAAGCTGAGAGTGCTTATACATAGAAAGCGCCCTGTGTGTGGAATAGAGCATACCGCACTCGATCTCGATATTGGCAGGCAAAAGCTTATCCAGCATAATGCCTGCCTCCTCCAGATAGCTTCTGTTGATAAGGCTTAAGCCTACGGTGAGCTTAAAGCTCTGCTCATCGTATTCCACGACCCAGCCGCCGTTAGGAATAAGGGAGTCAAGTATAGCCTCAACGCTTTGCCTTATGCCTGCAAGTCTTGTTTTTATCCTGAATTTTCTGTAGTCAAGGCTTTCCTCGTCGGAGGGTGTTATATCCAGTATTTTTTCAAATCTTTCCACACCTCTTTGGCTTGCTGTCTCGGCAAAGAACTCATAGCCCAAAGCCGAAACATTATCAGCCGCCGCCTTGAACTCAGGATTTTCAGCACCGCCTATTTCCTTTATCTCCCTGTACTCTCTCATATATTCGGGAAGATAAGCCGTAATATCCATTAGCTCACCTCCAGGGTGCCCAAGGAGGCAATATTGCTGCCGCTTATTTTGACATAACTGCCGTTGTTTATTTTAACTGACGTAATATTGTCAATGCCTGAAATGTCAATAAGCCTTACAAGTATCTGAGCGGAATATATTACAATATCTCCCTGCTCCCAGCTATTATTTACCTCCTTGATATATTCCTCAATTTTTTTCTTTACAGAGGGCTTTATGCCCGAAACAGTGTAGCCGCTTTTAAGCGTAAGCGATACGCTTATATTAATGGGATACTTAACGGCAGCCTCAACTATCACGCGGTGACCTATAGGGGCAATACCTGCCCCAAGGCCTTCCTGTGCCTTGGGATCAAGCATTTCCTTTACATCGGCAAGCAGTAAAGCGGAGGCAGGTTCATTGTTCTTATCGGCTATGATAAGCCTTACGTTTCCTCCGCCATTGTAGGCTCTTTCCGCCTTTGCCTGACCAACACCCTCAACAGTCTTTGCCCACTTTATATAATCGGCCTTGTTTCCGTTAAATCCGGCATTTCTTATACTTTCAAAGTACCTTTGCCGGAGAGCCTCGGTTTTTTCCTCTTCGGTGCCGGCTACAAGCACCTCAGTAAGCACAGCCGTTGTAAGACCGTCTATGTAGTCAACGGCAATAAGCTTTCCCAGATGCCTGTTGCCCTCCTCTCCGGCAGTTTCGCATCTCATTTCATATATATGATCTCCGATTTTTCTTTCGGCTGTAAAGTTTATCTTATCTATGCTGAACTTAGTGCCTATAGGTATATCCATATTGAACTCTCCCCTGCACAGCGAATATGTGGCAGGATAAGGCTCAATGCCCCTTTCTCTGGCTCTGAGTATAAGGTATTCTCTGGGCGCAGTATCGGCAAAGGCAGCATCTATAGTATTATCAAGGGCAATATAGAGCTGAGCCAGCTCCGCACAGGCAGGAGCTACAGCGTCATATATAACGGAGCCCTGTCTTTTGTCTACATCGGAGCCGACTGTATCCAGTACCCTTTTAAGTATATTTTCATAGGTCATATCCTCAAACAAAGCAACACCTCCTAAATATCAAAATCTCTTGAGATCTCAACGCTTCCTCTGACAGTCTCAACAGTAAATTCGGCAGTGATATGATTTTTCCCCATAGTAACGGACCAGTCCTTTATACCCTTTATCCTGCTGTCGTATAAAAGGGCGTCCTCAACACGCTCCTTCAGCACAGCGCATACATAGTGTCTGTCCCTTCCTATAAGGTCCTTAAGCTCTATACCGTAATTCCTGTCATATATTACATAGTCATATCTTTCGGTCATAAGTATTTTGTATATAGCCTGCTTTATAGCCTCAATATCATCAATACGCCCCTGAATAATGCTGTCCTTCATATGGTATGTTTCCCACGGCTTTTCATTTTGTGATGAAATATCAATTTCTGCCTTTAAGGGTATCATAAAGCCGCCTCCTAGAGCATACCGTCAATATTCTTAAACTCCTCAACGATCCTGAAATCCTCAAAGGTAAACTCCATTTCCTCGTCAAGATATGAGCCGTCAGCGTCAAACTTGGCAATTACGCCGCCGTCAAGATTACAGTCCGTAAGCACAATGCTCTGTCTGCCCACAGAGGTGGTAGGATCCTCATTTATGACCTGTATCTCAAAATAGATATCCTCTCCCGAATTTTTATATTCCTTTAAAAGGCGTCTGAAAACTCCGGTGTTGTAATGAAACTTGGCTTTGCCTTTTCCGGACCAGCCCGTAGACTTGTTTCCTCTTGCAGTCTTGCCCAGTATAGGCACCTGCACCTTGCTTTTTTCCATTACGGCCTCCATATTTATAGCCTGCATAAAATTATACCTGCTGCCGTTTATAGTCACATAGCACTCCGCAAGCTTAGCGCTCAATGTGTCCTTTGCATTCATAATAGTTGTACTCATATAATACCTCCTATTCCACAGTGACCTTCATATAGATCTGAGCCATAGCGTTTACGGGAGTGATACAGTCATATACCACAACACTTCTCTTGCTCTCGCCCTTTTCCACAACAACATTTTCTTCGCTGAAATCCTCAATGGCTCTCATATCCATAAGCTTTTCATGGTGCTTTACGATATCGCTCCACAGCGAATTTCGTCCTGCAAGGTCGTTAGGCACCTTGCCCAGATAATAATTGACAAATATAGATGCGATATCCTCAGCTATCTGGTCTATTACTCTTATGGTCTGATTATCCTTGAACATTTCGTTCTTTTCCTCTGTAGTTTTCGTAAGAGTATTGATATCCAGCAATACTCTCCACTCATCTCCCACCTTATGCAGAACAAGCAGACCCTCTTCTATTCTCTTTTCGTATACGGCCTGTGAAAAATTATTGTCCTCGATCTTCATTTCGCCGTCATACAGCTTGTTTGTAAGGGACTGATTGACAGGACAGCCGGCAACGGCGCCTGTAAGCCAGAACAGAAGATCACATGTAGGCTTTCCGTCCTTCAATACCCACGTATTTGTAGAAATGCTGCCCTCATAGTTATGACCTAATTGGTCAAAGGTAATGCACTGGAATTTTTTTCCTACCTCTTCTCTCATTCTCTTCGTATACTCCAAAAGTATAAGTCCATAATCCTCATTGTCTGTAATAATAGAAATGGCATTAAAATGGTAGCTTTCCATTTTATTCAGGAATTTTTCTGCATCAGTGCCCATAAGTCCTCCGCTGTCACCGCCTGTAAGACTTAAGCCTGTAGTATTTTCAAGAGCTTCCTCCCTTTTCCACTTCACAAAGTCATTGTCCTTAAGCTCAGCTGCCGAAGAAACGCTTTGACTTTCCACAAGTCTGCCGTCCAAGTATGTACTTACAAGCTTTTTGTTATTCAGATCATTTTCTATTTTGATACTGATATCGTTTCCTCTTGCGCCCTTGTATGCGGCAGTGCAGTATTTACATGAGGCAGCCTTGCTGGTTGAACTGTTTCCCTTGTACAGATACAGCTTACTTCCGTTTTTGAAGAAATCCCTTATACCCATAAGGGCATCATCAGTGTAGCTGTAGCCAAAGAGCTTAAAACAGTCCCTCATAATACTTTCTCTTGTAAGCTCCACAACCGTATCGTCAGGGAACCAATCCATAATCATAGAAATAGCACCTACGCCTCTTTCACCAAAGGTATTTACAATATTCTTAGTAGATACAAAGTTGATATAAGCGCCGGGCAGCACCTTATTCTCAGCTGTGAAAAAACCTCCGCCTAAAGCCATATTACTTCACCTCTCCTTCCAGAAATCCGCATAAAATAACATCTACTTCGTCAAGGGTATATTCCGTATCCTCGTCTAAAACAGCATTTAAAATATCCCTGTATTCAGAATACACATCTGACCTGACGATCACATTTTTACTGTATCTAGTTTCTTCCATATAATCCTCCTTACCGTGGTGTGCTCTTAAGGTCGAGCTCACCCATCAAATCACTTTCATATTTATCTTCAACAAAGTAGAAGCAACCGTAGCTTACCTTAAAGCTGCAGTAGTCCTCCTTTACTTCCATTTTCATATTTTCTCCTCTTAGGACGCTTCCCGGAATATTGATATACTCCAGGCACCCGAAAAGCCTTGACATAACATCGTTTACATCCTCTCTTGTATCGGAATAATAGTGTATATCGATATTGTTGTCCGTTCTGTAGCGTCTGCCTCTGTAGAGATGATTGTCAATGCTTTCGCAGTTTATGGCAAAGCAAGGCTTTGCAAAGCCCTGCTCCACCTTTTCGCTGTATATTTTAATATCCTTGAACTCAGCTGCAAGCTTTCTTGCAATGCCGTTTATAATATCCTTTATCACTAGCTCCACCCCTTGAAATTTTCCACAAGAACTTCATTATGGCTTAAATACTCTGCTCTTTCTCCGCTGTGGAAGTATGTATGCTCACCCTTTTCATTGGTCACGGCAATTTTACTTCCCGGCCTTATGAGTATATCGGGGGATGTGAATATCTTTGTATACTGCTTGTTCCTGACGGCATCCGCACATTCCTTGCCCGAATTCAGCTTGTTGAAGAGCATACCCGTAGAATATGATATCCTGCACGGTATATTCTCCATCACAAGCCTTTCTCTATGCCTTGTGATGCCTGCCTCATCTGTATACTCCTCTTTTTCGTATACGCTGCATATACAGGTATACAGCCTTTCCACAGCGCCCCTTATTCTTACCAGCTCAGCTTCCGACAGCATACCAGAAGGCCCTCCTTATCAGTCAGCTTGTCAATAAGGGCATTAAAAAGCTCCTCACTGCTTAAGCCCTTGCCATAGCTTATGCTTACGTCGCCCTCGGTCACATTTACAAGGGCGCTTTTTACATCATAGCCCTCAAGAGCGCCTATGCTGTATTTTGTTTTAAGAAACGTACCGCAGCACATATCCACAGCCGTACTGTAGAGCCTGTGAGGTATCCTTTTTATGTTGCAGTAATTTTTGATATACTCCTCGGTGCCCCTTATACTTATTTCCAAAGTAAGCGCATCGCCGTTATCGGCATTGTAGCCCAGAGTATTAAGCCTTAAAACAACATCATCTTTTCTGATCATATTATAATCTGCCCTTGCTTATTATCCTTGCAATAGGTATAGCCTTGTGATTGATATATTTCGGCTCCTCGCTGCCGTCGTTTACAAGACACCAGTTTTCGCCGTCTTTAAGCTCCTCGTCAGTAGGAGAAAGGGTTTCCTGATTTTTCTTTAAATAGCTTATGCCAAAGGGGGCAAAGCACTTTCTCTGTCTTACATAGAGCGTGTCCTGACCGCCCTTTACGGCAGGATTTCTGCCCATTTCATAAGGCACCTTGGCTCCTATGTTCTCATAGTCAAAGGCGCCCTGACCTAAAATATATGTAGTATATATGCTCTTTCCATCGTCACCCTCCGTTACAGGCATACTGTCGTCGATAATTACGCTTCTGCCGTTCCATGTGGCAAGAGTAAGGTCTCTCTGGATACCCATAGCGTCAGTCTGCTTGAGATAAGCCAGAAGATTAAGATTTTCAAGATTTGTAGCCACCTCGGAATGCATAATTGCAAGGGTAAACTTATTCTTGTTGTCGCCGCCTGCCTTCTGTATAGCCTTGTTGAGAGTAGCAGGCTCCACAATGCCATCGCCCTCCTTGGTAATGTCATAGGTGTGTTCATCCACAAACTCCTTGTTTTCCTTGCCTGTCATAGAATAGATACCCTCCAATATGGCAAGAAGAGTATTCTGATCCACCTCGTCAAAGTACTCAGCCACCTGCTGAGCCACACTGTCCATAAAGCCTGCTCCTGCGGTGATATCCTCTGCAAAGTCAGTTTCTATCCATGCCTTGGCACGACCTACTACCACAACGCCTCTTTCATAGGTAGTGGTATCTGTAGCAATAATGTCTGTCTGACCGTCATAGTTGAGAACATCGCCGTCAAGAAGACCGTACATAGGCAGTATCGCATAGGCTGTGCCTGTCTGTGAGCTAAAGGCATTTCTTATTTCCGCATTTCCTCTTAATGCCTTACTCTTGACCAACTCATTTTTCTTTAACTGAGGAATTTTCTCCACATAAGCTCCAAAGGCCTGTGGATTAAAGCTTTTGCTTTCAAATTTAGCCATTTGTCTTTCACTCCTTATAGTATTATTTTTTTCTTCTTAATTTTCGGGGGTCCAGGACCCCCGAAAATCGGTTTTTTTATTTTGTAACTTTTAGTTACTTTCCTTCAAAGTATGCACACAACTGTGTGTAATTCATATCCTCTACACTAATATTTTCATCTTCGCTGTTTCCCACAAAAACACCTCTGAAGCCCTGATTTTTGTCAAAGAGATATTTCGTGTCCTCGCCCTCCTGCAAAGTCTTTATCTGTTCCTCTAGACCCTTTATATCACCATTTTCATCAATTACTATATTGTCCGTGTCGATAAGCGCCTTCACAGCCTTAAGGGTTCTGGCTCCCGCTCTCATAAGAGCGTTGTCAACTGCATTGTTTTTGTTAATATTAATTATTTCTTCCTTATGTCTTTGCTCAAGCTCCTTGCTCTCTGTCCTCATTTTCTCCAGCTCAGAGGCAAGGGATGCAACCTTGTCCTCAGCCTCCCTTAGCCTTTTACCGCTCTCCTTCTCTATTGCTTCAATGACATCAGCTTCAAGCCCAAGCCCTTCAAGAAATTTCTTCATTATTCATCACTCTTTCCTTCTTCAGTGTCCTCATCAGTCTTTTCTGTTTTCTTTTCCCTGTCAAGTCTTTCCAACTCACCGTCTACATCCTCAGTCCAGGGATGCTGAGCCACAATAGTCTCTCTGCTCAGAATATTCATGGACTTTATACAGTTATCGATAGCCTCGCCCTCGTTAATAAGGATATCCCTGTTGAAAATAACATTTACATCTTCATTCTCAAAACTTCCGATACCCATATTATTCAGATGCAGGCATATGAACCAAAGTATTTCCTCAAAGGAGCAGTGATACTCCGTTTCAATGCCGTTTGCGTCAATATCTATATCTGAATACATACTCTGTATATTCATTTGGTTAGGATTGCCGGACAGCCTGTCATCCTTGGCGTCATAGCCCATACCGTTTTCAATAATGCCCTTTTTAAAAATTTCAATAAGAGCCTTGTAATTCTCAGCATTTACATTTATGCTGAGTGTGTCCACACCGCCCTGGGCTCCGTCAATGGTCCTTACCTTCACAGCGCCGTAGCTGGCAAGGTTTTTCCTGAACTCGCCCAGATTTTCACCATCATAGTTTTTAAGTACAAGAATGGTATTTCTGGGGTCCTCCTCCATAGCGTTAAGGAAGTTGCTCACAATAAGGTTAAGTCCGTCCTGAAGGCTTTTGACCGCCTTTATAAGAGGAATTTCCTTATCATTGTACTTAAAGGGAATAACAGGCACCCTGCCAAAGCTTCCCTGACCTCTTCTCATATAGAAATAAGGTGTTTTCCATTTATTTCCGTCAGGCACCAGCCTTCCCCTGTCAACGATATATCTTTTTATATACACTCTGTCAAATACCTCGACGCACTGCCTTATCTCTCTTTTTTTGCCCCTGTACTCCACTCTTTCATATACTCTTATCACATAGTCCAGCGCTCTGTGATCCTCGTCCGCCCAGCCCGGCACTATTTCCCATGGTCGGAACCTTCTGAACTTAAGAGCGCCCTCATCGTCATAGTATACATAAAGCCAGCCTATACCGCAGTTAAGGCTGTCCTCGCATACATTTCTCATGACCTTCATAAAATCTCTGCCCAGTATTTTTTTGACCTCGTTTATATACTCCCTGTTATCCCCGTCAAAGGTAAGGGGCTTGCCCAGAATATAGTTTACCTTCTGAGTCACAAGCTTTTTATACTGGTTGTCTACAATGTGGTTATTAGGCAGATTTTCAATTTCCATCTGCTTGCCTCCGGGACCGATGGCAGTCCTTTTCCTTTTAAGGATGTCATGACGTCCGCAGTAATATTCCTGTCCCATAAGCATATCTCTTCTTTTAGCAGACATCCTGAACTCATTTATCTCCTTTAATATAAAATCCTCTTCTCCAATAGCCTTAGCGCCGTTTTTAATAATGGCATTTATCTCAGGCGTACGGAAATAAGGAAACTGAAAATCAAACAACCGATCACCTCTTTTCTGCGTTATTTTTGGAATTTTAACATTAAACGGCAAATGTATATTGCCTGTCAGATATGTTTATATGCACCCTTTTATTTATCTGACATTAACAGCCTAGCACGAAAAGTGCGACAAATCGCGACATAAATTTATTTTTATTACTGACTTTGCCTGAAAAAGATATCGGCACTGCTAAGCTCCCTTAATTCACTGTTGCAAAAAAGGCTCAAAAGGTATATACTGTTAATTGTAATAAAGTTTAAATGAAAGGAAAAATCTGTAATGAGCAAAAAGGTAATAGCAGTATTATTCGGCGGACGCTCCTCAGAGCACGAGATATCAAAGATAAGCGCCTCTACAATAATGCAGAATATCAATCCTGACAAATATACTATAATACCCATATATATCACAAAGGACGGCAGATGGCTGCTCTATGACGGTCCCATTGAGAACATAGCAAAGGGCAGCTGGGAAAAGTTTGCGGCAACAGCCGTATTAAGTCCCGATTCCTCACAGAAGGGCATACTTAGGATAGTAGGCGACAAGGTAAAGCTTATACCCGTAGACCTTATTTTCCCCGTACTCCACGGTCTGAACGGAGAAGACGGCACTATACAGGGTCTTTTTGAACTGACGGGCATACCCTATGTAGGCTGCGGAGTGCTTTCCTCAGCAGTAAGTATGAATAAGGCGTATACCAAGATAATAGTAGATACCCTTGGCATAGATCAGGCAAAGTATACAGTAGTATACAGAAATGAGCTTGAAGAAAATATAGAGGAATGTATAGACAAGGCGGAAAGCATATGCGGTTATCCCTGCTTTGTAAAGCCTGCCTGCGCAGGCTCCAGTGTAGGCATAACAAAGGCGCATAACAGAGATGAGCTTGTAGACGGCTTATGGACTGCTTCTAAAGAAGACAGGACCATAGTAATAGAGGAAAATATAACAGGCGCAGAGCTGGAGTGCGCAGTGCTTGGCAACAGAGATGTAAAGGCATCTGCCGTAGGCCAGATACTGGCGGCAGCCGAGTTCTATGACTATGACGCCAAGTATAACAACAAGGACTCCCGTACAGTAATACCCGCTCCCATCCCTCCCGAAAAAGCCGAGGAGATAAGAGAAAAGTCAGTACGCATATTCAAGGCTCTTGACGGTATGGGACTTTCAAGAGTAGACTTCTTTATGGAAGAAGGCACTAACAGAATAATATTCAACGAAATAAACACACTTCCGGGCTTTACATCCATAAGTATGTACCCCATGCTTTTTGCCGAGCTTGGCATACCTGTGGAGGAGCTTGTAGATAAGCTTATAGAATTAGGCTTAAGCAGATATGAGGATTAAGATATGGACAACAGACCTATAGGCATATTTGATTCGGGAGTCGGCGGACTTACTGTAGTAAAGCAGGTAGTAAAGCTTCTGCCCGAGGAATCTCTGGTATACTTCGGCGATACGGCAAGAGTACCCTACGGTTCCAAAGGCAAGGAGACCGTCACCAAATTTTCAAGCCAGATAATAAGATTTCTTAAAACCAAAAATGTAAAAGCTGTAGTTATTGCCTGTAATACAGTCAGCTCCAACTGCTATGAGGAGCTTTCGGAGGAATTTCCGGACCTGCCTATTACAGAGGTGGTAACTCCCGGTGTTGAAAGCTGTATTGCCGCTACTAAGAATAAGATAGTGGGACTTATAGGCACCTATGCCACCGTTTCTTCAGGCGCCTATGAAAAGCGTCTTAAAGCGGCAGACCCCGAAATACAGGTTTATAAAAAAGCCTGTCCTCTTTTCGTACCCCTTGCGGAGGAGGGCTGGGTCAACAACGACGTTGCAGAACTTACTGCACGCAAATACCTGCAGGAGCTTATAGACAAGAACATAGACTCTATAATACTGGGCTGTACCCATTATCCCACACTTAAGGAATGTATAGGCAGGATAGTCGGAGAAAAGGTAACTATAGTAGACCCTGCAAAGGCAACGGCTGTTAAGCTTAAGGAATACCTTGAAGAGCATAATATGCTCAGTGAAAAGGGACATAATGCAGAAAGGCTTTTCTATGTAAGCGACAAATCACACTTTGAGCAGATATGCTCACGCATACTTCACGAAAACTATTCCGCCGAAAAAATAGATATAGAAAAATACTAGCAGAAAAAACTGCCGTATCAAGCAATCAAAAAGAGGCTATAAGCCTTTTTTTGATTTGCTGATAAATTTTTGTTTATATTAGTAAGGCGACCCTTCCACCATGCTACGCATGGTCCCCCTCCCCTCCGACGCTACGCTAGGGGAGGTCGTTTACCGCAAGGCGGTGCAGCAGCTTAGGTGTTGTTTTTCTAAGTAAATTAGCGACTTTGAAAGACGCATACCTAAAGCTCCCCTTCGCAAGGGGAGCTGTCAGCCGCGGCAAAAGTTTATATAAAAATAACTGTGAACGGGGCTGACTGAGAGGTCGATACTAACATAAACAAAAATTTAACACTACATCCTATCTCCAATATATAAACCCTGCAAGCAATTTACACCGCTAAACATTTGTAATTTACATCAATATATGATATAGTTATATTGACACATGATATATTTTACAAGGTGATATTATGGCAAGATTTATGATAGCGGGAGTTTCAAGCTCCTGTGGAAAGACCTCTGTTGTCTGCGGTATTTTAAAGGCGCTTAAGGACAGAGGACACAATATAAGATCATATAAATGCGGTCCCGATTACATAGATGGTATGCTCCATAAAAGGGCTATCGGTATACCCTCAGGGAACCTGGACAGCTTTTTCTGTACAAGAGATGAGATATGCACTCTTCTGGATAGGGACGGCATAAGCGTAATAGAGGGTGTAATGGGCTATTATGACGGTATTGCCGGAAGTGAAAGGGCAAGCAGCTATGATATTGCGGATATGACAGATACTCCCGTTGTGCTTGTTTTAAACTGCAGAGGTATAAGCAATTCCGCAGGCGCTATTATAAAGGGATTTTCGCAATACAAGGACAACAGCCATATAAAGGGTGTCATTTTCAACAGGCTTTCTCCCATGCTCTATGAGAATATGAAAGAGCTTTGCAATACCATGGGTATTAAAGCATACGGCTTTCTGCCCGATATAAAAGAAGCCCAACTCCCGAGCCGACATCTGGGACTTGTGACAGATGAGGATATGGCCTCTTTCAGAAGAAAAATAGATATACTTGCTGAAAACACAGAGAAATATATAGATATAGACGGACTTTTGGAGCTTGGAGAAGGAGCGGAGGACCTAAGCTATAAAAGAATAAATATAGAAAAAATTTCGGACAGGACCATAGCTGTGGCAAGGGATAATGCCTTCTGCTTTAACTATGAGGACAACATATGGCTTTTAAAGGAAATGGGCTGCGATATAGTATATTTTTCACCCCTTAATGATAAAAATATACCTCCCTGTGACAAGCTTATTTTAAGCGGAGGATATCCGGAGCTATATGCAAAAGAGCTTTCCGAAAACAAGTCTATGCTTATGGATATTAAAAGCAAAATAAAGGGCGGGCTTAGTGTGATAGCCGAATGCGGGGGCTTTATGTACCTTAACGAAAGCATAGACGGATACAGTATGGCAGGAGTAATAAGGGGCAATTCCGTAAAAGGCAGCAGTCTGAAACATTTCGGCTATATTACAATGACTGCCCAAAAGGACAATATACTCTGCAAAAAGGGTGAGGAAATAAAAGCCCATGAATTTCATTATTACAGAAGTGACAATGAGGGCAGGGACTTCCATGCCGTAAAGCCCTTAAGCAAAAGGGACTGGCACACGGGACATCTGTCCGTAAATATGTACTGCGGATTTCCCCATATCTATTTATGGGGCAACAGAAAGGCAGCAGAGAATTTTGTGAGGTAAAAAGATGAGGGATATGTATTATGCCGTACGCAGAAAATGGGACAGTGTGGCTAAGCCCATTGACGGACTGGGAAGGCTTGAAAGTATAATATGTAAAATAGGCGCCATAAAGGGCAGTACGGATATTTCCATTGACAAAAAGGCAGCGATCATATTCTGCAGCGACAACGGTATTGTTGAAGAGGGCATTGCTCAGACAGACAGCAGCGTTACGGCTTTGGTATGTGGCAACATTTATAAGGGCATTGCCACAAGCAGCAAAATGGCTGAAATAGCAAAGGCAGACTGCTTTTGCGTGGATATAGGCGTAAAGGAAGATACACCTGCCCATTTTATAAACAAGATATCAAGAGGTACCGAAAATTTCAGGCATAAAAGGGCTATGACAGCCCAACAGACAGCAAAGGCTGTGGAATACGGTACTGAAATAGTCGGCAGGCTCAGGGACAGATATGATATTATCGCCGTAGGCGAAATGGGTATAGGCAATACTACGACTGCCGCCGCCTGCGGAACTGCCGTGCTGGGCAAAAGCGCCGCAGGTGTAACGGGAAGAGGTTCGGGACTTACCGATGAAAAATATGAAAGAAAGATAAGGATCATAGACGAGGCTCTTGAAATGCATAGACCCAAGAAAAATATGTACGATATTTTAAGCTGTGTAGGGGGATATGACATTGCGGCTATGGCAGGCGCATATTTAGGCGCAAAGAAATACAGGGTGCCTGTTGTTGCCGACGGAGCCGTGTCTATGGCGGCTCTGCTGCTGGCAAGCCTTGAGGAAAAGGATATCACAGACTATGTTATCGGCTCCCACAGGGGCAAGGAGCCTCTTTCCGCTCTTGCTCTTGACTGGCTGGGGCTTGAAACTGTAATTGACGGCAATATGGCTCTTGGCGAGGGTACAGGCGCAATTATGCTTTTCCCCTTGCTGGATATGGCTATGGCTGTGTATAACAATAAGACCTTTGATGATCTGGAAATGGAAAGCTATAAGAGATGAAAATATTGATAATAGGCGGCAGCGGCAGCGGTAAGTCTGAGTTTGCCGAAAATATGGCGCTTAAGCTTAAAAGGAATATCGTATACTATGTCGCTTGTATGATGCCCTTTGGCGAAGAGGGTAAAAGACGTATAGAGCGCCATAAAAAATTACGCAAAGGCAAGGGCTTTGTGACTGTAGAGCAGTACCGCGACATAGACAAAATAAATGTAAAGGATACCGTTATTATAGAGTGCGTTTCAAATCTCCTTGCAAATGAGATGTTTGGCAGTGAGACAAAGAACGGCGAGTATGTGACGGAGTGTATCGAAAATGTACAGGCAGATAATGTTATTGTGGTGACCAATAGCATTTCCGAGGACGGTATTATGTATGATAAGGACACTCTCGGATATATTGAGGAGTTAAACCTTGTGAACAGCAGATTGGCGGATTGGGCAGACAGCGTTGTTGAAGTAGTCTGTGGTCTGCCTGTGAGGGTGAAATAAGGTTTTTGTTTATGTTAATAACGACCTCTCAGTCAGCCCCGCTCGCAGTTATTTTTATATAAGCTTTTGCCGCGGCTGACAGCTCCCCTTGCGAAGGGGAGCTTTAGGTGGGTGCTTTGCAAAAGCACTTATTTACTTAGAAAAACAACACCTAAGCTGTTGTCACAGCCTTTGCGGCAAATAACCTCCCCTAGCGTTAGCGTCGGAGGGGAGGGGGACCATGCGAAGCATGGTGGAAGGGTCGCCTTACTAACCTAAACAAAAACTTAAGCATCTTGCAATTTACGTAGTAATGTATTAAAATTAACATAAGAGATATTTTGAGGAGGTTATGCTATGAAATTAAGAAAAATCACTGCAATTTTGACGGCGGCAGTTATGACTGCTGTGTCATTCTCCGCTGTAAGGGGCGAAGTCATGCCAAAGGAATATAATTTTAACTTTACAAAGGAATATGAAAAGGGCGCCAAGAATATGTACTTTGTAAGAAGGTACAGCGAAGACGCAGGCTATGGCTTTACAGACCGGTCAACATCTATGCCTGTAAGGAATGTAGACCCTGATAAAATTTCTGTGACGGAGGAAGGCTTTTCAATTACAGAAAGTGATCCCAGAATATTCCAATGCTATGATGAAGACGGCAATGAAATAACTGCCGATAAGTCTACCACTCATAACTTCGGCGGACTTATATTCAGGGTAAGGGTGCCTAAAGGCGGCTATCATATTGAGGTAACTACCGACAAGGGCGATGAAAACGCTATTGTCAGCGTCAATGCAATGCAGCCTGCAAGAATGGCTACCGCCTACTGGGACGCGGCAAAGCTTGTGGCTAATCAGCATAAGGCCCAGTGGGACGACAATGTATGGAGCTTTGACTATGCCGACGGCACCGGATATATCGACGTGGAAATAGAGCCTAAGACCTGCGGAGTGCCTGTTGTATTAAAGAGGATAAGTATTGCTCCCGTTGAGGTAAGAACTGCAGATAAGCCTACGGTATATCTCTTAGGCGACTCTACGCTGAAGTCCTATACCTTTGAGGAGGCTCCCATGTGCGGTTGGGGACAGGTCTTTGACAGGCTTTTTGATACAGACAAGATAAATGTTATAAACTATTCCATGGGCGGACGTTCCCTTAAGAGCATGTATCAGGAGGGAAGGCTTAACGATGTGCTTATGACAGGGGCAAAGGACGATTTTGTACTTGTGCAGAGCGGACATAACGACGAAAAGACAGGCGCAGACTCAGACCCTACAGCGCGCTTTGGCGTAGGCTCAACCGAGGCTATGTACCGAACATATATTGAGAATTATTATATCCCCGCTATAAAGGCAAGAGGTATGATACCTGTTCTTGTAACTCCTATGACAAGGGTAAAGGAAGGACAGGAAACCTATAAGGACAGCTTTACCACAAAGGACAGGGAGTTTCCCAAGGTAATGAGAGAGACGGCTGAGGAAATGAATGTTCCTCTTGCAGACCTTAATACTCAGAGCGTTGACTATCTCAACTCTATAGGCACTGCCGAGGCAGAGGCTATAGTCCTTAGCCTTGAGGCAGGCGAAACTCCGGGCAAGACAAATTCGGGCAGCTATGCAAACGGTCATCCTCAGAATAAAATAGACGGTACTCATATGAAGGAGGCTCTTGCCAAGCAGTATGCCCTTATTGTGGCAAAGGATATTGCAGAGCTTTCAGACAAGTACAGCGAGCTTAAGCCTATGAAGGAGGCTATGATAGACGGCGCTGCCGAAGGCGATGCCGAGAAAGTATATCCTGAGATCTGCAGCGATGTAAAGGGCGAAAACGCTTATTATAAAAATCAGATAGAGAAAATGGTACAGCTTGGTATTATGACTAAGGATAAAGAGGGCAATTTCAGACCAAAGGACATAATGACCGCCTATGAATATGCCGCTGCCATCGAAAAGCTTTACGGTATTGAATTAAATAGTGAATACGATACGGCGCCTCTTACAAGAGAGGTAATGGCATGTATAGAGCTTGAGGCATATAATGCAAAATTTACTGAAAAGCCAAAGTATATGACTGACTATAACGGCAGCAATATAACTCCCGACGATCCCAATTATGATCCTAACCTTGTAGGTGAGGAGGCTCAGTATTATCCTCTTGTTGGCTTTGGCGCAATTACGGATAAGGCTGAAATAGACGAAAGCTTATATACTCAGGTAGAGGAGGCATACGAGCTTGGACTTATAAGAAGTGAAGAGGGTATAGCAAGAGGAAAGATGATAAATGGCTATACCTTACAGCCAAAGACTGAGGTCACAAGAGAAAAGGCGGCTAAAAGTCTTTATTTCATGTATGTACTGGCTCAGGATATAAATACTGAAAACGATTGATTTTGTATTGATAAGGCAGAAATATTATGTTAAAATAAAAATATAACATCAAATACGAGGAGGTATATTATGGAAATATTGGATAAGTATATCGATCAGCTTCTGGAAAAGAGTACACCACAGGCACCTATATGGAATATAGAAAAGATAAAGAGCGGCAAGCCATCTACGTGGAATTACATTGACGGCTGTATGATCAAGGCTATTCTGGATCTTTATGCCATAAAGGGCGATGAAAAGTTTCTCAGATTTGCCGATGATTTTATAGACTACTTTGTTCAGGATGACGGCTCTATAAAGTCCTATGATCCTAAGGAGTACAATATCGACAATGTAAATGCAGGCAAGACATTGTTTGAGCTTTACAAGTTGACAGGCAAGGAAAAATACAAGAAGGCTATTGAGACCATATACTCTCAGGTACAGAACCAGCCAAGGACCGAAGAGGGCAACTTCTGGCACAAGATGATATATCCCAATCAGGTATGGCTTGACGGTATGTATATGGGACAGCCCTTCTATATGCAGTATGAGGTAGAGTATAACGGCTGCAAAAATTGTAAGGACAGCTATGCTCAGTTCCTCAATGTATACAAGAATATGAGAGACCCCAAGACAGGTCTTTACTACCACGGCTATGATTATTCCAGAAAGGCCTTTTGGTGCGACAAGGTAACAGGACTTTCACGCAACTTCTGGCTGAGAGCCCTTGGCTGGTATGCTATGGCTCTTATCGATACAGTTTCCGTTATGCCTGAGAGCATGGCTGAGGAAAAGGCTAAGCTTTCCGAAATATACAAGGAGCTTATCGATTCCATGCTTAAGTATCAGAGCGACAACGGTATGTGGTATCAGGTAGTTAATCTCGGCGGTATACCCGGCAACTATCTTGAAACAAGCGGAAGCTCTATATTTGCCTACGCTATTATGAAGTCTGTAAGAATGGGAATACTGGATGAAAGCTATTTCAAGTATGGCGAAAAGGCATTTAACGGTGTTTGCGAAAAGTATCTTTCAGAAAAGGACGGAGAGCTTCAGCTTGATGGCATTTGCCTTGTAGCAGGCTTAGGTCCCGAAAACAATACTAGAAGAGACGGTACTTTCGGCTACTATATGAGCGAGCCTATTGTATCAAATGACGCTAAGGGTGTCGGACCTCTTGTACTGGCTTATATTGAAATTCTTTACAAGGAAAAGGCATCAGCTTAATAAATTTTGCTCCGCAGCGAAAATTATTCGGCTGAATGCTGTTTACATTAATATCACAGAATCGACGGTTTTGCCATTATGGCAAAACCGTCAATTTATATAGACTGTTACATTAAATTATTGTTTAACGTAGAAAAACGACCCTTCCACCATGCTGCGCATGGTCCCCCTCCCCTCCGACGCTGACGCTAGGGGAGGTTATGCACCGCAAAGGTTGTGACAGCAACTTAGTTGTTGTTTTATAAGTAAATAAAGTGTTTTGCGAAGCATCTACCTAAAGCTCCCCTTCGCAAGGGGAGCTGTCAGCCGCGGCAAAAGCTTATATAAAAATAGTTGTAAGCGGGGCTGACTGAGAGGTCGAACCTATTCATATAAACAAAAATTCATCCAGATAAAGCCACCGCTGATTTTCAAACATCAGTTTTGCTCTTTTACAATATTCAGGGCAAATTCGGCTGCAGCCCTACAATCATCGGCATTGGGTCTGCCTCTGTGGAGGAGAGCAAAGGAGCCTCTGCATATAAATTCCTCATCGGCAAGAGGAATATTCTTTGCCTGTAACAGTTTTTCTATGTATTTACGGGTAGTTTTTATAACAGATGCAGTGCCAAAGCTTACAGCCCTGCCTACAGATACGTTTATCCCCTCTATAAATTTCTTTACATTATCATCAACATCAAAGGCATAGGGTGAGCAGCCAATAAAAAGTACATCCACATCCTCCTCAAGAGGTTCTGCAGTCGTCTTAGCCTCCACTCCCACTGCTTCTGAAATGGCATAGGCAAGCTTTTGCGTATTGCCTCCTCTTGTATAATAGCGTACAGCTATTTTCATAATTCCGCCTCCTTCTTTGTCGTATCAACTCACTTCTTCCAAGCGTCAATACCCGATCCTGCACTTGATACTATTATTGTAATTCCTTTTTATACCGCCGTCAACTTGTCACTGTATAATTTACACATTGTTAATAATTTTATAAACCGTGACTGTACAATTAATTTGTAGACAAAATCCCGATGTTGTGATACGATTATTACAAAATACTATAAAAGGCGGTAATAAAAAAAGATAGAATTAGAAAAAATGACTTCTGGAGAGCTTTATTATGCAGGAGACGAGGAGCTATATCTGAAAAGGCTCAGATGCAAGGATATGTGCGCCGAGTATAATTCTCTCAAGCCCTCTGAGGAGGACAGACGCATTGAGCTTATTGATAAAATAGTAGGCAAGGCAGGAAAGGATGCGTGGATAGAGCAGACCTTTTGGTGTGACTACGGCTTTAATATAGAGCTGGGGGATTATTTTTATTCCAATCACAATTTATTGATACTGGACTGCGCAAAAGTAGTGTTCGGAAAGGGCTGTATCATAGGTCCCAACTGCAGCTTTTATACAGTGGGACATCCTCTCGACCCCGAACAGAGGAAAAAGGGACTTGAATTTGCCAAGCCCATATATGTAGGCGATAATGTATGGATAGGCGGCAATGTAATAGTTATGCCCGGTGTCAGTATAGGCAGCAATTCCGTTATAGGAGCGGGAAGTATTGTCACAAAGGATATACCCGAGGGCGTTTTGGCTCTGGGAAGTCCATGCAAGGCAGTGAAAAAAATAAATTGACTATTTTACCGATAAAGCAAAATACGGCACACCTCAGCTAAAACATAAGTTGAGGTGCGCCGCAGCTATTATATTCGTCTGCCAGGCGTCCGGCTTATCCTTTGGGATCACTTCTCAATATATCCCATTATTTCCGCTTTTTTCTCCAAAGAGCTTATACTTCATATATGCGGCACTTAATCTGCTTAAGGAAAAATCATATATATTCCTGCTTACCTGAACATCACAGAACCAGCTTAAGAAACGTGTTTTCCCTTTTAATCTGCCGAGAATATCTTCCCTTTTGTTATAGAATTTATTTACAAGCCTACAGCTTTTTTCAACCGAAGAAACTATAGAGCTTGTCTTTTTCTCATAGCTCCTTATGGGATCGTCGGTCATAAGGCTCTCGCCTGCCATAAGTCCCGAAAGTATGGCATAATAAGTGCCTTCTCCCGTCACTGCGTCTATAAAGCCTGCGGCATCTCCTGTAAGCAGCAGATTTCTGCCGTTTGTAACTATCCTGCTGCCCATACCGTAGGGCAGAAAAGCGCCCTTCAGCTTTACATCCTCAGTAACACCCAGCCTTTTAATATGTCTTTTAAACCAAGGCATATATTCGAAGTTCTTATCATAGGTAAAGGCAAAGCCCACCGTAGCATACTCCCCCTTTGGGAAGTGCCATATATAGCCGTCCTTGAAATAGCCTACCTCCAGCATAAGAGCGGAGCTGTCCACATACCTTATAGGTATATCAGCCTCTACACCAAAGGCACAGTCAACAGGCCTTCTCTCTACATATTTCTGAGTAATGCCCTTGCATCCGTCGGCTCCTATTATAAATCTGCATTCAATTTCAGTACCGTCGCTTAATACAACACCCTTATCTGTTATTTTGGTTACGGCATTTCCCTCTATGATATTGCCGCCCTTAGCCTTATATTTCTCAATAAGGGAGTTGTCAAAGGAAAGCCTGTCCACAAGATAAAAGTCATTTCGGCAGTTCATTTCCGCTACTTTTCTGCCCTTGTTTTTAAGGCTGACCTTATTTATTTTGTTCAATACAAGAGAGCCGTCCAATTTCCCTATAGGGCAGCCTTCCATTAATTCAAGTGTTTTGACTGTCAGAAGTCCTCCGCAGGTCTTTTGTCTTGGAAATGTGCTTTTGTCTATGATACACACGCTTTTCCCCTTGTCTG
>CANQBJ010000025.1 GCA_947589665.1 uncultured Clostridia bacterium
GCTGATTTAGTTATAGCTGCCACAATTTTAGTTGAATCAAAGGGTTCTAAAGTGCCATCTTTCTTGATAATAAAAACACCATTCATTTCATTATCCATTTGATAAACACCCCCATATCTTGTGTCAAATAACATTGTACACCACTATATCTAGTATGTCAATATTTTTAAGATATAATTTTTGCACAAATTCTAATGTGTATTTTTGGCAATATTTTCTGATATTTTTTCTTGACAACGGCAAACCTCTTTAAAATCCTTGCTTGTGGAATTGTAACAAAAAATTAACATTATTTGTTCATATTTACTATTGATTTTTTATAAATTATATCAACTCGGCTTATTCAGTTGCTTTAAAGCCTTTTGCTGTAAAAAGCAAACAAAACCGCCTGCTACACTAAATAACATATGATGGTCACTCTTGATTTGGTGTTACCCAACTATTGACAAAGGGACAAATAATATATATTATAAAATAGTAATATAAAAGTTATGCAATAAATACAAAAGGTGTATTTTACGGCAGTGTTATAAAACTATCATTGTCCGTAACTATTCATACTCCTCAAAGGCATACGGAAGTAAAAACATACCAATAAAGGCGGCAAATTTCATCTGCTGTCTCAACAAATAATTAAAAAAGGAGATCATTATGTTTGCAAAATTATTAAAATTAACTGCGGCTGCGGCTGCAATAGCAGCACTTTCAGCCTGCTCTTCAACGACCCCCGTGGCAGAAAACGGAAATGTATCAAAAAATGACGATTCTTCGGATTTTGTTTCTCTTTCCGAAGCTGTACCCGACGCTATACTTGAAATAAGATACTATTCCACCTATAACTTTGTAGGCGAAAGGATCGACGGCTACGAAGAACCCTGCGCTCTCATTACAAAGGAGGCGGCGGACGCCCTTAAGGGCGCATCACAGGATGCAGAGGAAAAAGGCTACAGGCTTAAGATATACGATGCCTACCGCCCTCAGACTGCCGTAAATAATTTCATTGAATGGGCTGAAAACGACAATACCGATATGAAGGAATATTTTTATCCCGAACTTGACAAATCCGTATTGTTCGATCAAGGCTATATTGCCGACAAATCAGGTCACAGCCGAGGCAGCACCATCGATCTGACCCTTTTTGATATGGATACGGGAAAGGACGTGGATATGGGCGGCACCTTTGACTATTTCGGAGAGCTTTCACACCCCGATTACACAGGAGAGCTTACGGAGGAACAGATAAACAACAGAAATACATTGAGAGATATAATGCTCAATAACGGCTTTAAGCCTTTGGACACCGAATGGTGGCATTTCACTCTGGAAAACGAACCCTATCCCGACACATACTTTGATTTTCCTGTCAGCGAGGATTCTGTAGCCGCTAATTAAACGATTTACATTATCAGCGAACTAAAGGGCTGTCAAATGACAGCCCTGATTTTATATGTTATCTTCTCTTTAAATATAAAATTTTTAGTCTTCCTTAGTCATAAATGTATAAACAACTGCTGCAAGAGCGCCGCCGATAAGCGGAGCAAGTATGTAAACCCAAACCTGTGCAAATGCATCTGCGCCGCCTGTAGCTCCCGTGAGCATAGCTATAAGAGCGGGGCCAAAGCTTCTGGCAGGGTTAACTGACGTACCTGTAACGGGCAAGCCAAGTAAGTGAACAAGCACAAGTGTAAGACCTATAACAATGCCTGCAACTGAACCGAAGCTTTCCTTACTTGTAACACCGCAGATAGCAAATACAAAAATGAATGTAAGAACTATCTCGGCAACAAAGCCCTGACCTACAGACTGAGCAATGTTAGTGCCTAAGCCCATATCTCCGCCAAAGATACCGAAGAGAATGAGAGCGCCTACAATAGCACCTAAAACCTGGCTTACAACATAGCCTGCAAACTCAGGAAGCGTAAGCTTCTTGTTGATAAGCATTGCAAGAGAAACAGCGGGATTAACGTGGCAGCCTGATACATTGCCTACAGAGTATGCCATAGCAACGATTGACAGACCAAATGCCAAAGCAATAGCAACACCGTTTCCGCCTGTAACACCTAATGCGGCAGTTGCCTCCGAATTAGTTGTTACCATTGCGATGCCGCAGCCGCAAATTACAAGCACCATAGTGCCTATAAATTCGGCAATACATTTTTTAGTCATAAAATTCCTCCTATCCTTATTAAAAACCACTATGACCTTTTTATATTATACACAATGTTTTTTAATTTGTAAAGGGAAATTTTGGACTTTTTCACAAAATTTGAAAATTTTGAGCAAATTTTTTATTAAAAATGCTAGAGTCTTTTAAGTCTTGCCAGCTTTGCCATTAGCTTTTTTGCACCAACATTGTCAAAATCCACACTTACCTCATAGTCTGCCCCTGCCGGATTTATATCGGTAACGGTACCTATGCCGAACTTGATATGCCTTACCTTGTCCCCTACCTCAAAATCGGGAGTATAGTCTGTAGGCGCAGGCATCTTATAAGTATTCATAGGACGCTTATGATTGTTTGATGGATTTTTGAACTTAGGAGAAGAGGGTCTTTCCTCCTTGTAGGTGTTTATGCCCTGCTGTTTCATCTCCACAAGCTCAGAGGGAATTTCCTTTGCAAAGCGCGATACCTCGTTTGACACAAAGTTGCCATGCTGCAAACGGCTTACTGCCGAGGTCAGATACAGCTTTCTTTTTGCCCTTGTAATACCGACATAGCAAAGACGTCTTTCCTCCTCAAGAGCATCGGGATCACCGCTTGTAAGGGACATATAGCTTGGGAATATATTTTCTTCAAAGCCTGCTATGAACACTGTATCAAATTCAAGTCCCTTTGCGGAGTGAAGTGTCATAAGCACGACCGTATCGTCGCCCTCTGTAAAGGCATCTACGTCCGCAACCAAGGCTACCTCCTCCAGAAATGCCGCAAGGCTCTTGTTCTCACTGTCGCCGTTTTCAAATTCTACAGCCTTGTTCACAAGCTCCTCTATATTTTCCAGCCTGCCCTTTGAAATATCCGTGTTCTCAAGCTCAAGCTCCTGCCTGTAGCCCGTGTCCTCAATGACCTTTTCTATAAAATGAGATACGGGGTACTCCTCAGCCGCCTCCTTAAGCTCCTCCATCATATCAATAAAAAGCCTGAGCTTTTTAACTGCGGCGGCAGATATGGTATCTATACTTTCACAGCGGCAAAGAGCATCATAGAAGGATATGCCCTTATCAAGAGCATATTCGCCTATCCTGCCTACGGTAGTGTCGCCTATGCCCCTCTTGGGTACGTTTATTATTCTTCTGAGCGCTATATCGTCCCTTGGGTTGTATATTGACTTAAGATAAGACATAATATCTCTTATTTCCCTGCGGTCATAAAAGCGTGTGCCTCCGAAAAGCCTGTAGGGTATGCCCGACTTTATAAGTCTTTCTTCAAGTACTCTTGAAAGGGCATTGTTCCTGTAGAGTATGGCAAAGTCCTTATATTCCTTTCCCGCCATTGTCTCTCTGTCGATCTCAGAGCATATATACTCCGCCTCAGAGCGGTCGTCGACAGCTCTGTATACAGTTATCTTATTGCCGTTTTCTGTATTTGTCCAAAGACTTTTCAACTCATCGTGCCTGTTGTTCTTTATGACTGCGTTGGCAGCGTCAAGTATGTACTGTGTGGAGCGGTAGTTCTGCTCCAGCTTATATACAACAGCATTTTCATAGTCCTGCTTAAAATTAAGTATATTCCTTATGTCGGCTCCTCTCCAGCCGTATATGCTCTGGTCGTCGTCGCCTACTACGCATATATTCTTATACTTGTCTGCCAGAAGTCTTACAAGCTCATACTGTGAGCCGTTTGTGTCCTGGTATTCATCTACCATTATGTATCTGAAGCGCTCCTGATACTTATCCAATATATCAGGTCTTTCCTTAAAAAGCTTTACAGTAACGAAAATAAGGTCATCAAAGTCAAGGGCATTGTTTTCCTCAAGTCTTTTCTGATATATTTCATATATTTCGGCGACCTTTCTCATTCTGAAATCCTTTTCCACCAGTGAAAAATATTCATCGGGACCTATCATTTTATCCTTATTTGAGCTTATGGTCGAAATTATGAATTTAGGCGGGTACATCTTTTCGCTTATATTGTTTTCCTTTAATATATCCTTTATAAGCCTTTCGCTGTCGTCAGCGTCATATATGGTAAACTGACTGCTTCTGCCAATCTTGTCTATTTCTCTTCTCAATATCCTTACACAGGTAGAGTGAAAGGTGCTTACCCATACCTGGCTCCCTTCTGGAGTTATGGCTGCGACCCTTTCCTTCATTTCCCTTGCCGCCTTGTTTGTAAAGGTTATGGCAAGTATGTTCCATGGGCTTACGCCCTTTTCTATAAGGTATGCTATCCTGTGAGTCAGCACTCTGGTCTTTCCTGAGCCTGCTCCTGCCAACAATAAAAGCGGTCCTTCTGTTTTAAGGACCCCTTTTCTCTGCATTTCATTAAGTGTGCTTAATTTCTGCTCTATACTCATTTTATTTGCTCTCCAATCTCTTAAGTACAAGATTATATCCGCCGTCGCCATAGTTAAGGCAGCGGTTTACTCTGCTTATGGTAGCGGTCGATGCGCCTGTTGCCTTTACGATCTCCGTATAGGTCTCTCCCGCTTTAAGCATTTTAGCGACCTCAAGCCTTTGGGCTATTGCCTGCATTTCCTTTACAGTGCATACATCCTCGAAAAAGCGGCAGCAGTCCTCAAGGGTCTCCAGCTCCAGTATCGCTTCAAAAAGACATTTTATAGCGTCGTAGTTCTTGATCTTGTCTATCATAAGTTACCTCTTCTCCAAGCCTGTTATTCAGGCTTTTTAGTTCCTATTAATGTTACCTGCTGTCTCGGTGAGTAAACGCTTGTGTTTACCTTTACGGTCTCCTGAAGGACACCGTTCTGATAAACGCTCTTGTAAAGCTCATAGGTAACACCCTTCATAGCTGTTGTATCTATTTTCTGAGTACCTTCCGGAAGAGTGCTGTCATACTTCTCTATAGGGTCGGGAGGGTCCTTGTATTCTATGAATTTATTTGAAAATTTAAGAGTACGTCCTGCAGGATGCACTTCCTTGCCGTATATGTTCACAACTACGTTGGAATCTGTAATATAAGCCTCCAGATATATGGCACATCCCGTGTCATTCTTGAATTTAAGGTCCTTGTAATCTCCTGCAAGGGTAGCGTCAAAGCCATAGTCGGCATAGCCTACCTTCATAGAGTGATTATGCCTTTCGGTAATTTCCGTCTCGGCATTCAGAAGCGCCATATAAAGTGTGCTCGATACCTGACACATACCTCCGCCTAAGCTGTCCTCTATCTTGCCGTTTACTATAGTGCCTGCACTTGCCCAGCCGTTTGCCTCGGTACAGGGATTGAAGTGCGCATTGGTAGAAAATATCTCATTGGGATATACTATAACACCGTTTATTTTGGCGCAGCCGTTTCTGAGGTTCTGTATTCTGGCATCGTCGCCGCCTGTATAGTGGCTTGAATATGAGCCTATAAGCCCTGTAAAGCCTTCAAAGTCCTTGTCTGTATACTTAGGCTCAGTCACCTTTATATCAAAGGTTATATCCTTGCCGAACTCCCTGTTTTCCACAAGGCTTATAACGTCGTTAAGGAGTTTATCCTTGTCTATGGCATAGCCTGTTGCGGCCTTTGTCACCGTAAAGGTGCCGTTCTGTCTTACAAGCCCTGCATTCTTTGCCTCTACATTTATCTCCGATGCAATGGCATTTACAAAGGAGGTTATCTTAGGTTTGCTGTAGCTCATGACAGCCATATTCACCTTGCCGCCCTCAAGAGCCTTGAACTCCCGCCACCAGCTGTCCTTTTTAGGGTCTTTGCCGAAGTCTATTGCCCTGTTCACGGCGCCCTCTATGTCAAATTTAACATCGAAGTCCTGAAAGGTGTATTCGTAGGTATGGCTTTTGTCAGTGCTTATGATCCTGACCACATTGCCCTCGGTATTTGAATCTACATTGGAATTAATATAGTCCAGAGCCTCCTCCCGTGTCATACCCGCTACGGATTTGCCGTCAATAAGTATATTGCTGTCCATAACGGGAGTCTTTTCCTCTATGGGCTGATCTATCTTCCATTGATAATACATACTCATAACGGGACGTCTTAAAAAAATAAGCACAATAGCAAGCACAAAAAATATACCTGCCAATGCAATTATCACAAGCGGCATATTATTTTTTTTCTTTTTTCTATTTCTGCCCTTTTTACTACTCATACAAACTCCGATCCAATACAAACAAACCAAATTCAATTATCAGGATTTTTCAGGTATATATACGACCTGATCTTCATTATCTTCCGTTACGGTCATTCTCTGAAGCATATCATATAACATACCTTCAAGTCTATCCTTATCCATTTTAATATCCATTTTTGAAAGCTCACTGTCCATTTCATTGACAGCGGCTTTTATTCTGCCCTTATCCACATCAAATCCAAGGGCAAGAAATTCCCTTCTGTTTCCCAGCTCCGTGGCTGCAGCTATCCTCTCAAGCTTATTTCCGCTTCTTCCCAGCTTATATGCCTTATCTACCGTGTCCTTCACATCATATGAAAGTCCCAGTTCTTCAGCAGTATAGTCCTTTTTATAGCTGTCTGACATATCTATAAAGGTCAAAACGCATTTTGTCACGGGATATACATATTGTTCATTTACCTTCTTTACAGCCTGCTCCTTAGTAAGCCCGCCTACGTTTACATGCTCTACAAAGGCGCCGTTCAGTATAAGGTCATTGTCATATGCCTTGTATATAAGCTCAGTGCCTACGCCCTTTCTGTTGTTATAGCTGAATACAACTGCCCACAGCATAATTATGAACAGTATGACTATCGCTATTATATGCCACAGCCTAAGTCCGCCTTCCCTGAGCTTTTCCATATCCGATTTCTTCTTATTCTGTGATCTCATAGCTAACCTCCGCAGGCGGCATTTCCGCAGCATCTATAAACAGCACGGAAACTGAGCTTAAAACCATGGCAGCTATTAAAAGTACGGCTACAAAGCCTGCTACCTTACGTTTTGTTTCGGGTTTCATTCTTTTCATATGTATCTCTCCTTAAATATATAATCAATAATTGTGCATATATTGATTATACCAAATATTTTTTGTAAAAACAACAACAAATATATTGACAATTACATAAAATTACCTTAAAATATTGTTAGACTTCTAACTTTTTCGGAGGGATAGTATATGAGAAAACTTTTAAATTACCTTAAGCCCTATATTATATATACGATACTTGCACCCCTGCTTATGATAATAGAAGTGTCAAGCGAGCTTATTATTCCCAGAATAATGAGTTCTATCGTTGACACAGGCATTGCTCAGAGCAATAATGCCTTCATCATATCACGGGGTATTTTAATGGTAATAACAGCCCTCTGCGGTGTTGTAGGCGGTGTGGGCTGTACCGTATGCGCCTCAAAGGCATCACAGGGCTTCGGTACCGATGTAAGGGCTGCCATGCTTGAAAAAATACAGAGCTTTTCATTTGTAAACCTTGATAAATTCCATACCTCCTCCCTTGTTACAAGGCTTACAAACGATATTACACAGGCGCAGCTTATAGTACTTATGAGCTTAAGGATGCTTGTGCGCTCGCCCTTTATGTTTATAGGCGGTCTTACTATGGCATTCCTCATAAATGCAAGGCTTACGCTGGTGCTTGTAGCAGCAGTGCTTATACTGGGTACTACAATAGTACTTGTAATAAGACATACCTTTCCACTTTTCCGTCTTGTGCAGGAGAAGATAGACAATGTAAATACAGTCATGCGTGACGCTCTTTCAGGTGTCAGAGTTATAAAAGCCTTTGTAAGAGCAGAGGAGGAGAAAAGCAAGTTCGACGATAAAAACAAAGACCTGAAAAATACCACAATAACGGCATTCAGGATAATGACGCTTATAATGCCCATTATGATGTTCGTTCTCAACAACGTCATTATAATAATACTGTGGAGAGGCGGAAATATGGTATATTCAGGCTCTATGGAAACAGGCGACCTTATGGCATACATTACCTACATAAATCAGATACTTATGTCATTTATGATGGTAGGTATGGCGCTTATGCAGATGACGAGAGGAAAGGCATCCATAGACAGAATAAACGAAGTGCTTGAGACCGAAACGGATATAAAGGACTGCGACAGCCCCGATAATTCAGCTATCACTCACGGTAGTATAGAATTTGACAATGTATCCTTTGCCTATCCGGGCAGCACGGGAGACCCTGTACTTGAAAATATAAGCCTTAGTATAAACAGCGGAGAGACCGTGGGTATACTGGGTGAAACAGGCGCAGGCAAATCCACTCTTGTCAACCTTATACCGAGGCTTTATGACGTGACCGAGGGCAGTATAAAAATAGACGGCACAGACGTGCGCAAAATTGGTCTTGACTATCTCAGGAACAGCATAGGCATAGTACTGCAAAAGCCTATATTGTTCTCAGGCACTATTAAAGAGAACATAAAATGGGGCAAGGCAGACGCTACAGATGATGAGATAACAGCAGCGGCAAAGGACGCTCAGGCATATGAGTTCATAGACGAAATGCCTGACAGGTTCGAAACTGAGCTTGGGCAGATGGGCGTCAACATATCCGGCGGACAGAAGCAGAGAGTGTCTATTGCCCGTACTATTATCAAAAAGCCTAAGATACTGATATTCGACGACAGCACCTCTGCCCTTGATACGGCAACGGAGGCAAGGATACAAAAGGCTCTGAGGGAAAATTACAAGGGCATAACAAAGATAATAATAGCTCAGAAGATAACCTCTGTTATGCATGCCGACAAAATAGTCATTATTAACAGCGGCAGGGTAACAGCCGTAGGCAGCCATGACTATCTTATAGAAAACAGCGGTGAATATCAGGAAATATACAATTCACAGCTTAAGAGGGAGGATGATAAATAATGGCAGTAAATAACAGTATACCTCCCAACAAGGGACAAAAAAGAGCAATGCCCGTACAAAAGCCTAAGGAGATGAAGAAAACTCTCTTAAGACTGTGGCACTATGTTTCAATACACAAATTCAAGCTTTTTATGGTATTTTTCTTCGTAGCCTTTTCAGTGCTTACCAACCTTATTTCCACAAGGATAGTAGGTACGGCTATAGACAAATATGTGCTTCCCGGTAAATTTGATGAGCTTGCCGGTGTAATAGCGGTGCTTGTGGTAATATATGCCCTTTCAGCCTCCTTTACATGGCTTATGACACAGCTTTGTGTAAACGTATCGCAGAACACGGTATTTGCCATAAGGAAAGACCTTTTTGACAAAATGCAGACTTTGCCCCTGAAATATTACGACACCACTTCAAAGGGCGATATTATGAGCCGTATCACAAACGATGTGGACAATATATCACTTTCCCTTAACACAAGCCTTTCACAAGCCTTCCAGAGCGCGCTTATGATAGTCGGTGTGCTTGGCTTTATGCTGAGCCTCAGCATTCCTCTTACCTGTGTGTGTCTGCTTGCCATACCCGTGCTTTTCCTTATAACAAAGGCTATTACCAAAAGATCAAGGGTATACTTCAAGGAACAGCAGAGAGTACTTGGCGCACTAAACGGCAATATAGAAGAATCTATAACGGGACAAAAGGTAGTAAAAACCTTTGTTAAAGAAGATGACGAGCTTAAAAGGCTTATGATACTTAACGAGGAGCTTAAAAAGGCAGGCACAAATGCCCAGATATTCTCAGGACTTATGGGACCTGCCTCCACACTCATAAACAGTCTGTGCTATGGTCTTATAGCGGTAACAGGCGCTATTATAGGCATAAGCCCGGGTATAATAACAAGCTTTCTTATTTATTCAAAGCAGTTCGCAAGACCCTTTAACGAGCTTGCTATGCAGTATAATACACTGCTTTCGGCTATAGCAGGAGCAGAGAGAGTATTCCAGGTAATGGATCAGGAGCCTGAGCCGGCAGATGACAAGGATGCCATTGTACTGACTGATGTAACGGGAAGAGTTGACTTTGAGGACGTATGCTTTGCCTATGAGGAAAATCACCCTATATTAAAGCACATAAACCTCTATGCAAAGCCCGGTCAGACTATAGCCCTTGTAGGACCTACAGGCGCAGGAAAGACTACTATAATAAACCTGCTCACACGTTTCTATGATATACAGCAGGGTATTATCTCCATAGACGGAAAGGATATCACCCACCTTACCAGAGACAGTCTCAGAAGCTCTTTGGGCATAGTTTTACAGGACACATATCTTTTCACAGGCACAATTATGGAAAATATACGCTACGGCAGGCTTGATGCCTCCGATGCAGAGGTAAAGCAGGCAGCTATACTTTCTCAGGCCCACGAATTCATAAGACGTCTGCCCCAGGGCTATGATACCGAGATATCCGAGGACAACGACTCTCTTTCACAGGGTCAGAAGCAGATGCTTGCCATAGCCAGGACAATGCTTGCCAATCCTAAGATACTTATTCTTGACGAGGCTACAAGCAATGTAGATACCAGAACGGAAATAAAGATACAGAAGGCTATGCTCAACCTTATGAAGGGCAAGACCAGTTTCGTTATAGCCCACAGACTTTCCACAATACGCAATGCCGACCTTATAGCAGTGCTTAAGGACGGCGAGATAGTGGAAAGAGGCAATCATAAGGAGCTTCTGGCAGCCAAGGGCTTCTACTATACACTGTATATGAACCAGTTCAGCAACGGTTCGGAAGAGGCTGTATGACGTTTACTGCCGCAGAAAAAACTGCGGCAGTTTTTTATTATAATAAGCAAGTTGAAAAAAAGCCCGAAATGTTGTATTATAATATAAATCGATACTTGACGGACCCATGTTATACTGCATATGCCCGATTTAATTTCATTATGGGTAAAATACAAATAAAAGGAGAACAATATGGCAGAGCATACACCAAGCCCTGGACAGGCTCTTGCAATTAATGTGCGTAATAAAAATGTGCTTGTAAGCGCAGCGGCAGGCTCAGGCAAGACCTATGTGCTTGTACAGAGAGTTATGTCCATTATAACGGATATCAAAAGCAATATAAATATAGACAATCTCCTTGTTGTTACCTTTACAAACAAGGCGGCGGCAGAAATGCGCGAGAGAATAGGCAGAGCCATAAACGACGCCATAAAGACGGAGGGTGAAAGGGATAACTGCGACCAAAGGCTTCTGGCGCATCTTCAGAAGCAGCTTATACTTCTGAACAAGTCCTATATAACCACAATAGACTCCTTCTGTTCTATGGTGGTAAAGAGGAATTTTCATCTTATAGACCTAGACCCCGATTTCAGAACGGTCACCTCCGATGAAACGGCACAGCTTAAGAAGGAGGTAATGGATGAGCTTTTGGAAAGGAAGTACAGCGAGGGCAGAGAGGAATTTATTACCCTTTCTGATCACTTTTCACCTCAGTACTCAGACGAAAGGCTTGAAAACTGCATTTATGCCATATATAATATATCCTGCTCACAGCCCTATCCCGAAAAGTGGCTTTTAAGCTGTAGAGAAATGTATGAAAATACAGACAAGGGAATATATTCCACAAAATGGGGAGAGCTTTTGCAGAAGGAAATACTTAAAAAGCTTTACAGAGCCAAAGAGATACACAAGGCGGCTCTTAACATATATAGGAACTCCGGAGGCAGTCATAAAGCTCTTGAAAGGGCTCTTGTACAGGCGCCAAACTCCGACAGGGAGATAATAAATGCTCTTATCTCAATGTGTGAGAAGGGACTTAGCAGGGACTTTTCGGACTATATAAGAAATATTGTATTTGCACGGTCTGCGGCAGACAGAAATACCACTGTTTCCCGTGAGGATATAGAGGCTATTAATTCCCTGAGAGCCGAATTCAAGTCTGTAATAGGCGAAATTTATTCCTCAAGGGATATAAATTCATCGCTTTTCCCATACGATGAGGATATTGCAGATACCATAGAGAAGGCACAGGCTCCTATCATGAGAGAGCTTATAGACACCGTAATAGAATTTTCACGACTTTTCTCCGAGAGAAAAACAGAGGAGCAGCTTGCGGAATTTAACGATATAGAGCATATGTGCCTTAATATACTGAGAAACGACGACGGTAGCTTTACAAACTCCGCAAGGGAACTGCAAAAGCAGTTTTACGAGGTCATAATAGACGAATATCAGGACAGCAACTATCTTCAGGAGGCAATACTGACTGCTGTTTCCGGAAATAAGAGCAATATGTTTATGGTAGGCGATATAAAGCAGGCTATATACCGTTTCAGAATGGCAACTCCCGAAATATTTACGCAGAAGTACGAAAGCTACAGTACGGAAATGACTGCGGACAATTTACTTATTCCTCTGTCAGAAAACTATCGTTCAAGGGCAAGCGTTCTGGACAGCTGCAATTTCTTTTTCTATCAGCTTATGAGCAAGGAATTGGGAGAAATAAACTATGACAGCAAAGCCGCTCTCTATCCCCGCGCGCCCTATCCCCATATGGGAGATACGGATATTGACGATAAAACAGAGGTATATATAATAGATATTCCGCCTCGCGGTCAGGAAACCGTTATACCCTCCGTACAGTGCGCTCCTCTCCTCGCAGCCCAGAGGATATCGGAAATGCTTGCCAAACACAGGGTATATGACCTGGGAGCAGAGGAATACAGAGCAGTGGAGCCAAGAGATATAGCTATACTTCTGAAAGACAGAAACAATGCCGAGCTCTATGTTCAAGCCTTGTCGGAAAAGGGTATTCCTGCCGCTGTAGACAGGAAATCCGCTGAGCTTACGGGAACCCAGGAAGTAGGCACTGTGATAGCCCTGCTCAATATTATAGACAATCCCCTTCAGGATATATATGTGATACAGGTGCTTACCTCCTCTATATACAACATTGACAGCAATGACCTTGCTCTCATAAGGATAAATTCCGAGGAAAGACAATTTTACAAGGCAGTAAAGGAATACAACCGTAATTTCAATGACGCCCTTTCTGAAAAGCTAGGTAAGTTTTTAAAGGATATGTCATATCTGAGAGATTACGGAAACAACAATACTATCACTGCCCTTATTACTGAAATATACGACTATACAGACTACTACAGTCTTTGCGGCATACTTGAAAACGGCAAACTGAGACAGGCGAACCTTATGCGGTTCAAGGAGGCTGTATATGACTTTGAGCAAAGGGGCAGCTTTAATATAACAAAGCTCATAGTCCATATGGAGGACATAGGCCTGGAACAGTGTCCACCTGTTTCCGAAGGTGAAAATGCCGTAAGGATAATGACAATACACGGCAGCAAGGGACTTGAATTTCCCATTGTTTTTGTACCCGAACTGGAAAAGCGCTTTAACAAAACAGACCTGAGAGAGGACCTGCTCATAGACAGGGACTACGGCATTGCCGCAAAGCACTTTGACACAAGGTACAGGGCAAAGACAGTTTCCATACCCTATGCTCTCATCAAGCAAAAGGCTACTAACGAACTGCTTTCAGAGGAAATGCGTCTTTTATACGTTGCATTTACAAGGGCAAAGGAAAAGCTTGTGCTTATAGGCTCAGTATCAAATGCAGAGGATAAAATATCAGCCCTGAGCTATTTGTATAACAGAGAAGAAACACTTCTGCCCTCCTACTCCCTGTTTGACGATCAGAACAGAATGATGTGGATAATTATGTCGCTTATCCGTAAAGATAAATTGCTGAGCGAAGATATCATAAAGGATATTATGATCACTCCCGATGATATATATGACGCTTATACATCGGGCTCCGAGGAAAAGGCAGATATGCTTGCCGAGCTTGTGAGTACGCAAGAGGATATCAACAGCGCCGAACTCTGCGCTAATCTCAGCTATGTATATCATAACAAGGACGCTATGGATATACCCTCCAAGATATCTATTTCGGAAATAAAAAGAATGCAGACAAATGAGGATATACCCAACTATTACGGCAGCAGTGAGCTTTATGCTCCCGACTTTACACAGGGCAGCTCTATGACTGCTGCGGCAAGAGGCACTGTATATCACACCGTTATGGAGCATATGGACTTTAAAAGCATACATAGTGACAATGACCTTAAGGCATATATTTCATCCCTTGAGGAAAGAGGAATACTTTCCTCAGAGGAAATAAAGTCATTGAAAACCGATAAGCTCCGCAGATTCATAGGCTCTCGGCTTTTTAAACGCATACAAGGCTCCGAAAGCATACATAAAGAGGCTCCCTTTGTAATGGAAATGAGTTCAAAGGAAATATACGGCGACAAATACAAAGCCGATACGGATATAGTTGTTCACGGTATTATCGACCTGTATTTTACCGAGGGCGAAGATATAGTACTTGTAGACTACAAGACAGACTATGTACACGAACACGATACCTCCGTCCTTATAAAGAGATACAAAATACAGCTTGACCTGTACAAAAGAGCAATAGAGCAGAGTACAGGCAAAAAGGTAAAGGAAGCCTATATTTACTCCATATATGAGGACAGTGAAATACTATGCTAGACCCTAAGCATCCCTTTTATTCGGCAAACGACTACTACAGAAAAAAATTTGGCTGCAAAATAATAAAGCTGGCAGTAGACGGCGGCTTTACCTGTCCTAACCGTGACGGCACCCTTTCTGACAGGGGATGTATTTTCTGCAGTGAAAAGGGTTCGGGGGATTTTGCAGGCAGGCGGTATACATCTATTACGCAGCAATACAATGAAATGAAAGAGAAAATGGCAGACAAATGGGGCTACGGAAGGTATATGATATACTTCCAGGCATATACAAACACCTATGCGCCTGTTGAAAGGCTTAAGACCCTTTATGAGGAGGCTGCTGCCCTGCCTGATGTGGTAGGCATTTCCATAGCCACAAGACCCGACTGTATAACAGAGGAAATAGCCGATTATATTTTTAAGCTTTCCGAAAGGATATATGTATGCGTGGAGCTTGGTCTCCAGACCTCTGATGAAAAGACTGCCCTTCTTATAAACAGATGCTATAAAAACGACGCCTATATACGGGCTGTGAATATGCTCAATGAAAGAAACATAGATACAGTCACACATATCATACTCGGACTGCCCTATGAAAGCTTCGATACAATGCTGAGGTCCGTAAGCTTTGCCGTAAATACAGGCACAAGAGGTTTAAAGCTCCAGCTCCTCCATATAATAAAAGGCACCGAGCTTTACAGTATGTATATGAAAAGTCCTTTTCATATTATGAGCTTAGAGGAGTATGTGGATATTGTCGTAAGTCTTATAGATCATATACCACAGGACATTGTGATACACAGAATAACAGGGGACGGAAAAAAGGAGACCCTATTTGAGCCTTGGTGGAGCCTTGACAAAAGACGGGTGCTTAATGCAATATCAAAGGAATTTGTAAGGCGAAACAGCTTTCAGGGTCAAAAAATTTAAAAAATATCGTCACTTTTCACAAATTATACTGAAATTTTTATACAAAATAGTATGTTTACTTATTCAGCAAAATATAGTATAATGCTTATTAATTCGACTTAAAACGAGAAAGACAGGTATTTTTATGAAATCAGGACTACTTGTGGCAGAAAACAGACTTATACTGCTGTATCTGCTCTATCAGATGGATATGCAGCTTTCGTGGGATCATCTCTGCGACTTTGCAGTAAACGACTATATGGACTATATAGATTTCCAGACCTATATTACGGATATGGAACAGAACGGTATACTTGAAGTGTACAGAGATAACGACATTCCCTACTATACTCTTACGGACCTGGGCGAAAAGACCGTACACTCCTTTGCAAAGCTTATACCCGAATCCAAGCGCAACAGTATAATAGCCTATGTACGCAAGTACAGAAAGCAGATAAAAAAGGAGTATGAGGTATCGGCAAATTATTTTATGCACAGCGAGGACGAGTATGTCGTAAAGTGCTGCATTATAGAAAACGACCTTACTCTTATGGAGCTTAATGTAACTGTTGTGACAAAGGAAATGGCAAAGCAGGTACGCAAGAATTGGAAGGAAAACGTAACCTCCATATATGACAATATACTTAAGTCGCTACTTGACGAGAAATCAGCAGACGAGCTTACAAGCGATATACGGAACAATCCGCCTAAATCAGAATAATATTAAAGGAGGCGCCGCATTTGATATATGCCGCACCTCCTTATTTTATTGCAGTTTTACCGTATTGAAAACACTGTACGCACTGCGTTCTATTACAGCTGCATATGCATCTGTAGGCTCTTATTATAGTTGATAAGGCAGCCCTCCAGTATTATCCTTCTTTCATTATCCGTAAGCTCGCCTATATTAAGTGTAAACTCCTTAAGCTCGCCGTTCTTGACAACATAGGCTTTAAATTCAGACCTTCTCTGCTCAACAGTACTTACTACATCGGGTATGAATATGAAATCTCCGTTTTCAAAGGGAAGCTCGTCATTATACAAGAAGGGCAGCATACCCCAGTTGATAAGGTTAGAGCGGTATCTCTTGGTAGCATATTCATTGGCAATATTTGCCCAGCCGCCAAGCACCTTCTGACAGCTTGCCGCCTGCTCTCTTGCAGAGCCGTCGCCGGGCTTCACTGCAAATATGAGAGAGCCTATGCCCGTGTTTTCATTGTTTATGTCAAATTTCTTCTCAATTGTTTCAATAACGGGCTTAAGCTCGGCACATACCGAAACAGGGTCCTTGCCCTTCAGCCTTTCCTTTTCTGCAAGCTGTATTGCCTTTGCTTTAGGCACATAGTCGGGGTCCTTTCTGGAAAGAGTAAACTCTGCAAGTCCCAGAGGATTGGAGCGGTATGAACTCGTTTCGCCTGACGGTATAAGCTCGTCTGTAGTGGTAACAGGGTCCGTAATAAGGCTTACTACCTTAAGCAGAAGATTGTCCGTAAGAGGACTCATCTTAGGCCAGTCTGCAATATTGGGACCCATTTTAAGCTCAACTGACGGATCGGCCTTGCCAAAGCCGTTATATACTCTGTTCTCATAAACTGAGCTGTTGAAGAAGTACTTGGGCTTTGTAAATTCAGCATCTATATATTCGGCTGAAGTAAGACAGCCCTTATTTACCGCCGTTGCGGCTATTGAACGCGCGTCCATAAGAGCAACGCCCGCTATCTGACCGTTACCCGGCTTTGAACCCTCTCTGTTGGGGAAGTTCCTTGTAGAGTGTCTTATGCTCAATCCCTGATTGCTCGGTACATCGCCTGCGCCGAAGCAGGGACCGCAGAAGGCTGAACGCACTGTTGCGCCTGCCTGCATGATATCGAATATGGCGCCGTTTTCCACAAGTGACATAAATGTAGGCTGACTTGAGGGATATATACTTAATGCAAACTCGTCTGCGCCTATGGTATGTCCTCTAAGGATATCGGCTGCATCGCATATATTGTCGTATGTTCCGCCTGCGCAGCCTGCTATAACACCCTGATCCACATAGAGCTTGCCCTCTTTTACCTTGCTCTTGAGTTCAAAATGTATATTTGGATTGTCTATAGTCCTGACTGCCTTCTTCTCCACCTCGTCAAGTATATCCATAAGGTTGGCATTAAGCTCATCTATGGTATAGGTATTGCTCGGGTGGAAAGGCATAGCTATCATTGGCTTTATTGCTGAAAGGTCTACATATACTATACCGCTGTAGTAAGCGGCATCCTTTGGCTTAAGCTCCTTGTAGTCCTCTTCTCTGCCGTGAGCCTTATAATATTCTCTTACCTTGTCATCGGTTTTCCATATAGAGGAAAGACAGGTCGTTTCTGTAGTCATAACGTCAATGCCGTTTCTGTACTCTACGCCAAGATGCTCTATGCCGTCGCCTATAAATTCCATTACCTTGTTCTTGACATAGCCGTTTTCAAAGACAGCACCTATTATAGCAAGGGCAACATCCTGGGGTCCCACATAGGGAGCAGGCTTGCCTGTAAGGTACACGCCTACAACCTCGGGACAGGCTACGTCATAGGTCTGACGAAGCAGCTGCTTTGCAAGTTCTCCGCCGCCTTCACCTATAGCCATAGTGCCTAAGGCGCCGTAGCGTGTATGTGAGTCGGAGCCAAGTATCATCTTGCCGCAGCCTGACATCATTTCTCTCATATACTGATGTATGACTGCCTGATGGGCAGGCACATATATTCCGCCGTACTTCTTGGCAGCGGAAAGTCCGAACATATGGTCATCCTCGTTTATGGTACCACCTACTGCGCAAAGTGAGTTATGGCAATTTGTAAGTACATAGGGTATGGGGAATTTATCCATGCCCGATGCTCTTGCCGTCTGTATAATTCCTACATAGGTTATGTCGTGACTAGCCATACAGTCAAACCTTATATTCAGATTTTCCATATCGTCACTTAAATTATGGGCTTTAAGTATACCATAGGCAATAGTATTCTTCTTGGCATCCTCCTTGCTTATGCTGATGCCCTTTGCCTTCAGCTTTGCCTCGGCGCCGCCGTCATCGGCTATAAGCTCATTGCCTACAAGATAAGCCCCGCTTTTATATAACTCTATCATAGTGTGACCTCCCGAATTAATTATCATTCTAATTATAACCTTATTTCAATATAATTTCAACAATAATTTTTTGATTTTGCAGGATTTGTACTGCGAAAATTCAGAATTAAGCATAAAAATTCCCCGATTTGTTTTAAAATCGGGGAAAAATGAATTATTACTTATTGTTCTTAAGCATCATAGCCCTTACCTTTAAAGGAAGTCCCATAAGGTTGATAAAGCCCTCGGCATCCTTGTGTGAATAAAGCTCGCCTGTTGTAAAGCTTGCAAGCTCTGCATTGTAAAGGCTGTAGGGTGAAGTCACTCCCGCACTTATGATATTGCCCTTGTAAAGCTTAAGCTTTGCAGTACCTGTAACATATTCCTGAGTCACATCTACAAATGCGCCTAAGGCTTCTCTTAAAGGAGTGAACCATTCGCCTCTGTAAATAAGGTCGGCATACTTTACTCTTACAGTTTCCTTATAATCCGTAGTCGCTCTGTCAAGGCAAAGGTATTCCAGATCCCTGTGTGCGGCATATAATATAGAGCCGCCCGGGGTTTCGTATACACCTCTTGACTTCATACCTACTACTCTGTTCTCTACAAGGTCGGTAATACCGATACCGTTCTCTCCGCCTATCTTGTTGAGATAATTCATAAGCTCAAGAGGCTTTACCGGCTTGCCGTCAAGAGTAACAGGTATACCCTTTTCAAAGCCGATCTCTACATATGTAGGTGTATCGGGAGCCTGCTCAGGGGATACTCCCAGCTTTAAAAGAGTGTCGAACTTAGGCTCGTTTGCAGGGTCCTCAAGGTCAAGACCCTCATGACTTATATGCCAGAGGTTTGAATCTCTTGAATAGGAATCCTCTTTCTTCATAGGCACCTCGATACCTCTGTCTATAAGATACTGTATCTCATCCTCTCTTGACTTAAGAGTCCACTTGTCATCTCTCCATGCAGCTATTATCTTAAGCTCGGGAGCAAGAGCCTTAATAGTAAGCTCAAATCTTATCTGATCGTTTCCCTTACCTGTAGCACCGTGACATATAGCGTCAGCGCCTTCCTTCTTAGCTATGTCAACAAGCTTCTTGGCAATAAGAGGTCTTGCTATAGAGGTACCTAAAAGATACTTGTCCTCATATACGCAGCCTGCCTTTACCATAGGATAGATATAGTCTGTAATAAGCTCTTCTCTTACGTCCTCTACATATATCTTAGAGGCGCCCTGCTTAATAGCCTTTTCCTCAAGACCATTTGTTTCATAATCTGTAAGACCAACATTTATGCAGGCAGCTATGACCTCTGCATCATAGTTTTCTTTAAGCCAGGGAATGATAACAGATGTATCAAGGCCGCCTGAATAAGCAAGTACGATTTTCATAAATATAACCTCCGTTTTTATAAATTGTTATTATTATACACTGTATGCTATAAATATGCAAGCACTTTTTTAAAAAATTTATTTTTTGAGCATATGTGCTCATTTTGAGCCAAAATATATATAATATTTGTCTATTCCTTTAAAAATAAAGCATTCCGATTTGTGTAAAAGCCTTTTGTCCACAAAATATTTAATAAATTAAGGCAAATAATCCTTGCATATTATTCATAAATAATGTATAATTATAAATAAATTTTTTACTGTACATTTTAAATAAAAAGTATTATAATAGGAAGAAGTTTTAAATTCGGAGGTTTGCTATGATAAAAGTAGGTATAATAGGCGCAACAGGATATGCGGGACAAGAGCTTGTGAGACTTATTACTCAGCACCCCGATGCTGAGATAGTTACTCTTACCTCTCACTCCTATGCAGGCAAGGACTATGACGAGGTATATTCCAATTATTCACATAAAAAATATGTATGTGAAGAAGAGGATATAGAAAAAATGGCAGATATCTGCGATGTCATATTCTTAGCCCTGCCCCATGGCGTTGCAAGTAAAAAAATAAACGGCGATATATTGAACAAGGTAAAGATAATCGATCTGGGCGCGGATTTCAGATTACAGGATATAGAGGTATATGAAAAGTGGTACACTACTCACTATTCAAAGGATATACTTCCCGAGGCTGTATACGGTCTGTGCGAAATAAACAGAGATAAAATAAAGGGCAGACGCATAGTAGGAAATCCGGGCTGCTATACTACCTGCTCAATACTTTCTCTTTACCCTCTTGTAAAGGAAAAAATGATAGACCTTTCTACTATTATAATAGATGCTAAGTCAGGTGCCACAGGCGCAGGCAGAGGTCTTTCGCTGCCCAACCACTACTGCGAGCTAAACGAATCCGTAAAGGCATACAAGATAGCCGCCCACAGGCATACTCCCGAAATTGAGGAGCAGCTGAGCTATGCCGCAGGCGAAAAGGTCATATTGAGCTTTACGCCTCATCTCATACCTATGGACAGAGGCATTCTTGCTACCTGCTATGCCAAGCTCAATGACAGATATACATATGATGATATAAGGAAGGCTTATGAAAAATATTACAAAGACGAATATTTTATAAGACTTACCAAGGAAGGCGCCTTCCCTGAGACCAAGTGGGTAAAGGGCTCCAACTTCGTTGACATTGGCTTTACCGTTGACGAAAGAACAGGCAGAGTTATTGTGATAGGCGCTATTGACAACCTGTTCAAGGGCGCAGCGGGACAGGCAGTACAGAATATGAATATTTTATTTGAACTGGATGAAAAGACAGGTCTTGACTATATACCTGTTTTTCCGGCATAGGAGGTAAATATGAATATAATAGACGGAAATGTTACATCACCCATTGGCTTTAAGGCAGCGGGCAACGCTGTGGGAATAAAGAAGAACAAAAGCGGCGAAAACACGGGACCTTTTGAAAGCAAAAAGGATATGGCAGTAATTGTCAGCGAAAAGCCCTGCAATGCCGCAGGCTGTTTTACCACAAATGTTGTAAAGGCGGCTCCTGTCTTATGGGATATGAAAGCCGTTGCCAACAAAATAACGGGCATAGTTGCCAACAGCGGCAATGCCAATGCCTGTACGGGACAGCAGGGGCTTAAGGACACCGCAGACACAGCGGATAAGCTTGCCTCCCTTATAAATGTAAAGGCTGAAAATGTGCTGGTATGCTCCACAGGTGTTATCGGCGTCAACCTGCCTATGGAGGTCATACTAAAGGGAGTTGAAAGCACATATTCCCTTATAGGAAGCAGCTATGAAAAGGGACTGTCTGCCGCCGAGGCGATCATGACTACGGACACAAGGAGCAAGACTGCCGCCGTAACCGTTGAGATAGGCGGCAAGACCGTCACAATAGGCGGTATGGCAAAGGGTTCCGGTATGATAAATCCCAATATGGCGACTATGCTCTGCTTTATAACAACAGACTGCGCCATTTCAAAGCCTATGCTTGACAAGGCATTAAAGGCTTGTGTTAAAGACAGCTTTAATATGATCTGTGTAGACGGCGATATGTCCACCAATGACACAGTGCTTTGTATTGCCAACGGTATGGCGGAAAATACTGAGATAACTGAGGAGAATAGTGACTTTGAGGTATTTGTAAAGGCTCTTTACCATATAACAAGAAAGCTTGCCATAGACTGCGCCGATGACGGCGAAGGCGCCACAAAGCTTATAGAGGCAAATGTAAAGGGCGCGGCAGATGAAGAAGAGGCAAGAAAAATAGCCTTAAGCGTTGTTTCCTCTTCACTTTTAAAGGCGGCTATATTCGGCGAGGATGCCAACTGGGGACGTGTTCTCTGCGCCATGGGCTACAGCGGTGCGGATTTTGACCCTATGGCAGTTACAATAGAGTTCAGAAGCGGCAAAGGCACTATAAGGCTTATGGACAAGGGCACACCTGTAGTATTTGACGAGGAAAAGGCTGCGGATATCCTTTCCGAACACAATATATTCATAGATATGTTCTTAAGCGAGGGTAAGGGCGCAGCTACTGCATGGGGCTGCGACCTGACCTACGATTACGTCAGAATAAACGGCGATTACAGAAGCTAATACTAAAAGTACTAAAAATATTTTCTACTTTTTCGGGGTACCAGGTACCCCGAAAAAGCGGTTTTTACGATTACGTCAGGATAAACGGCGACTACAGAAGCTAATACTAAAAGTACCAAAGGAGATAATTATGGAAAGCATTATAAACAAGGCAAGTATACTTACGGAAGCTTTGCCCTATATAAAGAAATTTTCGGGTATAACCGTTGTTATAAAATACGGCGGCGCCGCCCTTGTAAATGAAGAAATAAAGGAAACCATAATAAAGGACATCGCCCTTATGAAATTTGTAGGCTTCAGACCCGTTGTGGTACACGGCGGCGGCAAGGACATAAACAAGGCTCTTGAAAGAGTGGGCATAGAGCCTGTTTTCAAGGACGGTCTGAGAGTTACGGACGAGCCTACTATGGAGATAGTTCAGCAGGTGCTTGCAGGCAAGCTTAACAAAGACATTACAACAGAGCTTTGCCAGCAGGGTATAAATGCCGTAGGCATATGCGGTAAGGACGCAGGCTTTATGAAGGTAAGGAAGGCTATGCCAAAGGGTATGGATATAGGCTTTGTAGGCGAGGTCACAGAGGTAAACACAAGCCTTATAAACACACTTCTGGACAACGACTTTGTACCCGTTATTTCTTCTATAGGCGTTGACGAAAAGGGTACGAGCTACAATGTAAACGCCGACTATGCCGCAGTCGCCGTAGCAGGCGCTCTTAATGCGGAAAAGCTTGTGTTCATAACGGACGTTGCAGGCATTATGAAGGATGTAAACGATCCTCACAGCGTTATTTCCTTTATAGATGTGAAATCGGTCAAGGCTATGATAGAGGACGGCACTATATCAGGCGGTATGATACCAAAGGTAGAGTGCTGCATTGCAGGAGTCGAGGCAGGGGTAAACAATGTCCATATACTTGACGGCAGAATACCCCACTGTCTTATACTTGAAATATTTACAAAAAACGGTGTAGGAACACTTGTGGAAAAATAGGAGGCTATTATGAAAATATCAGATATAGGCGAAAAATATGTTATGCGTACATATAACCGTTTCCCTCTTACGTTTTTAAAGGGCGAAGGTATGTATGTATACGACGAAAACGGCAAGGAATATCTTGACTTTGTATCGGGCATTGCCGTAAACTCACTGGGACATAATAACAAAAAGCTTGTTGCCGCCATTTCGGAGCAGGCATCAAAGCTTATACACATTTCAAATCTATATTACTCCGAGCCTCAGTGCCTGCTGGCAAAAAAGCTTGTGGAAAACGGAAGTCTTGATAAGGTATTCTTCTGCAACAGCGGTGCGGAATCCATAGAAGCAGCCCTTAAGCTGGCAAGAAAATACGGAAGTAAGACAGGCAGGCAGGAGATCATCACAATGGTACACTCCTTCCACGGACGTACCTTCGGCGCAGTTACCGCCACAGGACAGGACCACTATCATCAAGGCTTTGGCGATATGCTGCCCCATATTAAATATGCCGAGTTCAATAATATAGACTCTGTAAAGGCGGCAATAAGCGAAAACACTGTGGCTATACTTATGGAACCCGTACAGGGCGAAGGCGGTATAATACCTGCAAACAAAGAATTTTTGCAGCAGGTAAGAGCTATTTGCGACGAAAAGGACATACTCCTTATGTTTGACGAGGTACAGTGCGGCGTAGGCCGTCTGGGTACTCTCTTTGCATATCAGTACTACGATGTCGTACCCGATGTTATTTCTGCCGCAAAGGGTATTGCAGGCGGTATACCCTGCGGTATCATGATGGCTAAAAAGGAGGTTGCCGAAAGCTTTGTTCCCGGTGACCATGCCTCTACCTTCGGAGGCAATCCCCTTGCCACAGCAGCGGGAAATGTAGTGATAGACGAGCTTTTAGGCGGCTTGCTGGATAACGTAAGGGAACAGGGCACATATCTTGAAAAGCGCCTTGACGAGCTTGCTGCAAAATACAGCTTTATAAAGGAAAGAAGAGGCGTAGGTCTTATGCAGGGCATAGAGCTTGACAGACCTGTCGCCGACTATATCGCAAAAGCCATAGACAGCGGTCTTCTCCTTGTAAATGCCGGACAAAACGTAATAAGATTTGTACCGTCCCTTATAGTTGAGAAAAAACATATAGATAATGCCGTTGAAATTCTCGACAAAATTATGGAATATTAATATTGACTATAATTTAACAATGTATTATAATAAATTATTATATTTTTAGGAGGAAACAAAAATGGAGAGAGTTTACAATTTTTCAGCAGGCCCTTCAATGCTGCCTGTTGAGGTTTTAGAACAAGCGCAGAAGGATATGCTCAGCTACGGCGGTTCAGGTATGTCCGTTATGGAAATGAGCCATCGTTCAAAGTGGTTCGACGATATTATAAAAAGCGCTGAGGCTGACATAAGAGAGCTTATGAACATTCCCGACAATTATAAGGTAATGTTCTTACAGGGCGGCGGCTCCACTCAGTTTGCTATGATTCCTCTTAACCTTATGACTACAGGCAAGTGCGACCTTGTTAACACAGGACAGTGGTCTAAGAAGGCTATGAGCGAGGCTAAGAAGTTCGGTACAGTCAATGTAGTGGCAAGCTCAGAGGATAAGGTATTCAACTATATCCCTGCTCTTGACAAGAATACATTTTCTTCAGACGCAGATTATTTCTACATCTGCTATAACAACACAATTTACGGTACAAGATATACAACCCTTCCCGAAACAGGAAACGTACCTCTTGTAGCCGATATGTCAAGTATGATAATGTCCGAGGTCGTAGATGTAAGCAAGTTCGGTCTTATATTTGCAGGCGCTCAGAAGAACATAGGTCCCGCAGGTGTTACAGTTGTTATAATGAGAGAGGACCTTATAGGCAAGGCTGACGAGAAATGTCCTACTATGCTCAACTATAAGACACACGCAGACGCAGGCTCTCTTTACAATACACCTCCATGCTATTCAGTATATATTGCAGGTCTTGTATTCAAATGGCTTAAGGACAAGGGCGGCGTAGCTGCTATGCAGAAGATAAATGAGGAAAAGGCCGCTATATTATATGACTTCCTTGACAACTCAATGATGTTCAGAGGTACTGTAGTTCCTAAGGACAGATCACTTATGAACGTACCTTTCGTTACTGATGACGACGACCTTAACGCTAAGTTTATAAAAGAGGCAACTGCCGCAGGCTTTGTAAACCTTAAGGGTCACAGGACTGTAGGCGGTATGAGAGCAAGTATATACAACGCTATGCCTGTTGAGGGTGTACAGAAGCTCGTTGAATTTATGAAGAAGTTTGAAACAGACAATAAATAAGGAGAGTTTGTAATGTATAATATTTTGACACTTAATAAGATATCTAAGGTGGGCTTAGGTCAGCTTACAGATAACTACACTGTATCAGACACTATGGAAAACCCCGATGCTATACTTTTAAGAAGCTTTAAAATGCACGATATGGAGCTTCCCGAAAGCCTGCAGGCTGTTGCACGCTGCGGCGCAGGTGTAAACAACATACCTCTTGACAAGTGCGCTGAAAAGGGTATCGTGGTATTCAACACTCCGGGCGCCAATGCAAACGCTGTTAAGGAGCTTGTTATTTCCGCTCTCTTCCTTACTTCAAGAGACATTATGGGCGGATATGAATGGGCTCAGTCATTAAAGGGCGAAGAAGGCATTGCTGCCAAGGTAGAAAAAGGCAAGTCTACATTTGCAGGTCAGGAAATAATGGGCAAGACCCTTGGCGTCATCGGTTTAGGCGCTATAGGAGTGCTTGTTGCCAACGCTGCTGCGACTCTTGGTATGAAGGTCATAGGCTACGACCCATACTTCACTATCAAGAATGCTCTTGCTCTTGACAACAGCGTTAAGTTTACTTCTGACTTAGACGACATATATGCAGCTGCCGATTACATCAGCGTACATGTTCCCGCTACAAAGGAAACTTCCAATATGATAAATGCAGAGACCCTTGCTAAGTGCAAAGACGGCGTAAGAATACTTAACTTTGCAAGAAATGAGCTTGTAGACGCAGAGGCTGTCAAGGCGGCTCTTGAAAGCGGCAAGGTAAAATTCTATGCTACAGACTTCCCTAACGAAAGTACCGTAGGTGTAAAGGGTATAGTTACTATTCCTCATTTGGGCGCATCTACTGCCGAGGCTGAGGACAACTGCGCTGCTATGGCGGCAAATGAAATGATGGAATACCTTGAAAAAGGCAATATTATCAATTCAGTAAACTATCCTAATGTTGCCGTTCCTATGACAGAGGGCTGCAAGAGAATATGTATACTCCATAAGGCAGACGCAGAGGTTGCCGCCGCCGTAAGTAAGGCAAGTCAGCTTGTTACCAAGACAAGGGGTGACTACGGCTATACTATCGCAGACGTAACTGACGCCGATACAGACAAGATAAGCTCTGTTAACGGAGTTATAAAGGTAAGAGTTATAGGTTAGTCAAGACCACCGGCTTAGCCGGTGGCTTGCACTGCCCCTATAAGGGGCTTTTACCGGTCAGCGCTTGTAAGCGCACCGAATTATCCGACTTAC
>CANQBJ010000026.1 GCA_947589665.1 uncultured Clostridia bacterium
ATTTTCATTTGTCAATTCGCAAAATAAACAAAGTTTGGTGCCTGTTTTTGTGCATTTCTTAAGTTGATGACATTGCCTATCAGGGGAGGGGGACCGCCGTTAGGCGGTGGAGAGGTCATTATTAACCTAAACAAAAATTTATAAAAATCAAAAAACTGCCGCAGCAGCCTATCTTTAATGCTTAATGCGACAGTCCCATATATCCCGACTATGGCTTTAATATATCTTTACTACATCCTTTTCATCAATGCCATACATTTTAAGGAATTTTTTCATATCCTTGTCGCTCTTTATTGCCATAACATCAGAAAAAGAGCCGTTTTCAAGGTTTTTAAAGCCTGCTACCTTTTCGCCGGTACATATGCTGCTCATAATGGCAGGCTGCATTTTAGTGCTATCGTATTCCTTAACTGACATAATTATCCCTCCTATTTTCTCCTTTTGCCCGATATCTTCTCTATTTCAATACTGAATACAGCGGTTTTGTCTATAGCGGAATTTATGTATTTAATTCCCTTTTCCATAAAGTCATATGAAAATTTTTTTATCATTTCCACAAGAGCATATCTCTTCTCGTCCTTGTCGTTTACCTTCATTGCAGTACCGAATACCACTGCGCTTTCAAAAGCGGTGGAAAACTTATGTGGTATGGGATCGTGCTTTGTCACAACGGTAAAGGACACTCTGTTGTCATAGGCAATATTGTCTGTTTTATGCCCCTCTTCTGCGCAGTGAAAGTATATTCTGCCTCTTGCAAATACATAGTTGAGAGGTATGCCGTAGGGATAGCCGTTCTCACCTATAGTGGCAAGCACACCGTAATCTCCCTTTTCCAATATTTCTATTGCTTCTGCCTGTGAAAGCTCTCTGTCTTTTCTTCGCATTTCTCTGAACATATTTTTTCTCCTTGATCAAAGTATACCGCTTTCCTTAATATTGCGCACTGCCCTTTCCAGCTTATCAGCAGGCTGTACAAGAGCCATACGCACATAACCCTCTCCCAGAGCGCCGAAGGAAACTCCCGGCACACAGAGTACGCCTGCCTTTTCCAAAAGGTCAAATGTAAATTTCACAGAAGAGGTATATTGGGGCGGTATGGGGAACCACGTAAACATTGTGGAATCCGTAATAGGTACTTTCCAGCCTATTTCATTAAGTCCCTTGCAGAGTATATCTCTTCTCCTTCTGTATTCCTCTCTGTTCTTCACGACTACGTCCTGTGGACCTGTAAGAGCCGCTATGGCAGCTGTCTGCACTGCCTTGCATATGCCGTAGTCTATCTGTGAACGGAAAGCGCGGAAACGCTTTATTATATCGGCATTGCCAAGGGCAAAGGACAGTCTCAGTCCTGTCAGATTATAGCTCTTGGAAAGAGAGTTGAATTCTATGCCTACATCGGAGGCTCCCTCTATCTCAAGAAATGACAAGCCGGGCTCATAGTCGTATATAAGCTCGGAATAGGCATTGTCGTGTATAACTATGATATCATATTTCTTGGCAAAGGCAACAAGCCTTTCGTAAAAATCCCTGCCTGCATGGGCGGTAGTAGGATTGTTGGGGTAGGATACCACCATCATTTTAGCCCTTATAGCTATATCCTCTGGTATTGCGTCAAGGTCTATTATGTAGTTGTTTTCCTTCAACAGAGGCATATATTCAAGCTCTACGTCTGCCATTGTGGGACCGAATGAAAATATCTGATAGCAGGGATCGGGAACAAGGACTATATCTCCCCTGTCGCAAAGGGGAAATGCAATATGGGCTATTCCCTCCTGAGAACCGTTTACGGCAAGTATGTTTTCCCTGCCAAGCTCCACGTTATACCTTGTTCTGTACCAATGCTGCACCGCCTCTATAAGCTCAGCACTTTCCGTCATACCGTACTTGTAGTTTTCAGGCTCCAGCATTGCCTCAGATACTGCCTTCATCACAAAGTCGGCAGGGGGCATATCCGGTGTGCCTATAGACAGGTTTATTACCTCTCTTCCCTTTGCCTCCAGCGCTCTCTTTGCATCGTCAAGGTCCATTAATATATTTGCGTTTATCTGACCGAATTTCTTTGAAAAGTTCATTTGTATATACTCCTTTATTTCCTCATATATTTAATATACAATTATTGGACTTTTATTTCAAGTGGAATATTGAAATTTATCTCTGTTTATTGTATAATATTTGATATATTTTTTACAGGAGAATTTATATGGAAGCTTTACTTAATTTTTTACTTGAACTTTTAAACGGTCTTAATAAAGACCTGACATTGCTTATAGTATCTATGGTGCCTCTTATAGAGCTGAGAGGCGGCATTATAGCGGCAGCACTTCTGGGCGTGCCTGTTGTAAGAGGCTGGCTCATATGTATAATAGGCAATATGATACCCATACCCTTTATACTCCTTTTCATAAACAAGATATTCGATATTATGAAAAAATGGAAACCTACGGCAAAGATAGCAAATAAGCTTGAAGACAGGGCTATGGGCAAGAGCGAAAAGATACAGAGATATGAATTCTGGGGACTTATGCTCTTTGTGGGAGTACCTCTTCCCGGCACAGGAGCATGGACAGGCGCGCTCATAGCCTCACTGCTTCGCATAAAGCTTAAAAAGGCTGTTCCTGCCATTGTATGCGGCATACTCCTTGCAAGCGTTATTATGCTTGTAGTAAGCTACGGCGGAGTACACATCATCAAAATGTTTTAAAAAAATAACACCGATTTTCGGGGGTCCTGGACCCCCGAAAATCGGTGTTTTTATTTTAGTTCTATTTGTTAAGCCTTGCTACGCCCGACCTGACAGCGGCATCGGCTACAGCCTTTGCTATGTCCTTTGACACATTCTTATTAAGGGCTGAGGGTATTATAATTCCCCTTTCAAGGTCCTCATCCGTTACAAGGCTTGATATTGCCTCTGAGGCTGCAAGCTTCATTTCATCATTTATATCCCTTGCTCTTACGTCAAGTGCGCCTCTGAATATGCCAGGGAAAGCAAGCACATTGTTTATCTGATTGGGATAATCTGAGCGTCCTGTAGCCACTACCCTTGCCCCTGCCTTAAGAGCCTCCTCGGGAAGTATTTCAGGGTTCGGATTGGCCATGGCAAATATAACGGCATCCTTATTCATAGTCCTTACCATATCTCCCGTCAGTATATTGGGAGCAGATACACCTATGAAAATATCGGCGCCCTTTATGATATCGGCAAGTGTGCCGTCCTCACGGTTGGGGTTTGTAATATTTGCAAGCTCCGTAAGAGAAGGGTCACTATATGTCTTGTCCGCTGTAATAACACCGTCTATATTCCGCATTACTATGTTCTTAAAGCCTGCTGTCAGCAAAAGCTTTGCTATAGCCGTACCCGCTGCGCCTGCGCCGCTCATTACCACCTTGCACTCCTCAGCCCTTTTGCCTGTAAGCTTAAGGGCATTCCTTATGCCTGAAAGCACTACGACTGCCGTACCGTGCTGATCGTCGTGGAAAACAGGTATATTGCACTTTTCCTTAAGTCTTCTCTCTATCTCAAAGCATCTTGGCGCACCTATATCCTCAAGGTTTATACCGCCAAAGCTGTCCGATATCCTGTATATGGTTTCAACCACTGTGTCCACATCCTGGGAATTGACACAGAGCGGGAAAGCGTCTACATCGGCAAATTCCTTGAAAAGCACGCACTTTCCCTCCATAACGGGCATACCTGCCATAGGTCCTATATTGCCTAAGCCAAGTACTGCCGAACCGTCTGTTATAACGGCTACCATATTGTGCTTTCTTGTAAGCTCGTATACCTTGTCAGGGTCCTCCTTTATTGCAAGACAGGGTTCTGCAACACCGGGAGTATAGGCTACAGACAAGTCCTCTGCGCTGTTTATCTTCGCCCTTGACGTCACCTCGATCTTACCTGCCCATTCTCTGTGCTTTTCCATTGCTGTTTTCTTGTAATCCATATCCGTTTCTCCTTTGTATAAATAATGCGCATCTATAAGTATTAAAAAAATAATCTATTTTTTCGGTGTTTTTATTTTGCTACTGAAAGTTTGTCTTGAATTCCTTCTCCGCCTCTCTCTGCTGATCCTTTTTGGCTATATCACGGCGCTTGTCGTAGAGCTTTTTGCCTCTGGCAATGGCTATATCCATTTTTACAAGAGAACCCTTGAAATATACCCTTAAGGGAACTATTGTCAGTCCGTCCCTTGTAACTGCGCCTATCAGCTTGTTTATTTCGTATTTATGCAGAAGAAGCCTTCTGTCTGCAAGAGGGTCGTGATTAAAGCGGTTGCCCTGCTCATAGGGGCTTATGTGCATCTGCTTTATGATAGCCTCTCCGTTTTCTATTTTCACAAAGCTGTCTTTCAGATTACAGCGCCCTGCCCTCATGGATTTTACCTCCGTGCCTGTAAGAGCAATGCCTGCCTGAAAGGTCTCCAGTATAAAATAATCGTGATATGCCTTTTTGTTGGCAGCTATGCTTTTGATACTGTCCTTACCCATATAGTTTCCTCTCCTTTAATCTCTCCAATACCTCATAGGGCACTGCTAAAGAACCCATACCCGTACCCAGGTCTATATGAGGCTTATTGCTGCCGTGAAAGTCACTTCCGCCGCTTAGCAGCAGCCCGTTTTTCTCCGCAATATCCTTTATATACTCTGTATCGGAGGGGCTGTGTGTAGAGTAATATGCCTCTATTCCCGTAAGTCCGTTTTGTGAAAGCTCGGATATCATATTCTCAAGCCTTTCCTTGCCCAGCTTGTATAAAAAGGGATGCGCCAGTATAGCCAAGGCGCCGTTATTACTAAGTATATCAAGGGTGGTTCTCCAGTCGGGCACCTGTCTTTTCACATAGGCAGGCTTGTGCTTGCCTATATATCTGTCAAAGGCCTCCTTTATAGTACCTGTACAGCCCTTTTCCATAAGCGCCCTTGCCACGTGAGCCCTTGTCACAACTCCGCCCTCAGCAGCATTTACAACATCCTCATATGTTATACCCAGACCAAGCTCCTGCAATTTCTCCACCATAAGTAAATTTCTGCTTTCTCTTTTTTCTCTGAGAGCAGAAAGTATGCTCAGGAAATTGCTGTCCTTGTTATTTACAAAAAGACCTACGATATGGATATCTGTTTCGCCATACTCCGTTGAAAGCTCTATGCCCTTTATTACCTCAATGCCTGCCCTTTCGCCATAGTACACAGCCTCGTCTATGCCCGAAACGGTGTCGTGATCTGTTACGGCTATGGCAGACAAGCCCTTTTTAGCGCCGTAGTATACAAGCTCCTTTGGGCTGTATGTACCGTCCGAACAGGAGGTATGAGTATGCATATCTGCTGTTTTCATATTATCTCTCTCACTTCTTAAAAAATCTTTACCTTAATACTATAAAACAAATTTAGAGTTTGCACAACTGTTTTTTTCGTCTGACCACAAAATTTCTGTAAAAAAGGCTTTTTTTATTATTTATTCACTTGTAAATACTTAAAATTTAGGCTACACTAGAAAAACGAGGTGATACTTATGCACAAGCACGGCTCTGCTAAGGCAAATACCGAAATGATACTGGGGGGAGATCTGACAAGAGCAATACTCTGCCTTGCCGTTCCCATAATGATAAACAATCTCATACAGACTATGTACAACCTTACGGATACATACTGGCTGGGAAAACTGCAAACCACAAGAATGGCGGCTATTTCTCTTGTTTCGCCTATGCAGAATGTTATCATTCAGTTCGGTCAGGGCATAACCATGGCAGGCGCTATACTTATAAGTCAGTATGTAGGCGCTCGTGATGTGGAAAAGGCAAAGAGCATGGCTAATCATATTTTCGTTTGCTCACTTATATTTGCCCTTGTATGCGGGCTGCTCTGCTTTCTCTTTACTCCTGCCGTAGTTGGCTGGCTCGGAGCAGAGGGCGACGTATATACTCTGGGTATCACATACATAAGGATAGTCATATGCGATCTGCCTTTCCTGTTTATGATAAATATATATTCGGCAGTATCTCAGGCACAGGGCGATACCCTGCGTCCCATGCAGCTTAATATGCTTGGCATAATTATAAATATGATACTGGACCCACTCTTTATAATGGGATTCAAGTGGGATATAGCAGGCGCCGCCTTTGCAACCTTTCTCGCAAAGATACCCTGCGCCGTAATTGCCTTTATTGCGGTCACAAAGGGAAGGAACGAGATCAGGATAAACCTAAGAGGCTTTAGGTTCAGCACTTCTATGTTCAGGAATATTATTTCCGTAGGCCTGCCTACTGCCCTTGGCAGTTCAACAATGCAGTTGGGCTTTCTGCTTATGACCAAAAATGTGCTTATGTACGGCGACGGGGCTATGGCTGCCTATGGTATAGGCAACAGGATAAACAGCATAATAACAATGCCTGCCAATGCCTTGGGCGGCGCAGTTTCCACAATAGTGGGACAGAACGTAGGTGCAAGGCAGCTTGACAGAGCAGTGGAATCCTATAGAAAGGGGCGCCTTATGTCTGTAGTATTCCTCTTTGTACTGGGGCTTATACTCTCCAAATTCCTTTCAAGACCTATTGTGGGAATATTTTCAAGTGATGAAAGGGTTATACTTATGGCGTCGGATTTCCTGTCTATAATGGCATTCTGGTGCTTTACAAACGGTGTATACAACACTACGACAGGCATATTCAACGGCGCAGGCAACACTATAGTGACCATGATAGTAGAGGCTGCAAGACTGTGGATATGGAGATTTTTAACGCTCTACATTTTCAGAACATTCTTCCACATGGGCGTGGAAAGCGTGTGGTACTGCGTTGTTGCCAGCAACGGAATTTCAGCTTTGATCATATATATCCTATATAAGGCAGGTCTTTGGAGAATGAGGATAGGGAGGCTCGTAAATGCTGATAACTGATATAAAACAACAGGTCAATGACAAAAACAGGGTCTCCGTGTATATAGACGGCAAATTTGCCTTCGGTATGACCGAGACGGACAGACTTTTCCTAAAGCTTGAGGTCGGCAAGGAGATCACAAAGGAAAAGTACGACGAGATAACAGAGGAGAACCTATATTCAAAGGCTAAGGACAAGGCTGCTAAATTCCTGGGCTACAGAATGAGAAGCGCCAAGGAGCTTAAGTCTAAGCTTAGGGAGGATTTCAGCGAGGATATTGCCGACAGAGTAGTTGAGCTTTTTAAGGGCTACGGCTATATAAACGACCTTGAATTTGCCGCAGCATATGCCAAGGACTGCTTTAACATAAAGAAGTGGGGCAGGGTCAGAATAAAAAATGAACTGAGGCAAAAGGGCATAAGCAACGAGGATATAAACGCTGCCCTTGATTGCGCCGAAAACAAGGAAGAAACCTACTCTACAATAAAAGCTCTTCTTGACCGCCGTATAAAAAATACCCCTATCGACCTTAAGGAAAAACAAAAGCACTTTGCTTTTCTTATGCGAAGAGGCTTTGACATTGAGGATATAAAAACAGCGCTGGAGGAATATTGCTGATAGAATTGTAGGGGTAAATTTTTGTTTAGCTTAATACTGACCTCTCCACCACCTAGCGGTGGTCCCCCTCCCCTGATTAGGGGAGGCTATGCACCGCAAAGGCAGTGACAGCAACTTAGTTATCAATTTTTCTAAGTAGATAAGGGATTTTGCAAAGCATCCACCTAAAGCTCCCCTTCGCAAGGTTCAGCACTTTTGCCTTCGGCAAAAGCAAACCTTCGGTTTGGCGGATAACTTCTTCCGCTGCATTGGAGCTGTCAGCCGCGGCAAAAGCTTATATAAAAATAACTGTGAGCGGGGCTGACTGAGAGGTCGATTTTACTCAGCTAAACAAAAATTTACCCATAAACTTAAAAAAGACTGCCACTATGGGCAGTCTCTTTTTCTATAAACTATAAAGGCTTATCTTCTGCAGGAGCAGCCGCAGCCGTTATTTCCGCATCCGCAGCCGCAGTCGCTTTCACTGTCTGTATTGTTGTTATCGTTGGGTATATTGCTGCTTATGCCTGCAAGAAATTCTCTCTTCTGAGGCGGAGCAAATACGTCCATAGGGAAGTCAAGATTGTCAAAATCATCGCAAACACTGATTCCGCCTGTATTAGTACATTCCTCAGGTATACAGAAGCCCTTTGACTCAACAAGAAGATTAACAAGTCTGAACAGCTTGATAATAGTGAAAAGACCAATTGTTACGCCTACGCTGTCAGCAGCGTCATTACTGCAGCAGCAGCTGTAGCTCAATTCAGCCTTAAGCGCAACTGCCTTTGACTCAACATATACGAAAGGATCGGCATTTACATCAATAGTATTGCCTGTTGATGTAAGAAGGTCTGTGGAGATAGAGGACTCTGTAGTAACTGAGCCGAAGAGTGTGATAGTCTTGTTAAATACGCTCTGGGCAGGTACTGAGCAGAGAGCTCCGCCGTTGATATCTCTGAATGTAAGAGTGTATGCAAATACATACTTTAAGTCTATATCCCAGTAGCCTACTCTGAATGGACTCTGAGTTTTGCTTACTATTACAACTCTTTCTACAGTAGCATTGCCTACGCTAACGGCAGCGGCATTTGAAGGCGGAGTGATTATCTCGCCTGCGTCAACACTGATACCGCAATAGGTAGTATTCACAGCGGCTCTTGCAGCGCCTAATACCGATGGATCAAGGCAGTCCTGCTGACGGCAGGCATCATATACCTTAAAGGCTATTATACATTCGTCCTTGACCTTATTATTGCCTGATACTGTATTTGTTGCAAAATCAAATATTCCCATAATAATTTACCTCCTGCTTTTTTATCCCCCTCTCAATAATAATGTATTAAAAAAATAAAATTTTGTGATAAATATAGTCAAAAGTGTGGTATACTTATTAAAACGATAAATTGGAGGTTACATATGAAAAAATTATTTACTGTACTTATAGCCGTAATTTTTGCCCTTTCCCTTCCGGGCTGCAATAAACAGGGGGCGCCTCAGGAATGTGTGGATATGGCAAATCGGTTTATAAATGCCTACAGCTACAAGAACTTTGAGGCAATGTATGAAATGACCAATGACAAATACCCCTACCTCAGCGGTATGTACAACAAGGACGAAAAGGTGAATGCCATGCTCTTTGACGCCCTTACAGACAACCTTGAAGTGAAGATAACGGGAGGAAGCGACTTCGGAGATACTGCCAATGTAACTCTGCATATCAAGACAGTAGACGCCGCAACTATGCTCAGCAACATAGTTTCCGACTTTACAAATCTCTATAAGCAAAATCCAGATTCCTATAAAAATCTGGAAATGGACGCAGAGCTTGAAAAAATAGTGAGCGCCTATGCCGAAAATCCCCCTATGACCGAAAAGGATTCGCAGATAGACTTTATAAAGCAGGACGGCAAATGGGTAATAGAAAGCAATGTAGGTATATACGACGACCTTACAGGCGGGCTCCTCACCTATTACTTTGATGTAAATGTGCTGCAGAACGTAGGCGGACAGGGTACGGTGGAAAAGGATGAGTAAGAATTTTTTCACAAGGCCCTTGAATATACTTATTATCGCTGCCATAGCCACCGCTCTCTGGGGCAGCGCCATACCCGCCATTAAGATTGGCTATGAGCTTTTTGGCATAACGGAAAGCACCGTTCCCGTAAAGCTTTTATTTGCAGGCATAAGATTTTTTCTGGCAGGACTTTTTGTAATAGCCTTTAACTGCATTGTACACAAGGGCTTTATATATCCCCGCAGAGATGAGATAAAAAGCGTTATAGCCCTGGGACTTGTGCAGACTACACTGGAATATATATTTTTCTATCTTTCACTTGTGTATCTCACAGGTGTAAAGGGCTCCATACTTAACAGCATAGGAAATTTCTTTGCCGTTATAATAGCCCACTTTGCCTTTGCGGACGACAGGATAAACACAAGAAAAGCCCTAGGCTGTATACTGGGCTTTTCAGGTGTTGTGCTGTGCTGCTTTGAACAGGGATTAGATTTTTCATTTACATTCAGAGGCGATGGTTTCATACTTATAGCCGCCTTCTGCTTTGCCTTGGGCTCCGTAATGACCAAGTTTATTACAAGGAAAAGCGACAGCGTTACCGTTACGGGCTGGCAGCTTGCCATAGGCGGCGCCATACTTATAGCCATAGGCATTATTTTCGGCGGCACTCTTACCCTGCCAAGCCTTAAGGCTCTTATGATGCTCATATACCTGGCAGTACTGTCCTCCCTTGCCTTTACACTGTGGGCCCAGCTTTTAAAATACAACCCCGTAGGCAAAATTTCAGTATACTGCTTTCTCAACCCCGTTTTCGGCATAATACTCTCAGGCATAATGCTTGGAGAAAGCATATTCAATATAAGGACAGCCCTTTCCCTGCTTTTGGTATGTCTGGGTATATACATTGTGAATAAAAGGACAGAAAAATAAATTTTTTGCTTGACAAAGAGGCTTTTGTATAGTATCATAGTTTAGGTGTAAGGGAAAAATACTTTACAGGTGATATGATGGAGAGAATATATTACATCACACTTCTGATAGATATATACGGAGAGCTGCTTACAGATAAGCAGAGGGCTGTAATGACCGACTATTATTTCAACGACTGTTCGCTTAATGAAATAGCGGAGGAATACGGCATTACACGACAGGCTGTGCAGGATATGATAAAAAGGACTGAAAGGCTCCTTGACAAATACGAGCAAAAGCTTATGCTCGTAGACAGATACATCAAGCGCAAAGCCAAGGCGGAAAAGATATCGGCGCTTTTGGATAAAGAGATAGAAAAGGGAAATACACAGCTTGCGGATATAAAAAAATTATTATGGGAGATCACAGACTAGGAGAAGATATAAATGGCTTTTGAAAGTTTATCAGGGAAGCTTCAGGAGGTTTTTAACAGCCTCAGAGGCAAGGGCAAGCTGACGGAAAAGGACGTCAAGGCCGCCTTAAGAGAGGTAAAGCTGGCTCTTCTGGAGGCTGATGTCAATTTCAGGATCGTCAAGGATTTTATAAATAAGGTAAGCGAAAAGGCTGTTGGCGAAGAGGTCCTTTCGGGGCTTAATCCGGGACAGCAGGTAATAAAAATAGTAAATGACGAGCTTGTAGACCTTATGGGCAGCACTCAGTCAAAGCTGACCTTCAGTTCAAAGTCACCTACCATATATATGATGGCAGGCTTACAGGGCGCAGGCAAGACCACCACTACAGGCAAGCTTGCAGGACAGCTTAGAAAACAGGGTAAAAGACCTTTGCTGGTTGCCTGCGACGTATACAGGCCTGCCGCTATAAAGCAGCTGCAGGTAGTAGGCTCAACCTACAACATACCCGTATTTGAAATGGGACAGGGCGACCCTGTCGATATATCAAAAAAGGCTGTGGAGTATGCCAAGCAAAATGGTCACGACATAGTTATAATAGATACGGCAGGACGTCTCCACATAAACGAAGAGCTTATGGAGGAGCTTATCAATATTAAAAACGAGGTAAGGCCCCAGGAAATACTTCTTGTGGTAGATGCCATGACAGGTCAGGACGCAGTAAATGTAGCCGAGACCTTTAATGATAAGCTGGGTGTAGACGGTGTTATAATCACCAAAATGGACGGTGATACAAGAGGCGGCGCCGCCCTTTCCGTAAGAGCGGTAACAGGCAAGCCCATCAAATATGTAGGTATGGGCGAAAAGCTTGAGGACCTTGAGCCCTTCTATCCCGACAGAATGGCATCCCGTATACTGGGAATGGGCGATGTGCTGAGCCTTATAGAAAAGGCACAGCAGGCATATGACGAGGAACAGGCCAAAGAGCTTGAGAAGAAAATGCGTACACAGGAATTTAATCTTGACGACTTTCTTACTCAGCTTCAACAGATAAAGAAAATGGGTCCTCTCAAGGATATTATGAAAATGCTGCCCGGTGTCGGTGGCAAGCTTAATATAGACGACCTTGACATAGACGATAATGCCACAAAGCACATTGAGGCTATAATACAGTCTATGACAAGGAGGGAAAGACAAAACCCCGATATACTCAACGGCTCCCGTAAGAGGAGGATCGCAAAAGGCTCCGGCAGAACTATACAGGAGGTAAACAAACTCCTTAAGCAGTTCGAGGATATGAAGAAAATGATGAAGATGATGTCGGGTATGCAGAGAGGCAAAGGCTTTGGGCTTGGCAAGTTCAAGCTGCCGTTTTAAGTGACAATTGGTTCACATTAGTGAATTGGTTATATAAAAAATACACAGGAGGTGAAAGTTGTGGTAAAGATCAGATTAACAAGAATTGGTGCTAAGAAGTCACCTTTCTATAGAATAGTAGTAGCTGATTCAAGAACTCAGAGAAATGGTATGGCTATAGCTGAATTGGGATATTACAATCCCTGTACAGAGCCTGTTGAGTTAAAGGTAAATGTTGAAGAGGCTAAGAAGTGGTTAGGCAATGGCGCCCAGCCTACTGATACTGCAAAGGCTTTGTTAAAGAAGGCCGGCGTTTACGAAAATTAATTTCGGAGGGACAGCCATGAAGGAATTACTTGAAATTCTTGCTAAAAACCTTGTTGACAATCCCGAAGAGGTCTCAGTCAATGAAAGAATGGACGACGACGCGCTTATTCTTGAACTGAGCGTTGCTCAGGACGACATAGGCAAGGTCATAGGTAAGCAGGGCAGGATCGCCAAGGCTATCCGTACCTTTATTAAATCTGCTGCCGGCCGTGAGGACAAAAAGGTTGTAGTAAAGATCATGTAACAAAAAGGGTGCTGTATTACAGCACCTTATTTTATTTGACACATCAATACTGACAGTATAAAAAAACGGTGTACGAGGTTATTATGGATAATTATTTTACAGTAGGAAATATAGTCAACACACAGGGTATAAAGGGCGAAATACGCATAATGCCCACTGTTGACGATGTAATGCGCTTTAAACTCCTTAATAAGATATATGTGGAGAGAAAGGGCTCTATAAAGGAATATGACATAGAGAGAGTGCGCTTTCACAAGCAGTTCGTACTCCTTAAGCTAAAGGGCATAGACGATATGACATCAGCGGAGGCTCTTAAGGGCAGTACCGCAAAGATAACGGAGGATATGGCTCTGCCCTGTGAGGAGGACGAGTACTATATAAAAGACCTCTACGATATGAGCGTCATAACAGAGGATAATACAGAGCTTGGCATTATAACGGATATTCTTTTTACGGGAGCAAACGACGTGTATGTCATAAGCCCCAAGGAAGGAAGGGATATACTTATACCTGCCATAAAGGACTGTATTTTAAATGTGGATATTGAAAACAAGGTAATGATTGTCAGAATTCCGGAGGGACTGATATAATGAAATTCTATATATTGACCCTCTTTCCTGAAATGATAGAGGCAGGCATGGACCATTCTATAATAAAAAGGGCTGTTGACGAGGGTATAATTGAGATAAAGGCTATTAATATACGGGACTTTTCAAAGGACAAGCACAAGAGAGTTGACGACTATCCCTATGGCGGCGGAGCAGGTATGTTAATGCAGCCCCAGCCAATATATGATGCCTATATGAGCATTAAGGATAAGCTCAGCGATAACTGTCCCGTTATATATATGAGTCCTCAGGGAAAGAAATTTAACCAGAAAAAGGCGGAAGAGCTTTCAAAGCTTACGGATATAGTGCTGCTCTGCGGTCACTACGAGGGTGTGGACGAAAGGATAATAGAGGAAATTGTTACAGAGGAGATATCCCTGGGCGACTTTGTACTCACGGGAGGCGAGCTTGCTGCAATGGCTGTAATCGACGCTGTTTCAAGACTTGTGCCGGGAGTACTCAACAAGGAGGAAAGCCATATGGACGAAAGCTTTTCCGATGGCCTCCTGGAATATCCCCAGTATACGAGACCGCCTGAGTTTATGGGCAGAAAGGTACCCGATGTACTACTGAGCGGTCACCACGGCAATGTGGAAAAATGGCGCAGGGAACAGTCCCTGGAACGCACCGGAAGAAAAAGACCTGATCTGCTGGAAAAATAGCCTATGAATGAATATTACTGTAAAAATATAGGGCTGTTAAGTTAAACTTTTGTTTAGATTAATAATGACCTCTCTTTTTCTACACTTTCGTCAGTCCCAAATAAGCTTAATTTCCTTTTTCAGATAAAAATTTGCAAGAAAAATGCCATTGCAAAAAAAGCAATGGCATCATCTTTTTACCTAATTCTTTCTCCCAATTTACTAACTTCCGTTGATATTATTCTATCATAATATACAAAAAAATTCAACAATTTTAATATTGATTTATGCTTTTTGTTAAATATTTTATTATCAAAAATGTCAAACTGTAATATTGCACAAAAAATATTACCAAATTCACATAATTTACTAGAAAATTATACATATATTCATAGAGTTATAACCTCTATAGGATATAAGTTATATATATTTTGTATATATGTAAATTAAATGTAAACAAGTATTTTATAATAAATGTCCATAATTTAACCGCTCTATTTTGTAATCCGAGGGCATATAATGAAATATATGTTTACAGAGGTATTGAAAATGAAAAAGGTATTTCTATTACTTATGATGCTTATGCTCACCGCCTGCAGCCAAGGCAGAACTGCTTACCCTACCATACAGGAAAAGCTTACCTCTATGGAAAGCTACAAAACAGATGCGGCGCTTACCTACATATCCGACAAGGGAGAGACCAAGTATTCCACATCCCAGATCGCAGACAAATCAGGACGCTACAGAATAGAAACCTCCCAGCCTGAGGATATAGGAAATATAGTTATGTACGACGGTAAAATGGTATGGCAGTACGACCCAAATCTTGAAAACAACAAAATTTCCGTAAATCCTCCCGATAAGGCGGCAAGAAGGGAAATAATAATTTTCAGCTTTTTGGAAAACTATGTTAAAAGCAAGGATGTGAGCCTTGGTGTGGCAAGCCTTGACGAAAGCCTGTGTACAGTACTGGAGGCAAAGATACCTGGGGACAACAGGCTTTTATCCACAGAAAAGCTGTGGGTGGACAATGAGACACAAAATCCTGTGCGCCTTGTGATATACGACAGTGAAAACAAGGAAAGAATAGTTGCAGAATTTACAAACTTCGAGTATAATTATCCTATAGATGACAATACTTTTATACTTAAGCAGTAAAAAATGCATATCAGCCTTGCAGGGCTGATGAAATAACAATAACGAGGCGATAAATATGCAGGGATATCACAGAGTGGTGGCAGAAATAGACCTTGACGCCATAGGCAGCAACACGGCAAATATAAAGGCAAGGCTCAGACCCGAAACCAAGCTCTTAGCCGTAGTGAAGGCAGATGCCTACGGTCACGGCGCCGTTGAGGTAAGCAAGGTATGTCTTTTCAACGGTGCAGAGCAGCTGGCAGTAGCTACCTGCGACGAAGGTGTTGAGCTTAGGCAGAGCAGTATACAGGTGCCTGTTATTATACTGGGAAACACTGTTGAAGCACAGCTGGAGACAGTTATAAACAATTCTCTTACACAGACGGTATTCTGCTATGATACGGCAAAAAGAATATCCGACTGCGCCGTAAGACTTGGCAAAAAGGCTCTTGTACATATTAAGATAGACACGGGTATGGGAAGGATAGGCTTTCTCCCCAATGAGGAAAGCCTTGATATAATAGACAGTATATTTGAGCTTCCCAATCTTGAGATAACAGGTGTGTTTACCCACTTTGCCACAGCCGATGAAAAAAGCAAGGACTTTACTCTTGAGCAGTATAGAAAATTCCGTTTTATGACGGACTCTATGGAGAAAAGAGGACATACAGGGCTTATACGTCACTGCGGAAACTCCGCTGCCATACTGGATATGCCCGAACTCCAAATGGATATGGTAAGGGCAGGCATTATCATATACGGTATGTACCCAAGCGATCAGGTCACCGAAAGCATTGCCCTTAAGCCTGCTATGAGGCTAAGGTCCTGTATAAGCTATGTCAAGGAGGTCGCTCCCGATGTCAGTATAGGCTATGGCAGAACATACTTTACAAATAAGGTAACAAGGGTGGCTACCGTACCCGTAGGCTATGCAGACGGATATTCCAGAAAATGCTCAAACAAGGCAAGAGTAATAATAAAGGGACATTATGCGCCGGTCATTGGCAATGTATGTATGGATCAGCTTATGATAGACGTAACGGATATTGAAAAGGTCGGTATAGGCGACGATGTTATAATTATGGGACAGGAGAAGGGACTTTCTGTTTCTGCCGAGGAGCTTGCAAAGATACAGGGCACTATAAACTACGAAATAGTTTGTAATGTTGGCAAAAGAGTACCTAGGGTATTCATAAGAAACGGCGAGATCATAAATACAAAAAAGACGGTATAAAATTGTAATTTATGACCATAATATCACATAAGAAAAGAGAAATTTTTTTTAGGATGTGATAATATGATCGTCAAGAGGGGAGATATATTTTATGCTGATCTAAGCCCCGTTATAGGCTCAGAGCAGGGCGGCATCAGACCTGTGCTTATAGTACAGAACGATGTAGGCAATAGGTATTCGCCTACAGTGATATGCGCTGCCATAACCTCTCAGATAAATAAGGCTAAGCTGCCTACTCACATAGAGATAAACAGCGGTATGTATTCTCTTGCCAAGGACTCCGTTATCCTGCTGGAGCAGGTGCGTACTATTGACAAAAGACGACTGAGGGAAAAAATCGGTCATCTGGACCCCGAAATGATGCAGAAGGTAAACAAGGGACTTTTTATCAGTCTGGCACTATAATACATAACTGCCCATTCTAAAAAGGGCTGTCGCATTACGCATTAATGAAATGCATTGCGACAGCTTTTTTGATTGTGGGAGAGGTAATTTTATATGAATTTATGAGAATAGAGGTGTTGCGCTGAATTTTTGTTTATGTTGGTAAGGCGACCCTTCCACCAACCTCCGGTTGGTCCCCCTCCCCTCCGACGCTACGCTAGGGGAGGTTATGCATCGCAAAGGCTGCGATATATGCAAAATTATCGCTTTTTAAACTATTTAAGCGACTTTGAAAGGCATAAACCTAAAGCTCCCCTTCGCAGGTTCAGCACTTTTGCCTTCGGCAAAAGCGATACTTCGTATCGGCGGATAACTTCTTCCGCTGCAATGGAGCTGTCAGCCGCGGCAAAAGTTTATATAAAAATAACTGTGAACGGGGCTGACTGAGAGGTCGAGCATACTCAGCTAAACAAAATTTTACCTCATCAGTTACTTACTCTTACCCAAATAAAGCTCCTTAACGCTTTCGTTTGCCAAAAGCTCCTCGCCTGTACCCTCAAGACCGATGCTGCCTGTTTCCATAACATAGCCGTAGTCGGCTATCTTAAGGGCGGCATTGGCATTCTGCTCTATAAGGAGTACGGTCATATTCTGTTCCTTATTTACCTTCTGTATTATTCTGAATATATCCTTTACCACAAGAGGCGCAAGGCCAAGACTTGGCTCATCCATCATAAGCACCTTAGGCTTGCTCATAAGAGCGCGTCCTACGGCAAGCATCTGCTGTTCGCCGCCTGAGAGAGTGCCGCTTAGCTGCTTGGCTCTTTCCTTAAGTATGGGAAACATCTCGTGTACGAAGTCTATATCCTTTCTGAAATTTTCCTTGTCTTTGCGAAGATAAGCGCCTATCATAAGGTTCTCATCCACTGTCATATCAGCAAAAACGTGTCTGCCCTCTGGGACAAGGGTTATACCCATTTTGACAATATCCTTTGTATTAAGACCTATAAGCTCCTTTCCCTCATAGGAAATAGAGCCTGATACAGGGCTTACAAGTCCCGTTATAGTGCGGAGAGTGGTACTCTTGCCTGCGCCGTTGGCACCTACAAGTGTTATTATCTTGCCGTCTTCTACATTCATGGATATGCCGTTAAGGGCGGTTATGCCGCCGTATTTTACTACTAAATCTTTAATCTCAAGCATTAGTTTATATCCTCCTCTCCAAGATAAGCCTTGATAACAGCAGGATTTGCCTGTATTTCGGCAGGAACGCCCTTAGCTATTGTCCTGCCGTATTCCAGTACATATATTCTGTCCGAAATATCCATAACAAGCTGCATATGATGCTCAATAAGTATAATGGTAAGGTGGAATTTATCCCTTATTTCTCTTATAAACTCTGTCAGATCAACGCTTTCCTTAGGGTTCATACCTGCGGCTGGCTCGTCTAAAAGAAGCAGCTTAGGCCTTGTAGCAAGGGCTCTTGCTATTTCAAGACGTCTCTGAAGTCCGTAGGGAAGGCTTGAGGCTATATCGTCCTTATGGTCGATAAGTCCCGTTTCCTCCAGAAGCGAACAGGCAAAATCGCGCATTTTCTTTTCCTCCTTCACAGCATAGGGCATATGAAGTACTGATGAAAAGAAATCCGTCTTTACATTAAGGTGGGTAGCTATAAGTACATTTTCAAGAACTGTAAGGTCCTTGAAAAGACGTATATTCTGGAAGGTTCTTGCAATACCCATCTTAGCTATCTGATCGGGACGCTTTCCGTTTATTCTGATACCGTCAAAAATAATATCTCCCTCTGTAGGGGCATATACTCCCGTAATAAGGTTAAAAGCCGTGGTCTTGCCTGCGCCGTTAGGACCTATTATGGCAACTATCTCACCGTCGTTTACATTGATGTTGAGAAAATTAACGGCTACAAGACCGCCAAAGCGTATGGTCACGTCCTTAGTTTCAAGCAATGCTGCCATTATTCGGACACCTCCTTTTTACCGAAGGCTCTGCGGAACCTGGAGCCAATAAGCTTAAAGAAACCGCCTATACCGTCCCATGAAAGCTCCTTGTTGCCGAATATACCCTTTCGCCAGAGTATTATGACAAGCATAAGAAGTGCTGAGAACACTACCATTCTCATACCGCCTATACCGGGATAGCCTATGGCGGGAATAGGTTCATCTAAAAATCTCAGCTTTTCAAGAGCGATCCTTACAATGAATGCGCCTGCAATAGAGCCTGAAACAGAACCCTGACCGCCTAATACTACCATAAGCAGTATCTCATAGGCTACAGTGAACTTGAACTGGTCGGGACCTATAGCGCCCACAAGTGAAGCAAGCATACCGCCGCCTATACCTGCCATAAAACCGCTTAATACAAAGGCAAGCATTTTATGTCTGAAAAGGTTGACGCCCATTGCCTGAGCAGCTACCTCGTCTTCCCTTATGGCAAGTAAAGCTCTGCCGTAGGTAGTGCGCATCATAGCAAGAGTGAATATAACTATGACCGCAAGTATAAGTAGAGATACCCACATATTGATGTGTGAAGGTATTCTGTTTATACCTGTGGGGCCGTTTGTAACACCCTGCATATTTGTAATACATATTCTTATTATCTCGGAAAATCCAAGTGTGGCAATAGCCAGATAGTCGCCTCTTAATCTAAGCACGGGAAATCCTATGAGAAAAGCAAATACCGCCGCCACAAGACCGCCCAGTATAAGAGCTACAGGAAAAGGCGCTGACAGGTTTGCCATAAAATCCGAAATAGGTATTATCTTGTATATTGATACCTTGTCTGCCGTAGATACCGTAAATATAGCCGTGATATATGCGCCTATTGCCATAAAGCCGGGCTGACCAAGTGAAAATAGACCCGTAAAGCCGTTTACCATATTCATTGAAAGGGCGCATATAGCGTAAATACAACAGGTATTGAAAATTCTCTTGTTATAGGGATTAAAGCTTGCATTTGCCCAGAACATAAAGCCTATAAGGGCAGCAATGGCAACTATATCCAGTATAATATGTACCTTTTTCTTGTCCATATTGCCGCACCTCCTCAGACCTTCTCGGCGATCTTCTCGCCTACAAGACCGTTAGGTCTGAACAGCAGTATGCCTATGAGCAGTACAAAGGAGAATATATCCTTGTAGGCTGATATTTCGGGGAAGAAGGCAACCGCCATGACTTCTATAAAGCCTAAGAGAAGTCCGCCTATAACGGCGCCCTTTACATTGCCTATTCCGCCTATTACCGCAGCTATAAAGCACTTAAGACCGGGCATAACGCCTACGAGGGGAGATATCTGAGGATATTTGAGTCCCCAGAGTATAGCGCCTACTGCGGCGATAGCTGAGCCTATGGCAAATGTAAAGGAAATAGTGCCGTTTACATTGATACCCATAAGCTTTGCGGTGTCAAGGTCCTTGGAAATAGCTCTCATTGCCATACCGCTTTTTGTCTTATTTATAAGGAAAAGCAGTATACACACAAATATAATCGTTATAATAGGAACGGCTACAGCAAGTCTTTGCAGTCTTACAGAGCCTATCTGCATCATATCTACAAAAAAGGGTATCTGAGGGAAAGTCTTTGGCTTAGCTGTAAATATTACAGTTGCCAGATTTTCCAGAAAATAGGATGCGCCTATAGCTGAAATAAGCATTGATATCTTAGGCGCGTTCTGATGTCTTAAGGTACAGTATGCCACCTTTTCAAGTCCCACACCAAGCACCGCCGTAGCAACTATGACCGCAACAAAGCTTAAGGGCCACAGTCTGAAATCCTTTGCCACAAAGAAGAAAGCAAAGTACATACCCATCATGAAAATATCGCAGTGGGCAAAATTTATAAGTCGAAGTATACCATAAACCATAGTATAGCCAACAGCTACAAGGGCAAACAGACTGCCGAGGAGCAGGCCGTTGCAAAGCTGCTGCAATAGATCTGACCATGCCATATAGGTCACCAACCTTTCTTTTGCTAGTAAAGAAATATAAATATTTCAAAACCGCCTTCCATGCCGATTTTGAAATACTCATATATTCAAAAATTCGGGGTGCCGGAATACAAGCACCCCGAAATATTGTAGAGTTAATAATTACTGAACTGTAACCTGATCTGCAAATACGAACTTGCCGTTCTCAACCTTCTTGATAACGGCAGCCTTAGTAGGATTACCGTTCTCGTCAAACTTAACGGGACCTGTAACGCCTGTGAAATCACTTGCTGCAAGAGCATCTCTTATAGCAACGGGATCAGTAGTGCCTGCTGCCTCGATAGCGTCGCATACAAGGTTGTAAGCGTCGTATGCAAGAGCAGTAACGCCTGCAGGGTCCTTGCCCTCGTTGGCATCTCTGTACTTCTGAACGAATTCCTTTGTAAGAGGAGTAAGCTCTGCATCGGGATCGAAGAATGCTGAGAATTCAACGCCTTCGCTCTCTGCGCCTGCAACGTCAAGGAATTCCTGTACCTCATAAGTATCTCCGCCTAATAACGGAACAGTTACGCCGTTCTGCTTAGCCTGCTTGATGAACATAGCAGCCTCGGTAAAGTTACCGGGAACGAAGAAGATATCGGGGTTGTTAGCCTTTAAGCTTGTGATCTGAGCGTTGAAGTCCTGATCGCCTGTCTGGTAAGCTGCCTCGTATACAGTACCGCCAAGCTTTTCAAACTCTGCCTTGAAGTACTGTGCAAGACCTACGGAATAGTCATTGCCCTGCTCGGTAGTAACGGCAGCTGTTCTTGCGCCTAACTTGTTGTATGCGTAGTTAGCCATTACCTGTCCCTGATATGGGTCTATAAAGCAAACTCTGAAATAGTTGTCGTTGCCCTCGGTAACGGCAGGATTGGTACAGCTAATACCGACTGCGGCAACATTGCCGTTTCTTACAACGTCATATGCGCCAAGAGATGGTGTAGATGAGTAAGAACCTAATATTACAGAGACCTGATCCTGCTCTATAAGCTTAGTAGCGGCATTTGCAGCCTCAACCTTATCTGACTTGTTATCAGCCTTTACAAGCTCGACTGTAACGTCCTTGCCGCCGATATTAACGGTAGGTCTTTCAGAATTGGCAAGCTCAATACCCTCTATCTCTATAGCGGCGCCTGCTGCCATACCGCCTGTTATAGGCTGAAGCACACCGATCTTTACAGTATCGCCTGAAGCAGCAGCGCTTTGTGTACCCTCTGCGCTCTCATCTGCTGCTCCGCCGCCGCAGCCTGTAAGTGAAGTAAGAGCCAAAACAGTAATTAATGCAACTGCCATAAGTTTTTTCTTCATAAAAATTTTCCTCCTTGATCCATATTTTAAAAATATAAGGGCACCGTAAAGATGCCCTCACTGACTTTATTATTATAGTTTAACAGCCTTTATTTGTCAATAGAAATGTAGTAATTCTTCCTATTACAAATGTGATTTTAGTACATTTGTGAATTTTTGAAGTAAAAATCCTGCAAAATATGTGAATTTTTTAGCGCAGTAAAGCGCATTATTCTTCCTCTGCCGCAGCTTCATCGGGGGTATGTACAGGCTTAAGACCAAAATGCTCTCTTACCTTGTTTTCTATTTCAAGGCAGATATCGGGGTTTTCTTCAAGGTATTTCTTGGCATTTTCTCTTCCCTGCCCTATTCTGTCCTCGCCGTAGCTGTACCAGGCGCCGCCCTTATGTACCACATCTATTTCCGCCGCAAGGTCAAGCACATCTCCCGTATGGCTTATGCCTGTGCCGTACATAATGTCAAACTCCGTTGTCTTGAAAGGCGGAGCTACCTTGTTCTTGACTACCTTTACCTTTGTTCTGCTGCCTATGGCATCTGTACCTGATTTAAGGGTCTCGCCCTTTCTTATGTCTATCCTGACAGAGGCGCCGTACTTAAGAGCAAGACCGCCTGTGGTAGTTTCGGGATTGCCATATATAACGCCTATTTTCTGCCTTAGCTGATTTATAAAGAGTATAACGCAGTTGCTCTTGCTTGCTACTGCAGCCAGCTTTCTCAGAGCCTTTGACATAAGCCTTGCCTGCAGACCTACCTGATTTTCACCCATTTCACCCTCTATTTCCGCCTTGGGTACAAGAGCCGCAACAGAGTCTACAACAACTATATCTATGGCGCCTGAGCGTACCATTGTTTCCGTTATCTCAAGAGCCTGCTCGCCGTCGTCGGGCTGAGATACATAGAGTTCATCTATATTCACGCCTAAATTCCTTGCATATACGGGGTCAAGAGCATGCTCAGCATCTACAAAAGCCGCTATGCCGCCTGCCTTCTGAGCCTCTGCGATTATATGCAGGGCAAGAGTGGTCTTGCCGCTGCTCTCAGGACCGTATACCTCTATTATCCTGCCCTTTGGTATGCCGCCTATTCCCAATGCGATATCCAGCGAAAGGGAGCCTGTGGGTATGGACTCTATGGACATATCTACCATATTGTCGCCTAAGCGCATTATAGAGCCTTCGCCGAAGGTCTTTTCTATATGGGATATTGCCATTTTAAGTGATTCTTCTTTTCCGTTTGGTGATGGTGCTACCTTTTCGTTTGCTTTTGCCTTTGCCATTATTGATCCTCCTGAGTATTAAGCTGCTGTCTTAAAAGCTCTATAGCCGCAGCAGCAGCAGCATTTCTTATTTTATTTCTGTCACCTGAAAGCTTAAGCCTTTTGGTAACTGCCTTTCCCTTTATATAAACTCCTATATACACAAGTCCTACGGGCTTTTCGGCTGTGCCTCCGTCGGGGCCTGCTATTCCCGTTGTGCTTATGCCTACATCGGTGCCGCATTTTTCAGCTATGCCCTTACACATCTGCTCCGCTGTCTGACTGCTTACAGCGCCGTATTTTTCAAGCACCTCTTCTTCCACTCCCAGCAGCCTTGCCTTGCTTTCGTTGGTGTAGGTGACCATACCTGTTATAAATGCCTGAGAGGCTCCCGGATAGTCTATGAGCCTTGAGGCTACCATACCTCCCGTACAGCTTTCGGCTGTAGATACGGTCATACCTCTGTCTATAAGTGCTTTCATGACAGAGGACACAAGAGTTTCACAGTCCTCGCCGTATATGAACCTGCCAAGTCTTTTGTATATCTCATCGGAGACAGGCTTTATAAGAGCCTCGCACTCAGCCCTGTCCCTTCCCCTTGCCGTTATCCTGAAAAGCATTTCATTATCCTTGGCATAAGGCGCTATAGTGGGATTTGTGCTTGTCTGCATAAGCTCCCTTATTTCCTCTGCCGCCGCAGATTCGCCTATGCCCGAAAGATGCAGCTCCCTGCTCACAAGGGTAAAGTCCTGCTTTTTCTCAAGATAAGGTCTTACACCCTTTCTGAACATCGGCATAAGCTCTCCGGGAGGACCCGGAAGTACTGCTATGGCCCTGCTGTTTTCCTCTATTATGCAGCCGGGAGCCGTACCGTTTTCATTATTCAGCACTATTGCGCCCTCAGGCATATACACCTGTTTCATATTGGTATCCGACATTTTCCTGTCCTTAAAATAGGAAAGAAGTCTTTCTTTGCTTTCCTCGTGGAGTACCATTTTTCTGCCGAAATATTTGGCAGCCGTTTCCTTTGTTATATCATCGTCCGTAGGTCCCAGACCGCCACTGGTTATAACAAGGTCCGCTCTTCCAAAGGCTATATCCATAGCGTCTAAAAGCCTGTCCTCGTTATCTCCCACAACCGTCTGATATTGCAGCGTTATTCCCAGCTCCGCCAGCTCCTTTGAGAGAAACTGCGCATCAGAATTAAGTATATCGCCTAAAAGCAGCTCCGTGCCTACGGCAATTATCTCAGCCTTCATATACATTTCTCCTTTCGGTCAAATGTCTTATGTAGATAGTATATCACAATATTCACCATTAATGCAACAAATTATTGAACATTTGTTCTTATATTTTTTAAAAAATTAATATACTTGTAATATTTCAAGGGGGAATTTTTTGCTATACTGTAAGTTAGATATACTTTGAAAGAAAGGTTATACTAATTTTTGAGAGGTTGATATTATGAATAGAAATGTAAAACTTTGTATTTTTGTGGGAATTTTTGTTTTAATAATGGCCTTCCCCTTTGGGGTATACGCAGCAAGGAGAAGAGTGACTACAAATAACTACAAGGCAGTTACAACTACTGAAACAACTACTGAAACAACTACTGAGGAGGAAACGGAAACAACTACTCTTGCCAGAGTGACGTCAAACAGAAGGATAGTAAACGACAGGGTGACTACCACTACTACCGAAGCTACTACGGAGACAACTACAGAGGCAACAACTGTAGATTTGAGCAAGTATGAAAGTCCCGTTGAGATTTCCACTATTTATATAGAAGGATATAACCCCGTAGATAAAAACGGCGAACCCTATACAGGCATAGACCTTAAGGCATACGACGCAGTCAAGAAAACCTTTAAGGACAAGTGGACTCCTATAACGGCGCCTGAGATAAAGCAGGAGACACTTTACAATGACTCGGACCATACCATAAGGGCAAAGACCTTTACATTTGACGACGGAGATATATATACCATAAAGAGATACACCTACGGCGCAAATTCCGAAAACAGACTGGAGGACAGCATCACTCTTCCGGGAAATTCAGTTGAGATAAGATATATAACGGACAACGGCTGGTATATGTCCGCCAATCCCGAAAACACAGACAAGAAAACAATGTTTATAGATACCGACAGCGCTCATCTTATACTGAGCATACCTGCAGTATATAGCAACGACTTCCAATACAATACCCTGAAATATCATCCCGATAAGGAGGAAAAGGCAAATATAACAATAAATGCCGACAATACCGTAACAATAAGCTGGTCCTTCCCTCAGGATACATCCCTTATAGGCGAGATATGGTATCTGCGTTCAGACAACAAGGTCGCCGACTGGAACAACGGAAATCACTTTGCCGCTCTCAATCAGGACCTTGCGGACAACAGAAGATTTTCATGGGACGGATATTACTTCCCTATACCTGCCAACTATATACCCAGCGGAGAAAATATGCTCTACAGACAGCCCTCTGACTACACAGGCTCAAGCTTTGTGGACTACGGCAATTTCCCTGCCGCCTTTAAGCTGGGATATGTAATGACGTATACCTGTATGCAGAACCAGAACGAAAAAGGCTATTGGGCTACCGTACCCAAGTCAGGCTGGCTTTCACAGGACTTCAATATAGGCGGAGGCTTTTACGATACCAGATTTAACACGGACTTTGCGGAAAATCTTATTGCAGCCTATAAGAGATACAACAACGACGATTTTCTCTTTGCCGCCTGCAAGTATGCCGAATACTTTATACAGCATGCCAACACGGAGTCCTATGCCACTAAGAACGGCGGACTTCTCGTTCAGGACTACGGCTACGACTATGACCATATAGATACTCACGTTTCTCTCAATCATCAGCTGGCAGAGCTTAACTATCTCTATAAGCTCTATCAGATAACAAGAGAGGACAGCTACAGACTTTTGGCGGATAAAATGCTCCTTGCCATAGAGGATACAAGGGATCAGTGGGTGCTTGCAAACAACAATCTTAACTATGCCCTCTACTATATGGCAGGTACAAATCCTATGGTGGACTATCCCTACCTGACCTATAACGACCTGTTTGTTACTCAGCAGCTTTATACGGATATTTACGGCAAGGAAAACGATACCGTTAAATATCTTATGGACTGCAAACTCCAATGGATGCAGGAAAACAGCGTTACGGGATATATGACTAAGTAAATTATGCTAATCAAAAAACTGCCGCAATATGCTTTAAGAATAAGCTTGCGGCAGTTTCTTTTTGGTAAATTTTTGTTTATATGAATATCGACCTCTCAGTCAGCCCCGCTCACAGCTATTTTTATATAAGCTTTTGCCGCGGCTGACAGCTCCCCTGATTAGGGGAGCCTTAGGTGGGTGCTTTGCAAAATCCCTTATTTACTTAGAAAAAGCAATACCTAAGCTATTGCCACAGCTTTCCGGTACACAGCCTCCCCTAATCAGGGGAGGGGGACCAACCGAAGGTTGGTGGAGAGGTTGCAAGGGGAGGGGGACATTGCACCGAAAGATTTATCGGAATTGAATCGGAAAGATTTATCCGACG
>CANQBJ010000027.1 GCA_947589665.1 uncultured Clostridia bacterium
CTCTGCAACGGCTGCTTGTTTTGCTCGTTGGGCTTCAATATACGCCAGCCTATTTTGATGTTTAGCATTTTCAATAGTTATTTGTTTTGCCTTTTGAGCTTCAATTCTGGCAAGACTTTTATCTACACCCGTAGGGTAATTGCTGTTTGTCGGCAAATGTAGATTCAAAACTGTCAATAATCTCTTGGGCTTTAGTGTTAGCCATTGCATCGCCTCCCCTTATATTTTATTGCCTGTGTAATCTGTGCAAAATTTTATCTTTGCATAATCGTTTATATTAAGAGTTTTTATGCTATCCATTAAAAATACTTTTTCTGCTCTTGTAACCACATTATCCCTTACAGCTTTCTCAAATTTCGTCTGAATGCTTTCAGAGAATATTGCCTTGACTTTATCTATAGTCAAAAACTTCTGCGGTTTGCCTGCGCTTTCAAAGCCTAAGTCTTTCCTAGTATATTCATCGTCAAGATACCAAGTACTATGACTGCCGTAGCCGTCAGTACCGCTTAACAGCCTGTTGCCGCTCTGTGCCTGCGCAATAACTTCCTCTCTTGTAATATAAACAATGCCCTTTGCAGGCATATTTATATCGCCCATAGAAGTCTTTCTTGCCGCGCCTGTAGGCCACGGAGCTAAACTTTTTACGGGAATTTTATCGTCCATTCTTATATCGGGCTGTTTCTTGACTCTTGTTGTTTCGGTCTTATTTTCTTGTGTACTTTCTGCCATATTATTTCCTCCGTTACAATTAATTCTCTTGTTTACAACTATTTATTTTTTATAGTATTCCAAAGCCTTATTAATTCGTCCAGTCTTTCAGACTTATTGAAAGTCCAGAAGGGCGTATTCGTTGATTTGTTTACACTATATGATATATATTGCTCGTTCATAGCCCGCAGAAATAACATCATTCTTTTTGAGTAACAGTAGAATATATTCATATCATCACCATTTGACTATATAAGGGCGGACTAAGCCGCCCTTTTGTATATATGTATTACTCACCTGCTAAATCGTCAAGATTAGTGTCGTGGATAAGAGCAAGCTTGTACTCCTGACCCGGTGCTACTAATGTACCACCTTCAAGGTCATATCTTGTGATTACTTCGCCTGTGGTTACATCATTACCCGTAAATGAAGTAAGACCACCCCTTGTAATATTGTAAACAGGAGAAGCTGTGCCTGTAGGAATTACAAAGCCTAAACCGTCAGGAAGCATAGTAGCAAAGTTTAACTTCTCGTCCTTGCCTGTTACTACAGATGTTAAATCGTATGGATTAGGTATTTCCTGAAGGACAGCGCCGTTATACATACCGATAAGACCTGTTTGCTGTATCTGATTCATAACAGCCTCAGAAATGCCGTTTATGACAGGGGTTGTGCCTGCGTAGCCTGCAAACCCGTTAAACTGAGAGAGAAGGGCGTATGAACCTGCAATGGTAGGCTTACCAAAACGTCTTACCTTGTTTAATACTTCGTCAACGCCTGTCTTAGTCAGACCTGCGCCCTCGAATGTATAAGTAACGCCGCTTGCGTTTATTACTGCGTTGTATACAGTGTCAACGATATGCTTGGCAAACTTATTCCTTATCTGCTTTCTTATCTCTTCCTGTAAAGCATTCTCATCGCTCATATCGCCGAACTGCATCTTTCTGTAATCTACAGCGTGACCGCCTGAAAAACTTGTTGTTGCAACGGTCATCTTCTTTTTTCTCATTGTGCCAAAGCCAACATCCTCACCAAGAGCCTGCTCCTTAACGCCCCTTGGTACATACTCTGTGATTTCTACTTCGGGAGACTCATAATATTTAAGAGCCTTATATGTACCAAATACGCTTCAGGGCTTTAAACACTATAACTATATAATACGAGGAGGTATATATATGTTAGGAAAATACACAGGCACAGCCTACGAGACAATGAAAAAAGTAACGGAAAACATTCCTTATATACCGAATAAGGTATATAAGAACACGGAATACATCATTTACTGGTATATCAATCAAGCCGGCTATCTGCATATATTAAAGCCGCAGAAAGTCAGAACGGATGGAAAAATCCTTTACTATACAGTAGATGATTTACTACTGACAAAAGATAATGCACTAAAATCAACGGGCTGGAAAGGCACTTATAAAACGCCCGAAGCCCTGCTTGAAACCTTGGAAAAAGAAGTCGTAGCATAAAATACAGAACGGAAAATTTTAAGGAGGTAAAACTATGATATTAGAATTAATAAAAATGGGTTGCAATTTATCAGAAGAAGCAAAGAAAGATTCGGACTTGGAAAGTTATCGCCTTCGCTTATCTTTTATCGATAAAAACGGCATTAAAGTAATAGGAGATATAATGTGTAATCATATGCCGGTAACAATTCACACAGATTTTCAATACGATGCAGAAGATGGGTGTACATATTGTTATTCTGCAAATAATAGGTTTGGTATTAAATCCTCAGACTACCCCTACACGAAAGCAGGACTTTTGGAATTTATAAATAAAATCTCGTTAATACAATATAACGAGATCAGTATAATGGAATAAAATTGATGTTTTATCGGAAAATAAATTTCCTTGAATTTACGCGTTCTATATGTTAAAATTAAATTAAGGAACTAGCGGAAAATATGCCTATAAGGAGGTTATACTATGACAGAAACCGAGATGTTGAAAATAAATATAGAAGAGTTTTCAAGAATACAGCGCTATATGTTGCTTGTGGAAAAGAACACGGAAGCCTATGCGGCTATGAAGGAAAGATATTTAGAGCTTAAAATCATACTCACAGCATCAGGAACGAACCTGACGGAAATAGACAGAATAAAGGAATAGCACCGAGGATAACAGGCTGTATATATTGCAGTCTGTTATTTCACAGGGAGGAAATAACTATGAAGGACAATTATTCCTATATAGGTGTACTGGAATATGCCGATGACGGAATTTCCGTTTACTTTCCCGATCTGCCCGGCTGCTTCACCTGCGCAGACACCACGGAAAAAGCTGTTAAGAACGCAAAAGAAGCTTTGGGTTTGCATTTATGGGGAATGGAACAGGACGGCGAGCCCATACCCGAACCCACGTCAATAGAGAATATAGAACGCAGTAAAACGCCCTCCCTTTTTTGGTGGAAATATTTATGCCGCCCGTAAGGGAAAGAATAAACAACCGTTCTGTCAGTAGAACAATTACATTGCCTGCTTGACTGAATGCCGCCGCATTGGATAAAAATATAAACTTTTCAAAACTCTTGCAAGAAGCGTTGATTAAAGTATTACAGGGATAGAAAGGGTATGGGAAATTTATCCCATATCATATTAAGGAGTGAATAACAATGATGTATCCTTTTATGACTCTGCCTGACGATACGGAAATAACTCACTCAGAGTTATTGGCGGAAAGCAAAGTTAGGGTATATGTGGAAAAGCCCGACGCCAAAGACGGCTTCCATAATGCCGTATACTGGCTTCCTGATGGCGTGTGGGAAAATATAAATGGCTTTACAGAGGAAGAAATAAATCAATATAACGATATTATACAGGCTTCCGCCGATATAATAATGGAACTTGCAGAGAAAGGCGGTTTTCAAAATGCCTCAAATCTTTAAAAATGGAAGGAACATTTCAACACAATAACATATATAGTTTAACTTTTAAGGATCGCTTAACGGCGATCCTTTTAAAATGCCAAAAATAAAAGCAGAATATATAATCAGAACGGAAATTTTTATAAAGGACGGTGAAAATATGTCAAACATAACTTATACAACATTTGGAAATACAATAAAAGCTATGGAACCGCAGACGGCGGAAATAACTGCTTTTCTCACAAAGAAAATACCGGGCAGCGGAAAAAAGAAGGGAACAGCCTCAACAGCCGAACCTATAAGAGACTTGGAAGTCTTAAAGGCTATGAGAAAATTTTTCTTAGACGAGGCGGAAAAATCCGACAATATGAATAAGAAAATATCCGCTTTAAGAAACCATTTGTTATTTGTCATAGGTCTTAACTTCGGCCTCCGTATAAGCGATATACTCTCGCTGACGTGGAAAGACCTTCAGACAGACAAGCTCATAATAAGAGAAAAGAAAACGGGAAAATTTAATATTCGTTTCCTTACCGATGATATAAAGCAGGCTCTGGAAAAATATAAATCTGTACTTACAGAATATAATATTGACCCATTACCGGAGGAAAAAGTCTTTGATATGACGAAACAGAATGTCATAAAAACCCTGAAAAGAGCCGCCGTAAAGTGCAATTTTACGGAAAATATCGGCACTCACACAATGCGGAAAACCTTTGCCTATTGGTACTTAATGAACCATAAGAACGACAGCAGAGCCGCAACGGTGTTGCAGGCAATGTTCAATCATAGTGACGGAAAAATCACTATGAAATACGCAGGTATAACCGAGGACGAAAACAAGGCCGTGTTTGAAGATATGGGAAACTTTTACGCAGATGTAGACAGAGGAACAGTCAAGACCTGCGACGATAAAATAACGGTATCTTACAGCCGTATGGAAGAACTTTTACGCTATGCCTATGCTCTCGGAAAGGAAACAACAGATATCAGTACAGATTTTGACAATCTGGAAACATTAAAAGCAATGCTTTCCGACTTACAAATCTAAAACTACACTAAAAATAAAACTTTCCGACGGTAAAGTCAGAAAGTTTACCTTATGCACAGAAAGGAAAATACTATGAAATTCACAGTAAATACAAACTCATTTATAGAAATAATACAGGCAATGCTGCCTGCTATAAACAAAAAGAGTGCATTGGAAGAAACGAAGCGTATATATGTTACATTGGAAAATTCCGAAATATCCATATGTATAAGCACACCAACACACTATCTTGTAATGCCCTACAGATATAGACTTGACGAATACGAAGGCAGCGGAACAATAGCCTTTGATACGACTACTATCAACGCTATACTGAAGGCAAAGGCTTTTGATATTACAATATCTACCGAGGACAATAATATCATCATACGAACGGGGAACAGAACTACAAAGGTAAGAAATTTAGCAATAGACACAAAACTTTTATGTGACCCCGACGGAAATTTTACCGATATAATGAACGTGTCGGAAATAGATATAGCAGAAGCCTTTAATAACCTGAAATTATTTACAACTAAAGATGAAAGTAAACCTTTGATGTGTCGAACTATACATATCAACACTGTTTATAACTGTATGGAAGCTTTAGACGGCGCAGCTGTGCTCCGCCGATATTTCCCTCGGAACTGCTTTACAGAGCTAACATCTGCTTGTATTCCTGTAGAGGTCACAGAGCATTTAAAGAAGGTTTTGGACAAAACATCGGACAGGCATATCACTATTTCAAAAAGCAATGATTATATATGTATCAAGGGAATAAATTTTACATACTATCACAGAAGCCAACACATAGACTTTATCGATACAAAAAATTTACCGCCCTGTTCTTTGCGTATAAGGAGAGATATGTAATAGATATACAAGAAAATAAAGATATTCAAGACCTTCTGAATACAAGAACAAATAAAATGGATATATTGAATCAGGCTTTAAGTTGTGGTATACTTAATATTGATAGTGTACGGCGAGAAATTGAAGATATGAAAAGACAACAAATTTTAGCTGAACACCCATTTAATATTACTCAGACCCAAGTCAAATCAAACGGTAAAACATACAATAGATGGATTACCTTTGTTATGGCAGAGGGTAAGAGAAAACAGGTCAAAAGAAAAACTAAGGAGGAATTAGAAGAATATCTTATACAGTTTTACGAAACCGAAGAAAGCAATAAAATAGTGACTTTTAAAAAGAGTTACGAAGAATGGTTATCATTTAAAGAACAAATAGTGTCAGACAGTACAATATATCGTTATAAAACGGACTATAAGCGTTTCTTTGAAAATACAGAGTTTGAAGCCAAAGACATAACTCTAATTCAAGACATAGATATTATTGTTTATCTGACCAATATAGCCAAAACACAACAAGTCTATTTGAGGTCGTTTAAAACCCTGTGTAACTACTTAAAAGAGATATTTGAGTACGCTAAAAGCAACAGAGTCATAAACGACAACCCTTACATCTATGTTAAACCTAAATTAAAGCTTATTAGTAAATATTGTACCCCTGCAAAACATAAAAGTGATAATGAAAGAACTATATCTGTAAACGATATACATTTATTATTGTTAAAATTCCACCAAGATTACATAAATAAACCTTGGTATATAACACCTTATGCGGTAGAGTTTGCAATTTTAACAGGCTGTAGGGTAGGCGAAATAGCCGCTTTAAGATGGAGTGATATAAACAATGAAACAATCACCATCAGATGTTCTGAAAAGGCTCATAGAATAAAAGGAAAAGGCACTACATATACCATCGAATCTACCAAAACAGGCAAAGAGCGAAAAATCCCTGTTACAGAGCCATTAGTTAGTTTACTAAACAGAGTATTAGCGGCAGAAAACAATTTAAACTGTAAGGGCGAATTTGTTTTTTCAGATACAACTGGGAGAATTAAGGCACCAGATATATCTAACTGTATAAGAAAAAAATGCAGCCAAGTCGGTATAGACCAAAAAAGCATACATTCGTGTAGAAGGACAATTAATTCAACCCTTAAAAACGTCGGAGCAAACACATCAATAGCCGCCTCATTATTGGGACACACCACAGAGGTAAACGATAATTACTACACTTATGATGTGTCTGCACTCGACTTAAAAAAGAAACTATTAGAGCAAACTAATAGAATTCTGCTTGGCTAAATCACACAAAAAATTTTGGCAACAGTTTTGGCAACTTTGGCAACAACTAAAACGCTCCAAAACCCTAGCATTTAAGCCAAATTTTAATGCGGACAGGGGGACTTGAACCCCCACTCCAAGGAACAAGATTCTAAGTCTTGCGCGTCTGCCAGTTCCGCCATGTCCGCATATGTTTGCGTATTGCCTTGTGATTACAGTGTTTTAGCAATACACAAGGAATATTATATATTTATTTTTTTGATTTGTCAACATAAAATACGTCTTGACACTGCCGGTGAATGTCTTGACACTGCCGGTGAACTACAGAGTGAAGGAGGGTAATGTAGTGTCATCATTACAGTAGAGAATAATTGATAAATGCCATATATTTATGTGTTTTATTGACAAATAAGTTTTTATGCTATAAAATTAATATATAACAAACTACTCTTTGGGAGGTATAATACTATGATTAAAAAAATAGCATTGACAGTTTTGTCCATCTGTATGCTTACTTCTTCTCTATGCTTTGCTCAGGAAACGGGCAGTGGAGCAAAAAAGAGATATAATGAAGGAGTATATACCATAGGTATTGATATCCCTATGGGTAAATATGTTTTTCTTACAAATGACCCTGATGAAATAGGCTATTACGTTATATATGAGGGTGTAGCAGGAGCAGGCTATAAGGAAAAGTTTACATTAAAGGATGAATACAAATATAACTATCCCGATATTATGAAGAAATATGATAAATTCACTACTCTTAATACTGGTATCGGGCTTAATGAATATAATCAATTATACGATGAATATTTTGAATACTGCACAACAGTTGATTTTGCCGATTACAAAAACCGTGATCGTATAAATGCTGTCAAAATCCCCACAGGTAATTTTTGGGCTGCCGTAGATGAGATAAATAAACTCAATACGGAGCGCACTAATCTTAATGGCAGGTATATAAAGCTTGTGAACTGCTGCGCTGTTCCCGAGGCTCAGATCACCAAGCTGGATGTCTCAAGAAACGGCTGCTTTAAGGCAGGAAGAGATTTTGCCGCAGATACATATACTGCTGAAAACATTAAGAGCAATACTTCCGATATCAGATATCTGGCTATGGACAGTATGTTTTGCGAGGTTACGAAGGCGGCTGATAAAAAGCCGTATTCCAAGCCTGATAAAAGCGAGTATACCCTGCTTGTAAAAAATGACGAGTATGTAGAAAAGAGAGATGTTACACTTAAAAATTCAAAGGGCGAAGAAATTGTACACAAGCCCCGTAGTATAAAAAGAAGCTTGCTGGACGATAAGTATGATATCACAAAGGTAAGCGACAACCTGAAGAAAAGCATAGGCGATGAAATAATCAAGAATATAGGCAACAGATATTATTATAAGCAAAAGGAAAAGTCAAGCCTTGACGGTGATATCAAAACGGCAGGCAACTGGCTTTTCCTTGCGCAAAACGATGCAGAAAAGCAATATGTATATATGATAAGCGAAATGTATTATATTGTAAACGAATATCTGCGGAATGTATCATATTCTGATAAGTCCGATCCCTTCGGTATCATTACAGGTATGATGGATACAAAAGCTGCAGAAAGCAATGATTACAGTGTGGCTCCTGATACCTATAAGCAGTTGTTTATGAGTATTCAGTCTGCAAAGAGCTTTTCGGATATAGAATATCTGTGTGACAAGATCATAGCTGATATGTACTAAAATAAACTGTCGCATTTAGCTTTAATGAAATAAGCTATTGCGACAGTTTTTTTGATTTTTGGTAAATTTGTGTTTAGCTGAATAAAATAGACCTCTCCACCGCCTAACGGCGGTCCCCCTCCCCTGGTTAGGGGAGGCTGTGTACCGGAAAGCTATGACAGTAGATTAGGTATTGCTTTTTCTAAGTAAATAAGGGCTTTTGCAGGCTCCCACCTAAGGCTCCCCTAATCAGGGGAGCTGTCAGCCGCGGCAAAAGCTTATACAAAAATAATTGTGAACGGGGCTGACTGAGAGGTCGAACCTATTCCCATAAACAAAAATTTAACTCCATATACCCTAAACCGTATTCTGTGTAATGCCGATATTTTTAAAGAAGGTCTTAACCTTATCCTCCCATGCGATGTCAAGGGATTTGTCAAGGCTGAATTCGATCTGGGCGGTGCCTGTTACTACGGCAACTCTTTCCTCTTCAAATACTATGTTTATAAAGCAGGCTTTTCCGTTAGGGTGTATCTTGGCAGCCGCTTTTTCGTTGAGAGCCATTACTATTTTCATGGACTTAGGCTTTTTGCTTCCCTTTATAATATTGTATATATAGGGTCTGAGTTCTCCCCATTTACAAAAAAAACGGGTCGTTTCCTCATCATACCAATCCCTGTTCAGACGACAGTCTATGCTGAAGGAAACAAAGGTAGTGATATCACAGCCTCTTACCTCGAATTTGTCAAAGGTGTCCTTTTTGATAAGCTCGTTCATAAATGTTTTAATGTCGTCTGTGTCTATATAAAAGCTGTACATAGTTTTTCTCCTGTATATTCTTTATATGATTATATCACAAATTGACAATTAAAGCCATACCTTTATAAGCTTCATATACACTTTTCTGAATATATTGACGTTTTTATATACATATTCAGAGGTTTTGAAGTAGATATCCCGTACAAAGGCTTTGTCCTTAGCACTGCTGCGGGAATTTCCGTAGGCCTCGCCGTAAACTATATCCACAAGCCTTTGCCAGTCCTTTTCCGATATATGGGCTAGGGCGGAGGAGAGCCTTTGAACAATATCCTTTTCAAGTCCAGTGCAGCTATTTCCGCTCAGAGAGAGCATATCTAAAATATCTGCAAAATATCTTCTTACGCTGCGTCTTTTTATTCTGCTCAGCATAAATATCCTTCTGCCAATAACAAATACAGCAGCTACAATAAGCAGTACAGCAAAGGGCAGTTTCCTGCTTTTATCCCGATTTGCTCCGCTGTAGGTGATTTCCTCCGCTGCTTTTTCCGTAGTGCTTTCTGAAAGAAATGAAGTTGTTTCCGTTGTTTCTTCCCTGTTGTTTTCGTCGTATTCTATTATGCTGTTAAGGGAAGGCGTGACCTCCACAGGTACCCAGCCCTTGTCTTTAATATATATCTCAGGCCATGCGTGAGCATATTTGTCCGATATCACGGCATAATATGTGCCGTCCTCCAGAGGATAGAAAAGTCCCTTGTTTACCTTGTAGCCCGTTACATACCTGGCAGGTATGCCCATCATACGGAACATAAGCGTAGCTGCCGATGCAAAGTGAACGCAGTAGCCTCTCTTGTTTTCAAAGAGGAAGTAATCTACAATATCCTCGTCTAAGGGAGCCATACCCGGCTTAAGCGTGTATTCCGCATTTTGAGCCAGCGCAGTCTGTATAAATTTTGTTATTTCATCAATGCCTTCGGCATCGGAGCCTTCACAAAGAGCCTTAAGCCTTTCCATACCCTTTTCGGGATAGTCTAGATAGGTGTCATATACATAGGGGCTATAGTTATTCTGCATATCGTCATATATCCTCAGAGTCTGACCTACAAGCCTGTCCCTTATTATATTCAGTTCCGAAAGCTCAAAATAGGAGTATACATAGGCTATATTTGTCTTTCTTGTAAGCCTTTCCCATCTCTCTGCATAGGGGTAATACCTGCTCTTTATATTTCCTGTAAGGGGATTTATGGTTATCCTTCTTCCTCTTACATGGGCTGAGGGATTTGATGCGGAGTTGGCATTGTAGTATATTTCCTTATATACGGTATCTACTATGTTCCCCCATCTGCTCCAGCCTCTTTCGGAGGATATCTTGGTGAAGAAATCCGATTCGTCGGCATACCTCCATTCTCCGCCTAGGTATTCTCCGCCTGTAAATCCTCTTAAATACATATCCTCATTGGGCTTCTCCGACAGCCACAGCTCCATAACATCCCTTCCCGACTGATGATTGTTTCCTCTGCTTACGTTCCCTGAGTCATAGTCGGATATCCTGTTGAAAATATAGTAATTTGCATTGTCTATTATAAGGCTTTCGGCATCATCGGCAATATCGTAGAGCTTTTCTTCGTTTTTATCAGCTATATTTTGTGACACGGCAAAAAACACGCCCGTTACAATAAGCGAAAATATGCATATGCCCATGGCGCAGCCCTTGTTTTTTTTCAATATATGGATAACAATAAAGGATATGAATATAAGAGCGGCAGAAAACAGTGAAATACCTGCTCCCACCAGAGGAGTTAAGCACATGAGGAAGGTTATGGCAATAAAATAAAGCCATGTGCAGTCTGTAACAATGCACAGAAGTGCCGCAAGCTCCGCCGCGAAAAGACCCACTGCAATAACAAGATATGTTATATCATAAAGAGCAAGACTTTTCAGGTCTGCTATACCTCTTATGACATTTGCTGCATAGGGCAGTAGGTTTTCCCGCTTTTCATATAAAAAGGCGGCGGACAAGAAGGCAAGTACAGGTATATGTATGAAGTATGCCTTTTTATTTTGGGCAATAATAAATACCAAAAGGCATATTATAAGTATTATGGGCAGCGCGGCAGTCCTTACCGTACCGTTATAGGTGTCTGTAAATCCACGCAGCAAGCCCATTACGCCCATTACATAGAATATAAAAGCAAAGGCATATTTAATTTTAAGCTTATCATAATTTTTTTTGCTCATATACTAACCTCACAGCATAAAGCTGCCTGTCATTATTTCTTCCTCATAGTTTTCCTTGCTGAATTTATATATAAGTCTGTCTCCGAAATACAGCTCCAAACGGCAGTTCAGCAGAAAGCAGCCGTCAATAGGGGGAGAGTAAGGCTTTTCCCCGCTTTTACTGTAATAAAGGCCTGTAAGAACGGACTGCAGCGAGTCTTTATTGCTCAGAGCAAAGCTCTTGATACTGTCATTGTCCTGCCAATACACCTCTACATTTCCCATATTCTCCAGAAGTCCCAGTATCACAGCTGAGCAAAGCTCATAAAAGGCATCAGTTTTATCAAGATCGGTCTTGTCTATTTCCCTGATATCTATAAACAGTCTTATAGTCTCTCTGCCCGTATCCTTAAATTCCTTATAGTAAAGCTCGTCTGTACGCGCGGATATATTCCAATGTATGTTTTTGAAATTGTCGCCGATGAGGTAGGGTCTTATCTGATCTATCTCACGGGAATCTCCTGCCGAGCCATGGGTTTTATCGGAAATATCGTTGAAGTATATATTGCTGCTTTTCTGAATTTTAAGGGGTTTCTCAGATGGCATTATAAGAATGTCCGCGCTTTCATCCGCTTTGCGCCAAAGTCTGAAAATATTGAAAAAATCGCCTGCCCTGTTCCTGAATATATTTACCTTAAGTATACCGCAGTAATTTCCCACAGCGCTTAGGTCAACTGTTTTTTCTGACCTTTGTTCAACTGAAAGAACAGCTTTTTTTGCCTTGTTTTCTTTTTTATTTATATAGAAGTATCTGTATGCTACAACAGCCTTGTTTATGGGAAAATGCCGTCTGTTTATTACAATTGCGGGTACTGTAAATTTACTGCCCTTGTAGGCATAGCTCATATCCTTTTTAAAATGCTGCTCCGTACCCGATACCGCGGCAAGGGCTGTTATCAGCATAAGCACAAAAAATGCTGCCTCTGCAAAGGACAGCACCATAAGCGGTGTATTCCTGTATACACCGCCCATATAAAAGGTTATAAGCATTATGACTGTATATAAAAAGGCTGTCATTATATCATTTCCTTCCGGGAAGGGGTCTGGGAGTTTTATCCATTATATCTCTTAATATATCTTCTCTCGTTATTCCTTCAAGCCTTGCGCTGCTGTTTTCGACTATCCTGTGCTTAATGGCATATATAAACTGCTCTCCCACATCGTTGGGAGTTACATACTCTCTGCCGTCAAGCCATGCGCTGCTTTTACACAGCTTTACAAGGGCGATTGTACCTCTGGGACTTGAGCCAAGCTCCAGATATTTGTTATCCCTTGTAGCCGAAACAAGCTCTACTATATATTCGCATACGCTTTCGTCAATATATATGTTTTCAATTTCCCTTCTTATATGTGAAAGTATCTCTTTGTTTATAACGGGAGAAAGAGAGTCGGTTTTTTTATACCAAGTCACATTTTTTGCAATTTCGACCTCATTTCTGCCATCGGGATAGCCCAGTGACATAGAGGCAATAAACCTGTCCATTTGAGTTACGGGAAGGCGCTGTGTACCTGTGCCGTAGGGATTTTGCGTAGCTATTACCCAAAAAGGCTCAGGCACCTTTCTTGTAACGCCTTCAACGCTTACCTGTCCCTCCTCCTGTACCTCAAGAAGAGCCGACTGTGTTTTAGGCGATGTCCTGTTTATCTCATCGGCAAGGAGAAGATTACAGAAAACGGCACCCTCCTGATACACAAACTTTTCTATATCTCTTCTGTATATTGAAAAGCCTGTCAGGTCAGAAGGCATTACATCGGGAGTAAACTGCACTCTTTTGCTCTCTATATCCATAGACCGCGCAAAGGCTATGGCAAGAGTGGTCTTGCCTACACCGGGATAGTCCTCAAGGAGTATATGTCCGTTGGCAAGAAGGGCAGCAGTGATCTCCCTTATCGTATCCTTCTTGCCAAGTATGATGTTATTTATTATATCAAGCATTTCATTTATCTTTTGCCTGTACACGCTATCGCCTCCCGTGTTTATTTTATAATATAAAGCCCACTTTAAGTCAACAGTAAAACAGTAAAATGATAGCTGCCCCAAGGACAGCTAAAATTTATCTTGTAGTATTGAATACCGTAGTTATATACACTTCCTTAAAGTGAAATCTGCTCTTTATGGCGCGAAGTCCCTTAAGGGCTGATTTATAGTCGCGGTAAAAGCCGAAAACGGTAGGTCCGCTGCCGCTCATCATACTGCCTATAGCGTCGTTTTCAAGCATTTCCTTCTTGATATCGGCTATTACGGGATAGTTTTTGATGGTGACGCTTTCCAGAACATTGCACATATTACGGCATATGCTCTCCAGGTCTTTAGCCTTTATAAGCTCTGCCATTTTTTTGTTGTCGGGACGCCTTTCCACGTTGTTTATATCAAAGGAGCCGAAAACCGTGGCGGTAGACACATTTATGGGAGGCTTTGCCACAAGGACGGTACAGTCGGGGAAGGGCGGAAGAGGTGTAAGGACCTCGCCTATGCCCTCGGCAAGAGCAGTGCCTCTTAATATGCAGTAGGGTACATCTGCTCCCAGCTCCTTGCCTATTGCCATAAGCTCATCGTTGCCTGCGTTTATTGAAAAAAGGTTCCTTATGCCTATAAGTGCAGCGGCGCAGTCCGTACTTCCTCCCGCCATACCTGCCGCAACAGGTATGTTTTTGGAAAGGTCTATGCTTATACCCTCTTCTATACCATATTTTTCTTTCATTTTAGCCGCCGCTCTGTATACAAGATTTCTCTCATCGCAGGGCAGCCAGCTTAAGTTGGACTTCATTTCTATAATGCCTGTATCGGTCTTTTTTATGTAGAGGTTGTCGCAAAGATTTATGGTCTGCATTATCATAGATAGATCGTGATAGCCGTCGTCTCTTTTGCCCAGCACATCCAGTGTTATATTTATTTTTGCTCTTGCGTTGAGTTTAATGGAATTCATAATATAGGCTCCTTTTTATATTGCTAATTTAAGTATAGCTTTTAAACAGTCCGTAGTCAAATGATTTTTAAAATAAAAAGTTGAAATATGGTAACATCTATGGTATCATAAAATAAAGTTATTGCGGACATTTATTTACAAGGAGGCAAATAATGAGCTATAAAAAGGAATTTGTAAAATTTATGTGTGACGCGGGTGTTCTCACTTTCGGCGAATTTACACTGAAAAGCGGAAGAAAGGCGCCCTATTTCATAAACACGGGCAACTATAAGACAGGCGAGCATATTACAAAGCTAGGTGAGTTCTATGCCAAGTGTATAGAGGAAAACAACGTAGATGCCAATGTATTTTTCGGACCAGCCTACAAGGGCATACCCCTTGCCGTAGCCGCCGCCATATCTCTTTTCAACACTACAGGAAGATCGGTAAACTACTGCTTTAACAGAAAAGAGGCAAAGGATCACGGCGAAGGCGGTGTAATAGTAGGGCATAAGCTCCAAGCAGGCGACAAGGTCGCTGTAATAGAGGATGTTATCACGGCAGGCACTGCCATAAGAGAGACACTTCCTATACTCAAGGCTGCTGCCGACGTAGATGTAAGCTGCGTTATCATTTCCGTAGATAGAATGGAAAAGGGCAAGGGCGAAAGGTCAGCGGTACAGGAGGTATACGATGAATTTGGCATTAAGGTATATCCTATTGTTACTGTAAATGACATAATAGAATGTATAGAGGACGGCACAATCGAGGGCAGGCAATACCTTGACGCTATGAAGGAATACAGGAAAAACTATGGTATTGAAATATAAATGTAATAATTGTCATATAATGGTATTTGATTAATCGTCTATTATCTGTTATACTATTTTTATAAGGGGCAGGAAATATAAACCTGTTATATTTAAAGAAAGGTGTGAATTTTATGAAGAGAGTTGTGAGTTTATTTATTGCGGCAGCAATGATAATTTCTTCCTTGTGCTTCCCTATTGGTGTAAGCGCTGCAACAGAATATGTAACCGTTTATCTTAACGAAAAGGCTATAGACTTCCCCACAACGGATGCAAGGCCTCAGATATTCAGCAACAGGACATATGTACCCGTAAGAAAGACCTGCGAGGTGCTTGGACTTTCTATTGACTGGAATTCCAAGACGGAAACGCTTACATTCAACAGGGATGGCATTGTTATTTCTCATACTATGCGTTCATCCATAGTATATGTAAACGGAGAGGCTGTCAGATTTGACACTCCGTCTATCAATAAGAATAACAGAACACTTATGCCTATCAGAATGCTTGCAGAAAGTATAGGCGCTACCGTTACATGGGATAATCCTACAAGAAGCGTACATATTACTACGAACTCAAGCACAACTGTTACTCCTTCAACTCCGTCAGCTGCAGGCGTTAGTATCAACTCCCTTGCTGTGGACAAGTCAGTTGTAAACAACGGCGATAAGGTCACATTTACGGCAGTTGCAAATTCAGCAACGGAAAAGGTCAGATTTATGAATCTTACTTCCGACAGTGAGCTTGGAGAGATCACTGAATATACTGACAACAGCGACGGTACAAGGACATTTATATATGAGCATGACTGTATAAATGATACCAATGCTCAGCTTATACTTAACGTACAGGCTATACCGGGTACTTCCTCAGCCTATACAGACTCAGCATCAGCCATGAAGTCAACAGGCATTATAATCTCAAATGAAAAGTCTTCTTCAAAGAATGAAGAAAGCAGCGGAGATTATAAGTCAGACTATATGGTAAGCTGCAAGGCAATGAATACAAAGGTACAGACAGACAGCTATGCAAGAATAAAGGTAAAGACTACGGATGACATCAAGAAAGTGAAGATAACCAACGACTTCAATAAGCGTGAGTTAGAAATAGAGGATTACGAAGAGGACGACAATGACAACAGGACCTTTGAAGGCAAGGTAGAGATGACAGAGGAGGGCAAGCAAAAGCTCTATGTTTACCTCTATGTTTCAGCCGATAAGGAATATGAGGATGTATACGAAACTCTTACTGTAGACGTAGATGATGACTATGACGAAGATGATGAAGAGCATAATGATCTTGAAATAGTAGATGTCTGGACAAACAACAGCTTTGCCTACAAGGGCTATGAGGCTATAGTATATGTCAAGACTTCTACGGACGTTGACTACCTTGAGCTTTTAAGAGAAGACGAGTCAAGAGGCAACGGTCTTACACGTTCAATGAAAACAAGCAGAGTTGACGGCTGCTTCTATTGGGAATTCCCATTTACCGTAAAGCATAAGGGCGAGGAGAAATATACTCTTGTTGCATACAATGATGATGAGGACTATGTAACAGAGGACTTCAGACTGGAAGGACTTACCTTTGATAAGAACGATCCCGTTGTTATCAATGTAGAGCAGAAGGATTCAAGTGTTACCGAGGGTGACGATATGAATGTAAGGATCATATGTTCATCCGGAACAGACAGAGTAAGGGTAACAAGAGGCACAAGCCACGAGGTATATTCAGAAGACCTTGGCGACTCTTCCTCAGGAGAAACAAGAACAGTAAATGCAACCTTTGAAATAGACGATATAGATGCCGATTATTATGTTACACCATATGAGGACGGCAATCCAGGTGAAAGATTTAAGTTCAGAGTTACAGGCGATGTATATAATAAGATAGAGATACTTGACTTTGACTTTGACGATGATGAAACTATACGCGAAGGAGATATGGTATATCTCACCGTTACTACGTCCAACTCCTGTGAAAAGCTTTGGGTAGAATACAGAGACGATAAAGTTTCAGCTACCTACAGAACTCCTACAAGAGAAAAGGATGACAAGTATATCTGGGAGATACAGTTCTCACCGACAGAGAGCGGCAAGAAAACGTATACTATTATGGCAGAAGGCGATAATAAGGACGATACAGCCGAGGAATACTTCTCTCTTAATGTAAAGAGCGCCAAATAAATAATTTTAGCAGGCTTTTGCAAAACGCAAAAGCCTGTTTTTTAGGAGGAATTATGGTTCATATATTATGCGGAGACGGAAAGGGCAAGACCACCTCTGCCGTAGGTATGGCGATAAGAGCGGCAGGAAGAGGCAAAAGGGTCGCCTTTGTACAGTTTTTAAAGGGAACAGATACGGGCGAGGTCAATATACTTAGGAATATTGATAAAATAGATGTGATACGCTGCGATAAGGCAAGGTCCTTTGACTATAAAAATATTCCCGATATCAAAGCCATACACAATAAAATGCTTGAGGACATAGATGTGTCTTATTATGATATGGTAATACTGGATGAAATTGCTGCGGCATATAACTATGATTATGTGGATAAGGTGATCGCAGATAAATTTATATCCGATTTTCCCAAGGATAAGGAGCTTGTGCTTACGGGAAGAGCTCCCTGTCAGAAATGGACAGAGCAGGCAGACTATGTAAGTGAAATAAAGAAAATAAAGCATCCCTACGACAGGGGCATAAAGGCAAGGGAGGGTATTGAGCTTTGATAAAGGCAGTGATATTTGATCTTGACGGCACGCTTATAAATTCTCTTGAGGATATAGCATACTCCGTAAACTGCGCCCTTAAGGACTTCGGCTATAACAAAAGAAGTGTTGAGGAAATAAGGACATTTGTAGGCAACGGCGCAGATATGCTTATTAAAAGGGCTCTGCCCAAGGAGGGACAGAAGGACTTTGAAAAGGTATTCAATGCTTACAGAAGCTTCTATAAGCAGAATTTGTGTACAAGAACAAATGCCTACAGCGGAGTATATCGGCTCTTGGACGCTCTTAAGAATTCAGGCATAAAAACTGCCGTTGTTACAAATAAAAATGATGATGATGCAAAATATATAGTAAATAAGCTATTCGGCAGCAGAATAGATGCCGTTGTGGGAGCAGACCTTAGTAAAAGGAAGAAAAAGCCCGATCCGGAACCTGTGCTTCTTGCACTGTCTATGCTGAGTACGGACAAGAAAGACGCATATTACATAGGCGATTCCGAAACGGATATCGACACTGCAAAAAACACAGGAATGAATTGCATAGGCTGTAGCTGGGGCTTTCGTGACAGAAACGTATTGAGCGATTGCATATTCGTTGCCGATAAGCCCGAAGATATTTTTACATTTATAATGACACAAAAATAAGACTGTCCTTTCGGACAGTCCTTCTTTAGTAAAAAATCCGAAATGCCGTTCCCGGTATTTTGACACCTAGCAACGCTAGGTGGGTTATCGCAGCGATGCAATCTGTCTTCCTCTGCCCAAAGGGAATTAGCTTGAGGCCTGACATATGCAGCGCAATATAGAAATCCCGTAATAAAAATGTAGGTTCAAAATAGTGGGGTTGGCGAACATTTCAGACTGTATTTACTTTTGATGATTTAAGTATACTATATTATTTGTCACATTTCAAGGGTTTATGATTAAAAATATGTTACATTTATGCTACAAAGAGGAAAATTATTATTTGTTTGGCAAAAAAGAAATTAACCTATTGTTTTTGCGTGGCAAAAGTGGTATAATTTAGTTAAATTATTATAAATTAAAAGGAGGATTTTTATTATGGCATTAGTTACCAGTACGGAAATGTTCAAGAAGGCTTATGAGGGAAAGTATGCGATCGGCGCATTTAACATCAACAATATGGAGATCATCCAGGGTGTTACCAGAGGCGCAGCCAAGATGAACTCAGCTTGTATTCTCCAGTGTTCAAAGAGCGCTTTGAATTATGCAGGTCCCAAGTATCTTTTAGGTATGGTAAAGGCTGCTGTTGACGAAACAGGTATTGATGTTTGCCTTCACCTGGATCACGGTCCGGACCTTGATACAGTTAAGGTTTGTGTAGAGAACGGCTTTACTTCAGTTATGTTTGACGGTTCTCACTTTGAGTATGAGGAAAACGTAGCAAAGACTAAGGAAGTAGTTGACTATGCCCATGCTCACGGTGTAGTTGTAGAGGCTGAGCTCGGCAAGCTTGCAGGTGTTGAGGATGAGGTAAAGGTAGACGCGGCAAACGCTACCTATACAGACCCCGATCAGGCTGTTGACTTTGTTACAAGGACAGGCGTTGACTCTCTTGCTATTGCTATCGGTACAAGCCATGGCGCATATAAGTTTAAGGGCGAGGCTAAGCTTGATTTTGACAGACTTGAGGTTATCACCAAGAAGTTAGATGCAGCAGGCTTCAAGGAATATCCTATCGTTTTACACGGCGCATCAAGTGTAGACCCTGCTGTTATAGAGCTTTGCAATAAGTACGGCGGCGCTCTTAAGGGCGCAAGCGGTATCCCTGTAGAGATGCTGAGAAAGGCAAGCGGTATGGCAGTTTGTAAGATAAATATGGATACGGATATCCGTCTTGCTATGACTGCAGGTATCAGAAAGAGCTTTGTAGAAAAGCCCGAGGCATTTGACCCAAGAGGCTACTTAGGCGTTGCCCGCGATATGATACAGGAGCTTGTTGAGTACAAGATCGAAAAGGTATTGGGTTCAGTTGATTCTATGAAGTAAAACCTATGGGTATTAAGGCAGAACCATAGTAATTCTTAAAATTATCAATTATCGGAATAAGCGGATTTTGTTTAACAAAATTCGCTTATTTTGTCAAAAAGCACTTGGCAAAGCTGAGTTTTTGTGGTATCATATTTTCTAATATACGAAATAGAGAAGAATACTTGGAAGGAGAAGAAAAATGGCATACTATTATAAGGAACCGTCACATACCTTCAGCGAATATTTACTTGTACCCGGCTATTCATCAGCAGAGTGTACACCTGCCAATGCAAGCCTTGTCACACCTGTTGTAAAGTACAGAAAAGGTCAGGAGGACTGTCCTCTTACCATGAATATACCTTTGGTATCAGCCATAATGCAGTCAGTATCAGACGACAATATGGCTATAGCTCTGGCAAAGGAGGGCGGTATATCATTTATATACGGCTCACAGACTGTGGAGCAGCAGGCGGAAATGGTAAGAAAGGTAAAGAATTACAAGGCAGGCTTTGTTAAGAGCGACTCAAATATTAGACCTGACCAGACCTTACAGGATATACTTGACTTAAAGGAAAAGACAGGTCATTCAACAGTAGCCGTTACAGAGGACGGTACGGCAAACGGCAGGCTTGTAGGCATAGTTACAAGCAGAGATTACAGGATAAGCCGTATGGACAGGGCAACAAAGGTATCTGAGTTTATGACGCCTATTGAAAATATGATATATGCCAATGAAGGTATCACTCTCAAGGAGGCAAACGATATTATATGGGATAAAAAGCTGAATGCCCTTCCTATAGTAGACGAAAATCAAAGGCTTGTGGCATATGTTTTCAGAAAGGACTACGACAGCCATAAGGAAAATCCCATGGAGCTTCTTGATAAGCACAAGAGATTTATAGTAGGCGCAGGTATCAATACGAGAGATTATGCCGACAGAGTACCCGCTCTCGTAGAGGCAGGCGCCGATGTTCTGTGTATAGACTCATCAGAGGGCTTTACAGAGTGGCAGAAGCTGACTATAGACTGGATAAGAGAGCATTACGGCGATACAGTCAAGGTAGGCGCAGGAAATGTAGTCGATAAGGAGGGCTTTCGCTTTCTTGCAGAGGCAGGCGCCGACTTTATAAAGATAGGTATAGGCGGCGGCTCTATCTGTATCACAAGAGAGACCAAGGGCATAGGCAGAGGTCAGGCAACCGCTGTTATAGAGGTAGCCGAGGCAAGAGATGAATATTTTAAGGAAACAGGCATATATATACCTATATGTTCAGACGGCGGTATAGTTCACGATTACCATATCACACTGGCTCTTGCAATGGGCTGTGATTTCTGTATGCTGGGCAGATATTTCTCAAGATTTGAGGAAAGCCCTACAAACAAGGTTATGGTAAACGGCAACTATATGAAGGAATACTGGGGCGAAGGCTCTGCAAGAGCAAGAAACTGGCAGCGCTACGATATGGGTGGCGCAAACAAGCTTTCCTTTGAGGAGGGTGTAGACTCCTATGTTCCTTATGCAGGCTATCTCCATGACAATCTTATAGTTACTCTTGCCAAGGTAAAGCACACTATGTGTAACTGCGGCGCTCTTACCATTCCCGAGCTTCAGCAGAAGGCGCGCATCACTCTTGTTTCTTCTACAAGTATCGTAGAGGGCGGCGCCCACGACGTAGTGCTTAAGGACCAGGCTTCAATTTCAGGTAAATAATCAACACATAAGTAACCAAACCTCCTCTTGCGGGATAAAATAGTAAGAGGAGGTATTTTTATGTTAAAGGAAAGGGCAATATGCTATTATAAAAAAGGATGTAATTGCTCACAGTGTATACTTAAGGCGGCAGAGGAGGAATACTGCCTGGATATTCCGAGGGAGTGCTGCAAAAGCTGTGAGGGTATATATAACGGACTGGGAATAGGGAGCGTGTGCAGTGTACTTATAGGCTGTATTATGGTCATAGGGATCGTGGGAAAGGACGTAAGCTTCAGCCGTCTTGACATGACAGACAGATTTAACAGAAAATTCGGCTCCATAAACTGCGGCAGTCTTAAGAGAAGTCCCGACTGCTGCGACATTATCGCAGGCGCCTGCGATATACTGGAGGATATCTTGACAGGACAGGCAAAACATACTAAAATAAATTAATAAGACAGCGGTGCGCGCTGTACCGCTGTATTTTATGACAAAAGGAGAATTCATATGGATATAAAGGAAATACTTTCAAGAGTAGACCATACGCTGCTTTCTCCCTCGGCGACATGGGAGGAAATAAGGCAGATATGTGACGACGGCATTAAATATCATACTGCAAGCGTATGTATACCGCCTTCGTTCGTAAGGAGGGCAAAGGAATATGTTCGGGACGGTGTAAAGATATGCACAGTCATAGGCTTTCCCAACGGCTACAGCACATCCTCCGTAAAGGCATATGAGACCCTGACCGCCCTTAAGGACGGCGCCGATGAAATAGATATGGTCATAAATATAGGGGATCTTAAGGACAAGCGCTATGATAAGATACTTTCGGAGATATATTTGCTCAAAAGCATATGCAGGGACAGAGTATTAAAGGTAATAGTTGAGACCTGTATGCTGGAAGAGGATGAAAAGATAATGATGTGCAGGATAGTGACTGCAGGCGGCGCAGACTTTATTAAGACCAGTACGGGCTTCGGCAGCGGCGGCGCCACATTTGAGGACGTAGCACTATTCAAAAAATATGTAGGCAAAAATGTGAAAATAAAGGCGGCGGGAGGCATAAGCTCTTTGGCTGATGCCGAAAAATTCATAGAGCTTGGCGCCGACAGACTGGGAACGAGCCGTATAGTAAAAATAGTTAAGAAGGAAGAGAGTGAAAATGCTTATTGAGATATTGCTTGTTGTAATAATTATACTTGTGCTGGCTGCAATAATAGTCAATGTTGTAATGGGAAATAAGTTAAATTCCAACGACATAGCAGAACGTGTACAGAGGGATACAAGTGCGGCTGTCAAAAATATGGCGGATATAATATATAAAAATCAAGATTCTGTAAATAAGCTTATAAGTGAAAAGATAACCATACTTGACAAGAACATAAACACTCAGCAGGAAACTCTGAGGAAAACGGTTTCCGAAAGCCTAACATCCATACAGACGGACAATAACAAAAGGCTTGACGAAATGAGAGGCATAGTAGACGAAAAGCTTCAAAAGACCCTTGAGGACAAAATGGATCAGTCCTTTAAGCTTGTAAGCGACAGGCTCAAACAGGTGTATGAGGGCTTGGGAGAAATGAAAAATCTTGCAAGCGGTGTAGGCGATCTTAAGAAGATACTTTCAAATGTCAAGACAAGGGGAATAGTAGGGGAAATACAGCTGGGCGCCATATTGAGCGAAATACTTTCCACCGATCAGTATGAGGAAAATGTGGCAGTAAAGCCAAATTCCAGAGAGGTAGTTGAGTTTGCCGTAAAGCTGCCCGGTAAAGACAGCACAGTATGGCTGCCTATAGATTCCAAATTCCCCGGCGATACATATTCAGCCCTTGCCGACGCCTATAACGAGGGCGATAAGGCAAAAATAGAGATATGCGCAAAGGCTCTTGAAAGGACAATACTTTCAGAGGCTAAGGATATAAGCACAAAATATATAGAGCCACCTTACACTACGGAATTTGCCATAATGTTCCTGCCCTTTGAAGGACTTTATGCCGAGGTTGTAAACAGGGGACTTGTGGAAAGACTGCAGAGAGATTATAAGATAAACATAGCGGGACCAAGCACAATGGCGGCTATGCTCAATTCCCTGCAAATGGGCTTTAAGACCCTTGCCATACAGAAGAGGAGTTCAGAGGTATGGGAGGTGCTGTCTGCCGTAAAGACGGAATTTGACAGGTTTGAAAAGGTACTTGCAGATACTCACAAGAAGCTTGAGGGCGCCAGTGACGACCTTGAAAAGCTTGTGGGAACAAGGACAAGGGCTATACAGAGAAAGCTTAAGGCAGTTTCAACACTGGATGAGGAAAGAACGGCGGAAATACTTGATACAGAAGAGTAATATTCACTAAATTTTAATGTAAATTACTTGAATGTAATGAATAATTATGCTATTATATATGTTAGGATAGTATATAAAGGAGGATAAAACCATGAAGAAACTTTTGGCTAAAATAGTTGTGTTTGTATCAACAATGGCTATGGCTGTGGGTATAAGCTCAGTTATGGCTTCGGCTTCTGTTACATATGAACTCAGAGCAGGCATTACGGTAGGTCAGGTAATGCAGAGGGATACATATCTTGGTACAGGCGATTACTTTACTGTTGTAACAGGCGGCAATGCTATGACAATAGACGGCAATCCCAGAAGCTATATATATGATCAGGCAACAAATGTGGTAACACATATTGAAAATGCAAGTCAGCAGTATAAGCTCCGACTTAAGACAAGCGGTCAGGGCGATATTACAAGAAGAAATGTTGCCTTTACTACATCAGGACATGCTGTTGTGGATATATATGCAATAAACGGTTCTACTGCCGCAGATGCAGCAAACAGGTCTCTGACAATTGCTAAGGAGGACGGTAGCGAAGAGGGTGCTGTTATTCAGACAGGTTTATGTGCGGGATCTACTAAGGCGACCTTTGAAGGCAAGGAAGTAAGCGTTGTGCGTAAGTCAACCGTAGATCTTGCTGAGGCAGGCACATATCATATATTCTGTAAAGACGGTTCCTTCAGTATATATGACATAGTTGTAACCGAGGACAGCGCTGCGGCTGAAACTCCTCTTTACTGGGCACAGCCTGTAGAGATGACTCCTTCAACTACACTGCCATATCCCGATCCCGAGTCTATAATAACAACATCCGTTACCAAAGCCAATGTTTTAAACAATGAGGTAAGCGCTGAAAATCATTACGGTATAGAAAATTCCCAGAGAATAAGGCTTGGAGCTGATGTGCACAAAAAATTATATCCTAACGCTTATAACTCTGATAATATAAACACCGTACCTGCTTCAATAGAAAGCTGCGGCTTTATCACATTTAAGTATTCAGGTGATTTTAATTTGAATATAACAGCTGCATCAAGTGGCTCTACATCCTCAAGAGAAATATTCTTCGGCGAATATGATGAAACTCAGGAGGGCGATGCAAGGTTCAGTATTATTTCTTCAGGTACTGTAACAGGTAATGTAGGCGAAAGTATTGTATGCAATGTTACGGGCGACGACACGGAAAAGACCTATGCGGTATATGTAATGCCTTATAATAAGGGGACATCCAACGGAGAACCCGATGATATCATAGACCCTGCCGAAAATACTGATATAAGAAGTATTGAGATCGTATCCGGCGACGGCGCATATTATACAACTCCTTCTCTTACACTTGAAACACCTCAGAAAAATGGGAACGAGGTAACTGTAAAGGGCAAGTTCAACAAATTCAATGGAGATGCCTTTGAGGTATATCAGATATGGATATGTGGAACTACAGGACAGACAGAACAGAACCTTGCCGTATGGCTTGGCGGTGCTGATGACGATGAAAATCAGATGATAAATCTTACAAAAGATCCTGACGGTACAGTATCATTTACAGCGGTTTTCAAGAATGAACCTAATGGAGAAGCTACAATCCCGACTGAAACAGTAAAGCTTCAGGCTCATGCCCTTTATGATGGAATTATTGAAGATGTTCAAGGCTCATATCAAGAAGAAATTGTTTCTAATGCAGTAAGATATGTTGCAGAATAGCATTAAGGAGGAGATTTTATGAAAAAGATATATAATACACCATATATTCATATTACAGAAATTAAATCCGATGATGTTATGGTGATAAGCGGTTTCAGAACTATTGATAAGGGTGGAAAATTGTTGTTTAACGATGTTCCTAACGAAATAACAAAATACTAAAATAATTATAGGCTGCCTCAATGGGCAGCCTATTTTTGTTAAAAGAAAACCCCCGGATAGTCCGGGGAGTTTAAAAAAGCTTAAGCGATGAGTATCAAAAGTAAGCCTCCTTTGGTATAATAGAAAGCAACTGGCATTGCAA
>CANQBJ010000028.1 GCA_947589665.1 uncultured Clostridia bacterium
ATCAGGCAGTACTTCTCTTTTTGAAACATGACCTTTTCTTGGCACGATTCTTCCCTCCTTAATCATAATCTTATTAAATCAACGGTACTTGCAGCCCGATACAACTATCGGCTGCTATACATGCCCTGCACTACTAATGATCCATCTAACAGTAACAGATCACATCATTAATGTACGAGGCATTAATTAAAACAAAGAAATATTTTATTATTTCTTGGGGCGCTTTGCGCCGTACTTTGAACGAGCCTGCTTTCTGTCGGCAACACCGGCTGTATCCAGAGTTCCTCTTATGATGTGGTAACGCACACCGGGAACATCCCTAACTCTGCCGCCTCTTAAAAGCACAACACTATGCTCCTGAAGGTTGTGACCTTCGCCGGGGATATATGCTGTAACTTCGATACCGTTAGAAAGACGAACTCTGGCGATCTTTCTGAGCGCTGAGTTAGGCTTCTTGGGTGTAGCAGTCTTAACTGATGTACATACGCCTCTCTTCTGAGGAGAGTTTACATCTGTCTGTCTCTTTTTAAGAGTATTAAGACCCTTCTGCAAAGCAGGGGCTGTAGACTTAGTGACCTTTGTCTGTCTGCCCTTTCTTACTAACTGATTAAATGTTGGCATTTACTGCACCTCCTTAATGAATAATATAATCTGTACTGTGTAAAAATCGTAAAATTGGCATAGTTCACCTGTATTCTACGCACACAAAAGATATTTTAACACCATATTACAATAAAGTCAACACATTTTGTGGTAAATTTTATATATTTTTCTATAAAAATAAGAAGGCATCCGCATACCGAATACCTTCTTATTATAAGTAATATTTTACAGTTTATTCTGCCTCTGTAGTTGCCTCAGCTGTAGTATCTTCTGCAGTAACTTCCTCGGTCGTTTCCTCTGTTGCTTCCTCGTCAGCTTCTGTAGTTGCCTCGTCAGCCTCGGTAGTCTCCTCAGTAGTTGCCTCAACAGTAGTTTCCTCTGTCTTAGCGGCATTTACTGTAACAGTTCTTGTAGCTGCATCCCACTCTACTTCAAAGCCAAAGTACTCTGAAAGAAATCTTACAGGTACCATAGTTCTGCTGTTGATAATAGTTGCGGGTGTGTCGATGTCTACGGTATATTCTGTATCGCCGTCGTTGTAAACTAACTTAGGCTCGCCTATAGTCATAGATGCTGTAAGACCGTCCTTTTCCATAACAACAGTCTTTGTATCTGCCTTCCAGTCAACATCACAGTCAAGAGCCTCAGCTATTACTCTGAAAGGTACCATAGTTCTGTCGTTTACTATAACGGCAGGCTGGTCGCTCTCTATAGCTGCGCCTGATACTATAACAGTAACGGCTGAGCCTGATACTGCAGTATCGGCTGCAACAAGCTTAGCTGCGCCGTCGCCGTCTGCTGCCTGTACAGGAATGATAACTGCTGCAACAGTCATAGCTAAAGCAAGTAACATACATAATTTCTTTTTCATTTTTGTTTCCTCCAATTTATATATTCTTTTCACGCTTATCTTTTGATAAGCAAACACAAAGGATGGGCGCTGACCCATCCTTAGGTACAAAATCAAAGCTGCATAAGCATTTTTCTGACAATTTCACTTACCTTTTTGTTATCGGCACGTCCCTTTGTCTTGGCTGATACGGCACCCATTACCTTGCCCATATCCCTGACAGAGGCAGCGCCCGTTTCCTTAATGGCATCTGAAACTATCTCGGTAATTGACTCCTCAGATAACTGCTCGGGAAGATAAGCCTTGAGAAGTTCAAGTTTCCTGTTGGCAACATCTATCAGATCCTGGCGCTCGGCCCTTATAAAATCGGGCATAACATCATCGATTTTCTTTATTTCCTTAGAAATAACACCGATGACGCCTTCATCGTCAAGCTCTTCAATATGGTTGTCCTTTTCTATCTGCAGCACACCGGCACGAATACTCTGGACTGCTTCCTTTCTGACAGTGTCCTTTTCTTTCATTGCCTGCTTGAAGTCATCCAGAAGCTGTTTCTTCAATGACATATGATCACTATCCTTTGCAAAGTATTAGTTGTACTTACGCTTTCTTGCAGCCTCAGACTTCTTCTTACGCTTTACACTGGGCTTATCATAGTGCTCTCTCTTTCTTACCTCGCCCATGATACCTGCCTTTGCACAGTTTCTCTTAAAACGACGAAGAGCGCTATCCAATGATTCATTTTCTTTTACTCTGACCTCAGACATTGTTTCTTCCCTCCCTCCGGTTACATCAATCCTGTGTAATTAGGTCTCCCCCTTTTTTACACACTACAAAATTATACACAATTTTTTGGCTCTAGTCAACCATTAATTAGAAATTTTTTAAATTTTTATTAAGTTTTACTTATATTACAGGACATTATAGGCGAAATGATACGGCGAAATTTGTCTTAATATATTGACAAGTATCTTTACTTAGCATAAAATTGTATATATTCAAGAATAAGAAGGGACTAATTTTATGACACTTAAGGAACTTGATATAGGAAAAACTGCCGTAATAACGGCTGTAGGCGGCGAAGGCTCATTAAGACAGCACTTTCTGGATATGGGTGTTATACCAGGCGAAGAGGTAACCCTTGTAAAGTATGCGCCTATGGGCGACCCTATGGAGCTTATGATACACGGCTATGAACTGACCCTGCGCCTTGACGACGCGGCAAAGATAGACATAGACGTCTCTCTTGTAAAGGAGAAGGAAAAAAGCGTTGACAAAAAGGCTCTCCGTGTGAAAAAGCCCCATCCTGGACTTGGTGAAAGCGGTAAGTATCACGAAAAGGAAGGCGAGGACCCTCTGCCTGAGGGTACGCTGCTGACCTTTGCCCTTGCGGGAAATCAGAACTGCGGAAAGACCACTCTTTTCAATCAGCTCACAGGCTCAAATCAGCATGTCGGAAATTTCCCGGGAGTCACGGTAGACAAGAAAAGCGGCGCTATAAAGGGACATCCCGACACCCTTGTAACAGACCTGCCGGGTATATATTCCCTTTCTCCCTACAGCAGCGAGGAAATAGTATCCCGTCAGTTTATAATAAGCGAAAAGCCCAGAGGCATCATAAACATAGTGGATGCCACTAATATAGAAAGAAATCTCTATCTTACGATGCAGCTTATGGAGCTGGATATACCTATGGTGCTTGCCCTTAATATGATGGACGAGGTAAGGGGCAACGGCGGTTCCATACACATAAATGAAATGGAGGCTATGCTTGGTATACCTGTTGTGCCTATTGCTGCCAACAAAAACGAAGGCGTTGCCGAGCTTGTAAGACACGCTCTCCACGTTGCCAAATATCAGGAATGCTCCGTGGTAAAGGACTTCTGCGACAAGGACGACAACGGAGGCGCCGTTCACAGGTGTATACACGGCATAATGCACCTTATAGAGGATCATGCCAAGGCAGCGGATATCCCTGTCAGATTTGCGGCAAACAAGCTTATCGAGGGAGATGAAAGAGTACTTGAGGCTCTTAAGCTTTCAGACAAGGAAAAACAGTTTGTAGAGGATATAATTGCGCAGATGGAGGACGAAAGAGGTCTTGACAGAGTGGCAGCTATAGCCGATATGCGATTTTCATTTATACATAAGGTATGCGATGCCGCCGTCGTAAAGCCAAGAGAGAGCAAGGAGCATGAAAGGAGCAGAAAGGCAGATAAGCTTCTTACAGGCAGATATACTGCTATCCCTGCCTTTGCCGGTATAATGGCTCTTGTGTTCTGGCTTACCTTCAATGTAATAGGGGCATGGCTCCAGGGACTCCTTGAAGCAGTAATTGAAATGGTAACAAATGCCGTAGATACCCTTTTGGTATCAGCCCATGTAAACGATGTTCTGCGTTCCCTTGTAATAGACGGTATTTTCAACGGTGTAGGCAGTGTATTGAGCTTTATTCCTATAATAGTAACGCTGTTCTTCTTTCTCTCACTTCTGGAGGACAGCGGATATATGGCAAGAGTTGCCTTTGTAATGGACAAGCTTTTAAGAAAGATAGGTCTTTCAGGCAGAAGTATAGTTCCTATGCTCATAGGCTTCGGCTGTACTGTACCCGGAGTTATGGCAAGCAGGACCCTCCCCTCCGAAAGGGACAGGAAAATGACAATTATGCTTACACCCTTTATGAGCTGTACTGCAAAGCTGCCTATATACGGATTTTTTACGGCAGCCTTTTTCCCAAAATACAGCGGACTTATAATGGTATGTCTTTACTTTATAGGCATTTTTGTGGGAATAATAATGGCTCTTCTGGCAAAGGGTACTATTTTCAAGGGAGAGGCTGTTCCCTTTGTAATGGAACTGCCTAACTACCGTATACCCGGCGCCAAGAACGTAGCCCATCTTCTTTGGGACAAGGCAAAGGACTTCCTGCAGAAAGCCTTTACGGTTATATTTGTGGCTACTATAATAGTGTGGTTCTTGCAGACCTTTGACTTCAGACTTAACGTAGTTGCCAACTCACAGGAAAGCATACTGGCTGTTATAGCGGGAGCTATAGCGCCTGTTTTCAAGCCTCTTGGCTTTGGCGACTGGAGAGTTTCCACATCACTCATAGCAGGCTTTATGGCTAAGGAAAGCGTTGTTTCAACTCTTTCTGTGCTTTTTGGCTCTACAGACGGACTTCTCTCTGTAGTATCTCCCGTAGCTGCCTTTGCACTTCTTGTGTTCTGCCTGCTCTATACTCCCTGTGTGGCTGCCGTTGCCTCAGTCAAAAGAGAGCTTGGCGGAAAATGGGCGGCAGTTATGGTGGTACTGCAATGTACCATTGCATGGATATGCGCTTTTATAGTGACCGTTATCGGTAATTTGATATTATGATGTAAAGGGGTTGCCACATTGCAGCCCCTATTTTATGGTATTGTTAAGATAAATTTTTGTTTATGTTAGTATCGACCTCTCAGTCAGCCCCGCTCACAGCTATTTTTATATAAGCTTTTGCCGCGGCTGACAGCTCCCCTTGCGAAGGGGAGCTTTAGGTGGGTGCCTTTCAAAGTCGCTTATTTACTTAGAAAAACAACAACTAAGCTGCTGTCATAGCCTTTGCGGTAAATAACCTCCCCTTCGCAAGGGGAGGGGGACCAACCGAAGGTTGGTGGAAGGGTCGCAAGGGGAGGGGGACCATGCGCAGCATGGTGGAAGGGTCGCCTTACTAACATAAACAAAAATTTACCAGAAATCCAAAAAGAAACTGTCGCAGCAGATTATTCCCTTTAATATTCTGTGGACAGTTTCTTTTTATTTACAATACTCTTTTCATAGCTTCAGACATCATACACACTCCCCTTGCGCCAACGTCAATGCAGCTTTGGGCATTTTCTTCATTTATGCCGCCAAGGGCAAATACGGGTATGGTCACATTTTTGCACACATTTTCAAGAGCCTTAAGTCCCTTTGGTTCAATACCCTTTTTACAGTCGGTGGCAAAAATATGACTGTATGTAATATAGTCCGCTTTATTTTCCATGCAGTATACCGCCTCTTTTAGGCTGTGAGTGGAAACACCCTTAATTTCAAAGCCGCCTATACTGTCAATATTTTCCTTAAACAGGTCAAAGGGCAGATGTATCTTTCTATAATTCAATTCAAGGGCAGTCTCAATGAATGTGTGAAGTATTATCTTATCGCTTATATCAAGAGCCTTTTTGGCAAGGGCAGTATACTCCTGCTGTGACATATCCTTTTCCCTAAGTATTATATAACGATATTCCGATCTTTGAAGTATCTCTATCTGCCTAAGCAGGTCCTCTGTAAGTTTTCTGTTTGTTATTGCTATTTTATACATATATGTACTCGCTCATTACAGGCTGCAGACCCTGTTCCTTTATAGCCCTATAGACCTCTTCCACATTCCTGCCGTCTGATATCTCAAACTGTTCGTCACCCTTATGGCTGCCGTCCTCTGTGTGTCCGCCTATGCCTACGTCTACACCTGCCGATATCTTTGTGGCAGCTATCTTTATGATATTATCCCTGAAACGCTGGCATTCTCTTGTGGATATGGTAATGCTTGCAAAGGGCATAAATATCCTGTATGCGCATATCACCTGTAAAAGCTGAGGCTCGTGTACATCCTTCGGATTTATCTTGTCATTATTTATGATAGGTCTTAATCTGGGGCAGGAAAAGGCAATATCCGCATGGGGATATTTCTTCTGTATAAGATATGCGTGAATACCCGTAGCAAAGGCATCTCTCCTGAAATCATCCAGTCCCAGCAGAGCGGCAAAGCCTACGCCTCTCATACCGCCTCTTATGGCTCTTTCCTGGGCGTTTATCCTATAGGGGAATACCCTCTTGTGTCCCTCTAAATGAAGAGTTTCATACTTATCTGAATTATAGGTTTCCTGGAACACAGTCACATAATCTGCGCCGCACTCATGAAGATATCTGTATTCATCTGTATTCATGGGATATACTTCAAGCCCCACTACCTTGAAATACTTGCTTGCCAGCTTACAAGCCATACCTATATACTCTACATCGGACATTTTTCTGCTCTCGCCTGTAAGTATAAGCACCTCTTCAAGTCCCGTATCGGCAATAGCTTTCATTTCCTTTTCGATCTCTTCCTCGTTGAGCTTTGCCCTGTTTATCTTGTTGTGACAGTTAAAGCCGCAGTAAATACAGTAATTTTCACAATAGTTAGCAATATAGAGAGGGGTGAACATATTTATACTGTTGCCGAAGTGCTTTCTGGTCTCAGCCATAGCCCTCTGCGCCATCTGCTCTAAAAACTTGCCTGCCGCAGGCGAAAGAAGAGCGCCGAAGTCATAGGGCGTAAGCACGTCCTTCTTCAAAGCATCCATAACGTCTGCCTCTGTATATTTGTCGGGGGCATAGCCCTTTCTCGCCTCAATTACCTTGTCCTGTATCTCTGAGCCTATATTTTCCATATCCGGAAGATATGTCATGTGGTCGATCCTTTTCTGTTCCATTTCTATACCTCTTTAATCCTGTAAAAATCCCGTCAAGGGTGATGATGCGCTTGCCTTTTCTATAACTCTGCCCATACCTGAAAGATAAGCGGTCCTGCCTGCCTCAATAGCCTTTTTGAAGGCCTCAGCCATAGCGGGTATATCTCCTGCCGTAGCAATGGCGGTGTTTGCCATAACGGCGGCTGCGCCCATTTCCATAGCCTCGCATGCCTGTGAGGGCTTGCCTATGCCTGCGTCAACAATAATGGGCAGGTCTATTTCCTCAATAAGTATTTTTATAAAGTCCTTTGTGCATATGCCCTTATTTGAGCCTATAGGCGCACCTAAAGGCATTATTGTTGCCGCGCCTGCATTTACAAGGTCTCTTGCAGCGTTTAAGTCGGGATACATATAGGGCATTACAATAAAGCCTTCCTTTGCAAGTATCTCTGTAGCCTTTATAGTTTCGTAATTGTCCGGCAGAAGATACTTGGAGTCGTGTATTACCTCTATTTTTACAAAATCTCCGCAGCCCACCTCTCTTGAAAGCCTTGCTATCCTTACTGCCTCCTCGGCATTCCTGGCGCCTGAGGTATTGGGCAGGAGTGTAACTCCCTTCGGTATGTAGTCCAGTATATTGTCTGTGTCTGAATTTGCTCTCCTTAAGGCAAGAGTTATTATCTCCGCTCCTGCATTTTCCACTGCAGCCTTTATAAGCTCCAATGAATATTTGCCTGAGCCAAGTATAAATCTTGAATTGAATTCATGTCCCGCTATCACCAATTTGTCGTTCATTTTATATCTCCTTTTCTCCTAATAATAATCTCAATGCGGTATTTGCCTGATGCATAGCGCATATGCCCACTCTGGGAGCCATAAGCCCCATACCCTTTTCTATGCCCGATACCATATCGCCGCATATATACAGGTGATCGTTTATCCTGCGGCTTTGTATGGTATTGCCTGTGCCATAGCCTGCCATACCCGATGCCGATACCACAGTAAAGCCCATATCCGATGTAAGCAGGGTATTTATAAGCATAGCCTTATTTTCAGCCTTGTCAAAGCATTCGCATACAAGCTTGTGGTCCTTAAAAATCTCAAGGGCATTATTTTCCGTCACCCTTATTTTTCTATGCCTTATCTTTATTATGGGATTTACCGCCCTTATTTTTTCCGCAAGGGCTGTAGTTTTGGCTCTGCCAAGGTCTGATATGCTGTACTGCTGTCTGTTCAGATTTGTAATATCCACTGTGTCAAAATCCACAAGAAATATTTCTCCTACTCCTGCTCTTGCTAGAGCAAGGGCAACATTTGAACCAAGACCGCCTAAGCCCGCTACGGCAATTTCTGAGTATATAAGCCTTTCGTATATATCTCTGCCGTGGCGCTCTATAAGGGCATTAATAAAGTCGTTCCTTGTCATATCAGCCACCGCCTACGAAGTTTACTATCTCTATAATGTCCTCATCATTTATTATATAGCTGTCATACTCCGTTTTAGGAAGTATGGCGCCGTTTACTTCTACGGCGATATAGGTCTTTTTATAGCCCTTCTCATCAAGATATTGACCTAAGCTACTTCCCTTTGCCTCCGAAGCGTCCTTTCCGTTTATTTTTATCATAAGCTGCTCCTTTCAAAATAAAAGACCACACAAAGAACTGCACCATCGGCTTTAAAATAAAGCCTACGCCCTTTCAAGGTGGTGTACCCCTTTGTGTGGCCTTTTAACTCCATCACTATTTATTTTAAACCATTTTATCATAATATCCATAAGCTGTCAACTCATAATAAAAGAGCTTATACGATACACAGCCGCAGATACGAGCCAGGCTGTCCCAGTCTGATAAAGAGCGGCAAACACAGCCCATTTAATGCTTTTCATCTCCTTGTATGCAGCGGTAAAGGCTGCGGCGCAGGGCATATACAGAAGTATAAAAACAAGGTATGAAAAGGCAGATGCCTCTGTGAAATGCAGCGACAGGGGAGTATTGCCATAGAGTATGCCAAGAGTAGATATGACCGCCTCCTTTGCGCCCAAGCCTGTTATAAGAGCGGCGGCTTTCCTCCAGTCACCGAAGCCGCAGGGTATGAACACAGGGGCTACAGCCTTTCCCATATATGCAAATATACTGCGGGAATTATCCTTTACCATATGCAGACTTATATCAAAGCTCTGCAAAAGCCATATAATTATCGATACTGTAAAAAGTGTGGTAAACACCTTTGAAATAAAATCCTCTGCCCTTTCGCTCACGCTTATAAGCACATTTCTGAGGGAAGGCAGTCTGTAGGGCGGCAGCTCTGCTATAAAGCCCTCCTCTTCCCCCTTAAGGACTGTATTCTTAAATATAATGCCGCTTATAAGGGCAACAGCTATGCCTATTGAATACAGGGCTGCCGTTATCCATAAGCCCCTGTCTCCGAAAACGGCGCTGCCAAAGGCGGCAAATACAGCCATTCTGGCGCCGCAGGTCATAAAGGGTATAAGTATTATTGTGAGCTTTCTTTCCTTTTCGCTCCTGAGTGTACGGCTTGCCATTATGGCAGGCACGGAACAGCCAAATCCCATAAGCATAGGCACAAAGCTCTTGCCCGACAGTCCAAAGCCTCTTAAAAGCCTGTCTGTTATAAATGAAACTCTTGCCATATAGCCCGTGTCCTCAAGTATTGACAGAAACAGAAACAGCAGTACTATCTGAGGCAGGAACACAATCACCATGCCAATGCCCTTTACAATGCCGTCAATAACAAGAGAGGTCATAAATTCATTGGTATTTATGGCTGCAAGTATATTTTTTACAGCTCCTGCCAGCCTGTCATTTACAAGAATATCCATACCGTGGCTCAGGCTCTTCCCCACACTGCCGAAGGTAACGGAAAAAATTATGTACATAACGGCAAAAAATATGGGAAAGGCAAGAAGTCTGTTTGTAACAACAAGGTCTATTCTATCGCTGAGTGTAGACTTCATATGCTTTTTTGATACGCATTGGGAAACGATGTACTCTATGTATCTGTATCTTCTGTCTGCCGCTTTCTCATACATTTCCTCATTTTCCTCAAGTTTAAGGTCATACTTGCCCCTTTTCCTAACGGCAGCAGTACTCACTGCCCTCCTTACAAGCTCCTCTATGCCCAAGCCCTTAAGAGCCGATATGGGTACGACAGGTATTTTCATAAGTCTTTCCATTTTTTCAATGTCGAACCTATCTCCCCTTTTATCTGCCTCGTCCATCATATTAAGAGCCATAACAACAGGCACTCCAGTTTCGGCAAGCTGTGTTGTGAGATACATATTCCTCTCTATATTCACTGCGTCCACAATGTCTATTATACAGTCGGGCTTGTTATTAAGTATATAGCTACAGGCAATTATTTCCTCACGGGAATAGGGATATAGCGAATATATGCCGGGCAGGTCCGATATTACAACAGGCTCATCGCCTATATTGCATATACCCTCCTTTACGTCTACCGTAACACCGGGGCGGTTGCCCGTATGCTCACGGCTGTTTGTAAGAATATTAAAAAGAGTTGTCTTGCCACAGTTGGGATTTCCCGCAAGAGCAAGCTTAAGCATAAATATCACTGTCCTCTTAAAAACGTAAGAATATATGACAAATATTACAAAATACTTGCCTTTGAGCTTTTATTATTGTATACTGCTATAAAGGTGAGTTATATGAAAAATGCAGTTACAATAACAGGTATTCTTATTATAATATATATGCTCTTGTCCTGTTTGATTACCAATTTTGCATCGGGTAAGCTTCTTGCTATTATACTGGGAGTTTCTATGGCATTGTGGTTTCATGTGCCCGATAATGCCGTTGTAAGGATATGCAAGATATTCCTTATGCTGGCAGCGGTATTTTTTGCCGTAATGATAGTGATGATCTCAGTGCTGCCCCATACTAACAAGGCAGACTACACGGAGGAGGCAGTTATAGTACTGGGCTGCGGTGTAAAGGGTACAACTCCCACAAATTCTCTTGTCCGCCGTATGGACAAGGCAATAGAGTATTATAATAACAATAACAAGGCTCTTATAGTAGTCAGCGGAGGACAGGGACCCCAGGAGGATATTTCAGAGGCAAGGGCGATGTTTGACTATCTGACGGCAAGGGGAATACCTGCGGAAAGTATAGTGATCGAGGACAAGGCGTCCTCTACCAATGAAAACTTTAAGTTTTCAAAAGAGATACTGGATGAAAAGCTTGGCGACGACTACAGAGCAGTATATATAACAAACAACTTTCACTCCTACAGAGCAGGAAAGCTGGCAGAGTTAAATGGGCTGAATGTACGCTCCTACAGCGCGTCCACTGCGCCCCTGTCACTTCTGCCCTGCTATTTAAGAGAGGTACTTGCAGTGCTTCAGCTCTGGATATTTAAAAGATAGGTGAATAATTATGTCAGCATATGAAAGCTTTGCAGAGGTCTATGATACCTTTATGGAGGATACACCCTACGACCGCTGGACAGAATACCTGAAGGAAATTTTCAAAAAGCATGACCTTGTAAACAATACGAATATAATAGCGGAGCTTGGCTGCGGCACAGGAAATATGACGCAGCGCCTTGCTCAAAACGGCTTTGATATGATAGGTATAGATATATCCGAAAGTATGCTTGCAAAGGCAAGGGAAAAAACGGACAGCGGACTTAATATACTCTATCTCAATCAGGATATGAGGGAATTTGAGCTATATGGTACAGTAGATGCAGTTGTTTCCCTATGCGACAGTATAAACTACATCACAGAGGAGGAAGACCTGCTCAGCGTGTTCAGACTTGTAAATAACTACCTGGAGCCCAAAGGACTTTTTGTATTCGATATAAATACCATATATAAATTCAGGGAGATACTTGGCTGCAACAGTTTCTGCGAAACAACGGAGGACTCTGCCTATACCTGGGAAAACTACTACGACGAGGAAGAAAACATAAACGAGTTTTACACTAACTTTTTCATTAAGGATGAAAACACGGGACTGTATACGCGGCATGAGGAATTTCACTATGAAAAGGGCTATGAAATTGACAGGATAAAGGAACTTCTGGAAAAAGCAGGGCTTAAGTTTGAGGCAGTATATGAAGAGCTTACCTTCCACAAGCCCACACAGAGAAGTCAGAGAGTATTTTTTGTAGCAAGAGAAAAGGAGAAATAAATATGAGCGACTATATTTTAAGAGCAACTGCCGCCAACGGCTCCGTCAGACTATTTGTGGCGGATACAAGACAGACTGTACAGCAGGCATTTGAATACCACAATACATCCCCTGTTATGTCTGCCGCCCTAGGCAGAGCTCTTACCGCTGTGGCAATAATGGGTTCTATGCTCAAGTCCGAAAAGGACCTTGTGACAATACAGATAAAAGGCGACGGTCCCGGAGGCGGTCTTACCGTTACGTCAAATTCACTCTCTGAGGTAAAGGGCTATGTAAATAATCCCATTGTAGACCTGCCCCTTAAGCCAAACGGCAAGCTGGATGTTCAGGCAGCCCTTGGCTTCGGTACGCTTACAGTTATAATGGACCTCGGTATGAAGGAGCCCTATATAGGAAATATACCTCTCGTTTCAGGCGAGATAGCAGAGGATATTACCTATTACTTTGCCAAGTCCGAGCAGACCCCGTCGGCAGTGGCTCTTGGCGTGCTTGTGGACAGGGACTACAGTATAAAGGAGGCAGGAGGCTTTGTAATACAGATGATGCCCGATGCCGAGGACGAAATAATAACTGCCCTTGAAGAAAAGCTTAAGACCGTAGAGCCTGTAACTACCATGCTTGAAAAGGGTATGACCCCCGAGGATATATTAAATGTTCTTGTAGGCGAATGGCAGCCTAAAATATTGGATAAGGTGCCTGTAAACTATGTTTGCAACTGCTCCAGAGAAAGAGTCGAAAAGGCGCTTATAGCCATTGGCAAGAAGGAGATCGCCAAAATAATTGAAGAGGACGGCAAGGCAAGCCTTCACTGCCACTTCTGTAATAAGGACTACGACTTCAGCAAGGATGACCTTGAAAGGCTGCTTACTTTATAATAATAAATTTTGTTTATGAGAATAGGTTCGACCTCTCCACCATGCTGCGCATGGTCCCCCTCCCCTCCGACGCTGACGCTAGGGGAGGTCATTTACCGCAAGGCAGTGGCAGCAGCTTAGTTGTTGTTTTTATAAGTAAATAAGCGACTTTGAAAGGAATAAACCTAAAGCTCCCCTTCGCAAGGGGAGCTGTCAGCCGCGGCAAAAGCTTATATAAAAATAACTGTGAGCGGGGCTGACTGAGAGGTCGCTAAACAATAATTTCCAAGTGTCGAAAGGCACTTTTTTTGTTACACAGGTTTAAAACTGTCATATATATATGAGGTGATAATATATGAGGGACAGATATTTTGAGAGGCTTTGCAGTAGGTACTATAAAAATGTATTCCGATACACCCTCTTTTGCATAAAGGATGAGGACGCGGCAGCGGATATAGTGCAGGAGACCTTTGTGACCGTATATAAAAAGCTTGACGAAAAGCATCCTAACCCCGGAGGCTTTATATTTCAGACTGCCAAAAATATCATAAAGGAGTACAAGAGAAAGCTTTATAAAAGAATAATGTATGAAATACGTGAAGATGAGAGATATGACATTCCCGATACCGCAAACACTATTGAAAAAGCCATAGACGGCGCTATAAACGAATACGAATATGTTACGGACATACTCTCTCAGCTAAGCGAAGAAAAATACAGACTTTACAAGCTTTACTACATAGACAGGCTGCCTATGGACAAAATTGCCCGTGACCTTGGTATAGAATACACAGCGCTGCGTATGCGCTATGTAAGGCTGAGAAAAGAGATACGCAGTCTTGTCAAAAAGCTGGCGGAAGAAAAATTTTAGTTACAATACATAAAAAGAGATCATATATAGATGTAAGCGCTTATGAAACAGGAGGTTCTTTTATGAAAGATACAGAACTGAGAATAGCATTGGACAAGGCTATTGACGAGGGAAATACAGAGGAGATAGACAGACTTATCAAGCTTACTCCCGACGTCCCCGATATGCCCGAAAACTTTGCTTATTCCATAATCAAAGAGAATAAGGAGAATAAAGCTATGAAGAGATTTAAAATAGGCAAGGCAGGGATTATTGCGGCAGCCGTGGTATTAAGCTGCGCCGCAGTGAGTGGTACAGTTCTTGTGAAACACTATTCTGCTGCTTTTGGAAACAAGTATATTCAGGTAGCGGGAAAGGGTGATATTGACAAAGAGGAACTGGAGGATATCGCCAAAACAGAAATAACCGATGAGGATATCAAAAACGGAAACGTGAGCGTTGCAGATACGGTAAACTATGATACAATAGAGGACGCTGAAAAGGAATTAGGCATAAAGGCTGCTCTGCCAAGAATTATGCCTGAGCTTGAAATTGACGAAATATCAGGCTGTATATTAAACGACAACAGAAAGGATATGTACATCGTATATGGCAATGAAGATAAGTACTTCGGCATAACTATAGGCTATGAAAAGCTTAACGAAGGCGAAACCTCAGTAACCTCAGGCGATATCGATCCCGGTACTCTTGACAGCTATACATCGGCAAAAGGCTATAGGTTTGATGCCTTTTCCGAGGAAGGTAGCAATATATATACTACTCACATAAGAGATTATGAATACTCACTGGTATTTTATAACTTCGGCGAAAAGGAAATGAAAAACATAGTGGACAGCGTAGACCTGGATAGCTACAGATAGAACTAAACAAAAACAACCGATTTTCGGGGGTCCAGGACCCCCGAAAATCGGTTGTTTTTTTTATTGTACATATTGTATTTGAAATATTTTTCTTTTAACGATAGAAAAAATAGTTTATACTCGTAATATATAATGAAGTACTTCACAGGATAAGCAAAAGGCAGGTGAAACATATGGATATAAGCGACAAAAAGCTTGCGCAGCTTGTGAGCAAGGGAAACGAAGCTGCCTTTGAAGAGCTTGTAAGGCTGTACGGCAGGCTTATCATATCCATAGTTCATTATCATCTAAAGGATATTTCAATGTGGCAGGATGACTGTGTAAACGATGTTCTTCTTAAGATATGGCAGAATATAGACCGATTTGACCCCGATAAAAGCACCCTCAAGAACTGGATAGGCGCAGTGGCAAAATACAGAGCCATTGACTACAAAAGAAGGTACTGCAGAGAGCTTATACAGGGTGAAATAAATGAAAATACTGCCGACAGGAGGGCTGAAGCCGAGCTTATAAGAGCCGAAACAGAGGAAGAAATAGACTCTCTGCTCAGCAGCTTATCTCCCGAAGACAGAGAGATATTCAGAAAGCGGTATATACTGGATATCCCCATAGAGGAAATAGCAGTCTCCCATGAAAGGACCACAGGATATATCTATAACCGTCTTTCAAGAGGGCGAAAGAAATTACGCAGTTTGTTTGTCGGAAAAGGTCGTGATAAAATATGAAAAACCAATATGATTATTTAAACGATGCCGAGATTGATCTCAGCATTTACGAAAATGAATATGTTTCAGAGGAGGAAGTATACAGAATGTCAAAATCAAACCATAAAAACAGAGGTCTTAAGAAGAAAGCAGCCGTTATCGGTATTGCTGCCGCTCTTGCTGTAGGCACAGGTGTTGCCGCAGCAGAGGGACATATTGAAAGGATAATACGTTCCTTTACCACAGGTCACAATATGTTTGTGCAGGTAGACCCAAATGCGCCTCATGACCTGCCCAAGGAGGTAGTGGGGCTGCTCTATGATAAGAGCGGCAATGTCATTACTGCGGCTACGGACGATGACTTTAAAAATATGTATGACAAAAACGGCAATCTTCTTACGCAGGAGCAGATCAGGGAAATATTTGACGAGGCTCTGGGAGATAATGCCGACATAAGAGATGAAAAGGACGCGGAAACATCAGAGTGGAATACTATTGAAGAAGCTCAGGCTGTGGCTAAGTTTGACATCAAATATCCAAAATACATTCCAGAGGGCTTTTCATTTAACAGAGCGTATACCTACAAGAACGATGACGGCAGTATAAGCGGTTATTATATGACTTTGGAATACACCAACAGCGATGGTAAGGATATAAACATTATGGAAAGACTTCTCAATGACGAGACTGCCTTTACGATGTCTACAGACAGCGAGCTTAAGGAAAGGGTTATAAACGGCAGAAAAACCATTATAGACGACGGCAGAAATGCCGACTTTGAAACAGAAGATAGTGTGTCCGTAAGCATACACACAAAGGGAAATGTTTCTGAAGACGAGCTTATTAAAATAACGGAGAGTATTAAATAGTACTAAAATAAAACAACCGATTTTCGGGGGTCCAGGACCCCCGAAAATTATTGCAGTCTTGCTTTTATTTCCTTCACTATATCTCTTATTTCCCTGTTTGTACAGTCTATGGTAAGCATAGCGTATTTTTCGTAGAGGGGAACTCTTTCGTTGTATAGGTCCTCTAAGGTCTGACCTTCCTTTATTACTACCCCTCTTTCATTAAGGTCGCCTAAACGCCTTGCTATATCCCTGCACCCCAGCTTAAGGTACACTACAGTGCCTATGCTTCTGAAATGCTCCATAGCCTCCTTGCCATATACGGCGCTGCCCCCTGTGGCTATAACAGTCCTGTCCGTACATATTTGGGAATTGACCTTATTCTCTATGGCATTAAAACCCTCGGCGCCCTCTTCTTCGATTATGCTGTGAAGAAGTCTGCCTGTTTTTTCCTGTATAATTAGGTCGCTGTCCGTAAAGCTGTAGCCCATAGTCTTTGCCAAGACTACACCTATTGTGCTTTTGCCTGCTCCGGGCATACCTATCAGAATTATATTGCTCATAAAATATTCTCCTGTAATTATTATCAAGGATACTGTGCGGGGACAAGGCAGTGTCTCCCTTGCAGTAAAATCCGACTAAAAAAATAAATTGGTGAAGTGAACGGCTTGCAAAAAAGCGCCGTTCACATCACCGAATAATATTGCCCGCCATTACGGGCTGCATTTTTTATCTTACTATAACTCCGCCTTTACCGATACCTGTTTCGTCGTGCAGAGCCTCTATATCAGAAAGCACCCAATCGTACTCTCCCGTTGTAACTATAAAGCCGCAGTATTCGCATTTGCCTGCGCTTGTGATCTGTGTGGGAGCGCCGCAATGCGGACAAGCCACAACAGAATTGTTGCTCTTTACAGGGTCAGTAAGAACACCGATCTTTCTTATAAAGGTATAGAGATATTTCATTTCGTATTCCTTTGAAGGATCGCCCTTTAAAACATTTCTTGTATTTTCATCAATAATATAGTCGGACATTCTGGACTGTATATAAACCGTCAGATATTCATACTCCCTATCCTTAGTATATTTAAAGAGATGAGATTTATTTACGTTTATACGGTCAAGTCTGTTTATCCAGCCTTTATCCCTGTATTCCTGTATCTGAGCGGTATGCTGAGCATAAAGCTCTTCCTTTTCAAAGGGTCTGCACTTTTCAAAATCCCTGTCGCTCCATGCCTTTTGGAGAGTAATAAATACCTCCTTTACCCAGCCTATGAATTTTTCATAAGAAAAATCGGGGTCTGTCTTGTGTATTTCGGCAACAATATCCATAGTATAGTCAGACACAAAAACATTATAGCCCTGACGGACAGTATCTGTATCTATTATGCCCTTTTTTGCTTTAACACCCTTGCTTACAACTATTATAATGGCTATAAATATAAGAACAGCGGTCACTATATCAAAAACACTCACACCTTCGCCGGATGTACCTACATTACCGTAGCCGTAACCATAGCCGCTGCCGTAACCGCCGCCATAACCGCCATAGCCGCCGCCCCAGTCCGAAGAACTGCTGCTCCAGCCGCCTCCACCGGAATCGGAACTGTAATTATTGAAATTTCCCAAATCTGCCGCCGAAGTAAGCGGAAAGACAGCTACCGTAAAAACAACAAGTATAAGAAACAGCAATTTCCTAGCCATAGGCATTTACCTCCTTATTGTCTGGGTTTGCCACACTCCGAGCAGAATTTGCCTGTATTTTCGGCACCACATTGGCATACCCACTTGTCAGACTGAGGCTTTGGCTTGCCGCACTCGGAACAGAATTTTCCCGTATTCTGCGCACCACATTCACAGGTCCAGCCGTTGGGAGCAGGCTGCTGAGATGCACCGCCGCCCATAGCAAACATCTGCGCAGCATTGGTACCGCCTGCGTTCATAGCCATACCCATACCTACAAAGCCGCCCATAGCCCCGTTGGGATTTTCGGCAGCCTTTTCCATAGCAGATGCCTGAGCAGAGCCTAACCTTGCGCCCATCATCTGGGTATTGGTATAAACTCTTGACTCCTGGAACTGAGCTATCTTGTCTGCACTTTCCTTGTCTACGGTGATTGAGGCAAAGGCAACGGAAACCACGGATATTCCTCTGAGCTTTGTCCAGTCATCGGAAAGCTCCGTATTCAGCTCCTGAGCTATTTCCTTTGTATAAAGGGGAAGCTGGTCGTAGGCTATGCCCTTTAAAGCTATTTTGCCAAGGGCTGGCTGAAGTGATGCCTGTACCTCCGCCTTAAGCTGCTCGTCAATGGCAGACTTTTTGAAGCTGTCCGTTACATTGGCGCATACGTTTGTATAGAACATAATAGGGTCGCTTATTCTATAGGAATAATTGCCATAGCCATGTATCTTCACGGTAAAACCGAACTCGCTGTCCCTGAAAGGAACATCGCCAATACCTACCTTATTGTTCATAATTTCCTTTGAATTTATGAAGTAAACTCTCTGGTCGTTCTCAGGCTGTCCGCCGTAGGCAAATCTCTTGCCCACCTGTTTGAAGCTGTCCTTAAGCCCCTGAAAGCCTGTGTCAAAAAGTGAAGGCTCTGTACTTGTATTGTAGGTATATGCTCCTGCCTCCGATGTAAAATCCACGACCTTGCCGTTTTCGACAATGAGCATTACCTGTCCCTCGTTTACGGCTATTCTGCTGCCATTTGTAATAATGTTATCGCTGCCCTTTGTATTTGAACTTCTTGCATCGGTCTTTTTAACGCCCTTCTGCATAAGGGTATCGCCGTCCATAGCGTCACAATAGATATATTCCTTCCATTGATCCGCCAACTCACCGCCTAATGCGCCTGTTCCTGCTTTGATCAATCCCATAGTATTTTCTCCTTATCTTTTTTTATAATTATTTTTATTATAATACATTTTGCGACAAAAGTACACCATAAAATACAATTAACTTAATATCGGCATATTATTTTTCCCTCAATGAAACACATATATTCAGCCGCAAAACGCAAATAAAGTCTCTTAAGTGTTCACAACAATTTTTATATATCAAATTCCACTCTTCCGTCCTCAAGATGATATACAGCGCCTACTACCTTTAAGCCGTGTTCACTTTCTTCCCTTTGTATTTCAAAGCTGTTCTCTATTATTTTAACACTGTTGCGGACATTAAGACAGCACGCCTTGTATTCGTCCTTTTCGCCGCCTATGGCACTGCATATCTCGTCCGTAATAAACTTCACATAGCCTTGGGGATCGTGTTTAATGGCAGCGTCTACGGCGCCGCAGTGTGTATGACCCAATACGACTACAAGCTTTATGCCTAAATGCTCGGCTGCGTACTCTATGGAGCCAAGCTGATGAGAGTCCATTACATTGCCTGCAACACGGATAACAAACAGATCGCCTATACCTGCGCTGAATATGCTTTCGGGTATCACCCTTGAATCGGAGCAGGAAACTATGACCGCAAAGGGACTCTGACCATTTTCCACCGTATACCTTCTTCGCTCATGGCTTACATCCACAAGACTTTTGTCGGCAGATATATAGGCGGCATTTCCCAACTTTAATTTTTCAAGGGCAGCCTTTGCACTTATATTGTTTTCCATAAAAACATCTCCTTTTACCGTCCCAAAGGACTTGGGGGATCATTTGATCCCCTATCCATATATTCCCCCGACGGGACGTCAAGCTAAGAATTAAAAAGTAAACTATTATAACTGTTACTTTTTGATTTTGGTGAATTTGTGTTTATATTGGTAAGGCGACCCTTCCACCATGCTACGCATGGTCCCCCTCCCCTCCGACGCTAACGCTAGGGGAGGTTATACATCGCAAAGGCTGTGATATATGCAAAATTATCGCTTTTTAAACTATTTAAGCAACTTTGAAAGGCACCCACCTAAAGCTCCCCTTCGCAAGGGGAGCTGTCAGCCCACGTCAATAAACTTGAATAAAGATATATTTGAACGGGGCTGACTGAGAGGTCGAACCTATTGCTATAAACAAAAATTTAACTCAACATACTCATCCATATCATTTTGCGCTGTATACAGCCGTTCCGGTTTCGGCATCCCAGCTTACCGCAATGCCTAAAGCATCTCCCAGAGCCCTGAACGGTATATACATACGCTCGTCCTTTATCTCTGCACAAGCGTCGTTTTCCATAAGCACTGTCTTACCGTTAACGGACATATAGGGACTGCCTGCCGTAAAGCTTATACTGCTGTTTCCCGCCACTATTACTGCGGTCTTGGTATCTGCCTTCCACTGTATGATACCGCTTGCATCTGCATTATTTACATCTGCTCCCATAAGGGCAAGGGAAACAAATCTGAGCGGCACCATAGTAGAACTGCTGGAACCCTGTATATAAGCCTTTCCGTCTATTTCATATAAAGTATTGTCTATATCCACAGTGTTCTTGCCTATAGTGACCTTTACCTGGGGATATACGACGGTTTCCGTCTTTTTCTCCGTATCTGTATCGGCTTTCTCCGGCTTTGTAGTATTGACTATAGCAGTCTTTCCTGAGCCTGAACTTCTTTTGCCGCCTCCGGAAGAGAATGAGGCTGCCGTAGTTTCTTCGGGAGCGCTTTCACTTGTAGTGCTTACAGTGCTTTCAGTGGTCGTTTCACTTGTTTCCGTAGATGTATTTGTCACATCCTCTATATTTTCATAATCGGACTGTAAAACGGGATATCCTGCGTTCCAAGTGCCGAAGGACTCTATAACGCCTGCACCGCTGTAATTGTTTACATATACTTCCGGCTGGCTTTCAAACAGCTTTACACTGTGAGGTCCGTCAGAAACGGTAAATTCAAGCACACCGTCCTCACCTACAACAGCGTCTGTCTTAACGCCGTCAATATAGATATTTATTTTTTTGCCTGTTTCTTCGGGAGTGCCGTCTTTTTTCTGTACTCTGACATGGGCTGTATAATCCTTTGGCACATAGTCGCCGACAGTCTTTATCCTGCCTGTAACAACAGGCATTTCAACAGGCTTTGTGCCGTTATCGGTAATGTATGCTATGTAGTCCATAACAGTTTCCATAAGACCGTTTCCTTCGCCAAGCTCAGGGATATCTCCCAGAACTCCCGTACCTGCAACATAATCATTTGATGCAAGTATTATATTTGTATTCTTATCATTTCTGTCAAGAGGTTCGGCGCTGCCGTCAAGATATATGGCAACGACCTTGCTGCCCTCTTTACCGTTGGGATCATACTCAAGCCGCATTCCGCCTATCTGCATAAAGCTGCCTGAATAGGCTGCATTCATAAAGCCCGTTTCCTTATCCTGTGAAGATACAGAGGATACGGATGCCTCCATGACCTCATACAGTACAGAGGGGTCTACCTCTTTAAATATAACAGTATTTGCAAAGGGCAGTACATTTATGATACTGCCTTTGGTTATAGTACCGTTAGGCACAGACGCACGGAATCCGCCGCCGTTTTCCAGAGATACAACGGGAAGTGATCTGTATTCCTCGGTAAGATTTTCTTTTGTGTTATATATGATACTGTCGGCAATAAGGCTGCCAAAGTTGGTCTCGCCTACTCTTGCCTCGGCGATCTGATTGATAGAGCCGCCCCAAAGGGTGCCTTCCGTCTTGCCTATTACCTGTAAAAGCATTTCTGACTGCTTTTCATTTATTTCTTCTATTTTTTCCGCAACGTCGGCATCGGGCTCCACGTCCTTAAGGTCCTCAGCCGTAAGCATTGTTTCCTTTATGTCCACTTCTCCGCTTTCGTCTATGGTTATATCCATTCTGCCCAGATTTACACCGCCTGTACCTGTCTGAGCAACAAGGATATCGCCTATATTCTCGTTTACTACGGAATGGCTGTGACCGTCTATAATAGCGTCAAGCTCAGTGCCTGCCATTGCCTCTGCCAGTTCATAGCTTGTGCAGTCGCTTTCGGTCTTGATTATACCCATATGAGTAATAGCCAGTATAACATCGGCGCCCTGTTCGTCAAGGTACTGTGTCTCTTCCTTTGCCGTCTCCACTTCGTCCCTGAATTCAACTCCCTTTATACCGTTGGTATTGGTAGATGAGGCTGTATTACAGGTGGTAAGAGCAAATATACCTACCTTCACACCGTTTTTATCTATGATAATGCTTCTGCCGTCTGAATCCGCCGTTTCAAAGAAGGGCTTTCCTTCATAGTATGTATTTGCTGAAATAATGGGGAAGTCCGCCATATCCGCAAGCTTTTTCAGTTGGTCTGTGCCGTTGTCAAATTCGTGATTTCCCGCAGCCATAACATCATAGCCTGCGGCATTCATAAGTCTTATAACATCCTCGCCCTTTGAAAGAGTAGCAAGAGCTATACCCTGGGTGGCATCTCCGCCGTCCACCAGTATTGAGTTGTCAACACTGTTTTTTAAGGCGGCTATTTTATCCACGCCTATTACGGAATCTGACCCTATAAAGCTGCCGTGTACGTCATTTGTATGGAATACCGTAACCGTACCTGACTGTGACAGACGAGGTTCGGAAACACCCGTATTTTCTCCGTCAGTTTCATAATAGCCCTTATCTCCGCTGTAGACATCATCTATCCCTGTCGTATCGGCTATTACCGATGAAGTCATCAATATGGCTGCCGTCATAAAAGCAGCAGCTATCCTGTTTAATTTTTTCATATTTTCCCTCCTGATTTATATAGCTTAGCGCTTAAAATTATCTGCCCTATTTACATATACCGTATAAACAGACAGATATAAACTATCAAGCCTATATTACTTCATATCCTTTGATTTGTCAACAGTATAAAGCTATAGATTTGTATATCTATTTGTGCAAAAAATCTGTAAAATCAATAAAAACCACAAAATTTTCAATAGGTTTTACCGTATTATTTCCACCCGAAAATTCCAAACTGCCATCGTATCGGCACATACCAAACAGTACTTGAATTTCTTACGGGATTTGTTATAATCATATATATGGATATTATTCCCTATAAATTAATGAAAAGAGGTAATTTTATGAGAACAAAGCTCAATATAACAGAAGGTATATTCCCTATGCCTGTCCTTATGGTAGCAACTTACAATGAGGACGGCAACGTAAATGTTATGAATGCCGCATGGGGTACTATGCAGGAAAGAGGCAATGTAGTCCTTAACCTGACCGAGACCCATAAAACCGTAGAAAATATCAAGGCAAGAGGTGCCTTTACCGTAAGTATTGCCGATGCCGCTCATATAGCAGAGGCAGACTATTTCGGCGTGGAGTCCGGCAACGATGTTTCCGATAAATTTGCCCGCAGCTCTCTTACCTCAAGCAAAGCCGAAACCGTTGACGCTCCCGTTATAAACGAATTTCCCATATGTCTGGAATGTAAGTTCATAGAGTATCAGGGCGGTGAATACGGCTGCGGTGTTATAGGCAAGGTAACCAATGTCACTGCAAAGGACAGCGTTATTGTAAACGGAAGGATCGATATGTCATTGGTAAATGCCATTGCCTTCGATCCCTATACACACGGATACTACAAGGTAACAGAAAGAGTAGGAGAAGCCTTTAAAGACGGTCTTAAGCTGAAAAAGTAAAATCATCCTTAAATACATCGGGGAGGAAAAAAATATGGGACATTGTGATTGGGCAAAAAAAAGTAAAGCAGACCTTCTTTATCACGACTGCGAATGGGGTATTCCCGTGCATAACGACGACCGTCAGATGTTTGAGCATCTGACATTGGAATGTCTGCAATGTGGACTTAGCTGGAGCCTTATGCTTAAAAAGAGGGAAATTTTTCGCCAGTGTTTTGAAAATTTTGACTATGATAAAATTGCCGACTATGACGAAACGGACGTCAGGAGAATACTGAACACAGAGGGTATGCTGAGATCCGAGCGCAAGGTCCTTGCTGTTATCAACAATGCCCTATGCTATCGTAAAATACGGCAGGAGTTCGGCAGCTTCTGTAATTTTTTGTGGAGCTATACCGACGGAAAAACAATTCTGTACGAAGGACATGCTGACGGGAATATACCCGTCAGCAACGGTCTTTCTGCCGAAATAAGCAAGGAGCTTAAAAGACGGGGGTTCAAATTCATAGGTCCCATTACCGTTTATTCCCATCTCCAGGCCTGCGGCATAATAAATGACCACGCAGGGGACTGCCCTTGCTATGAAAAGATAAACAAGTCCTATCCCACAATAAAAATGAAGCCCGATAACGAAAAGTAATCCGCTTTGTAAAACGATGAAACGAGGAGATACCTATGACATCCCTTAAAGAAAAGCTGTTTGCTTATGTGAATAAAAAATATAGCTCAACGCCGGAATATCTGTGGATGCGATATCCCAACTATGCCGTATTCCGTCACGGTGACAACAGAAAATGGTTTGCGCTTATTATGGATATACCCGCAAACAAGCTTGGTATGGACAGCGAAGAGATAACAGATATCCTCAACGTAAAGATGAGCGATCCCTTTATTGCAGACATACTGGTGCAGCAGAAGGGATTTTTCCGCGGCTATCATATCAGCAGGGGAAACTGGATATCAATATTGCTTGACGGTACAGTCGAGTATGAAGAAATATGCAAATGGCTGGATGAAAGCTATATTGCCACAGCGTCAAAGGAAACCATACGCAGAATACGTCCGCCTAAGGAATGGCTTATACCTGCAAACCCCAAATACTACGATATACAGGCAGCCTTTTCCAAGTCAAAAGAGATAAACTGGAAACAGGGAAAGGGTATAAAGCTGAACGACACGGTGTTCATATATGTTGGCGCTCCGGTATCGGCAATACTCTATAAATGCAAGGTCATTAAAACAGATATACCCTTCAGCTACAATGATGAAGATATACACATGAGCAGAATTATGAAAATAAAACTGCAAAAACACTATGACCCTAAGCAATTTACATTTGATGTGCTAAAGGAAAGGTACGGTATTTTTGCAGTAAGGGGACCTCGCGGCATATCCGACAGCTTAAGCAAGGCGCTGAGATAATATAGCATTGCCTTTGTCGGGCTAAGCGGAAGGGGTTATATCAACTATGCGGAAAATTTCAAGAAAATGGGGAGGATTGAGCAATGGACAATAATAATATAGACGACCTGCTTGATCACATAAAAGGAATTTCTAACTATGATTTTAATGCCAATAATGACTTCAATATATTTAAAATATTGGGGATCGAGCGCAGAGAAACATATTTTTGCCGATTTGTAGGAGAGCTGTTAAATCCCGAGGGATCACACGGAGCAGGCAGATTGCCATTGGAGCTATTTTTTAAATATGTTCTTGGAATAAAGGTAATAAGACCTGAAGCATATTGGATAGAGCTGGAAGAGCATACTCAAAGCGGGCGACGAGTCGATATAGTGATACATAATGGATATGATGTATACCCTATTGAGGTAAAGATAGGCGCAAAGGACAGAGATCTCCAGCTTTCGGATTATTATAACAACTATTTTAAAAATAAAGAAGGAAAAATATACTATTTAACTCCAAACGGGCATAAACCGTCCGAAACAAGCATTGGCACTCTTGCTCCTGATTTGATACAATGTATTTCCTTTGATGATCTGATTTGTTGGCTTACCGCATTATGCGATTATAATAGTTTTAAGCAGAAGGATATATGCAGACAATTCCGTTTATTTGCAAATGACATAAAGGAG
>CANQBJ010000029.1 GCA_947589665.1 uncultured Clostridia bacterium
TCACTGACGTGTCGGTAACTTATCTTCGATAAAAATCGGAACAAGTTCCATTTTTATCTTCAGATAAGTTATATTATTCAGAAGGAGTTCTTGCTATGAGTAAATATAAGGCAGGTATTGATATAGGCTCAACAACTATCAAGCTTGTGGTATTAGATGAAAACAACAATATAATATTCAAGGATTACAGAAGGCACCGTTCCAATATACAGGAAACCCTGCTGGGGCTTATTGAGGACGCCAAGGCTGCCGCAGGCAACATAGAGTTTACGGCTATGATAACAGGCAGCGGCGGTCTGTCCATATCCGAGTGGATAGGCATACCCTTTATACAGGAGGTAGTTGCGGTAAGCAATGCCATAGATTTCAAGGCGCCGCAGACGGATGTTGCAATAGAGATAGGCGGCGAGGATGCCAAGATAATATATTTCAGAGGCGGTATAGAGCAGAGAATGAACGGTATCTGCGCAGGAGGTACAGGCTCGTTTATAGACCAGATGGCTTCACTTCTCCAGACAGACGCTACGGGGCTTAACGAGTATGCCAAGAGCTACAGCGTTATTTACCCTATAGCTGCGCGCTGCGGTGTTTTTGCCAAGAGCGATATACAGCCCCTTATAAACGAAGGCGCCGCAAAGTCCGATCTGGCGGTATCAATATTTCAGGCTGTTGTAAACCAGACCATAAGCGGTCTTGCCTGCGGTAAGCCCATAAAGGGCAGAGTTGCTTTTCTGGGCGGTCCTCTGCACTTCCTTACGGAGCTTAAGGCAAGATTTATTGATGTGCTTGATCTGAGAGACGACGAGGTAATAGAGGTAGAGGATTCTCATCTCTTTGCGGCTATGGGTTCGGCTCTTACTTCGGAGAATAATGAAAATATATTTGACTTTGACAGGCTTATTGCCAATTTAAAGGGCGAAAAGCATCTTACTATGGAAATAAATAGGCTTGCACCTCTTTTCTCAAACGAGGAAGAGTACAAAGCCTTTAAGGAAAGGCATGACAAGGCAAAGGTCAAAAAAGGCGATCTGGACAGCTACAGGGGTAATGTATACTTAGGCATAGACGCAGGCTCCACTACGTCCAAATTAGCCCTTATAGGCGAGGAGGGCGACCTTCTCTATTCCTTCTATGCAGGCAATGAAGGCAGCCCCTTAAGAATGGTCATAAATGCCCTTAAGCAGATATACAAGCTTCTGCCAGAGGGAGTCGAGATAAAGAAGGCCTGTGTTACAGGCTACGGCGAGGGTCTTATAAAAGAGGCTCTTATGGTGGACTTAGGCGAGATAGAAACGGTTGCACACTATAAGGCTGCGGCTTTCTTTGAACCCGATGTGGATTTCATACTTGACATAGGCGGTCAGGATATGAAGTGTATAAGGATAAAGGACGGAGTTATAGACAGCGTACTTCTGAATGAGGCATGTTCGGCAGGCTGCGGTTCCTTTATAGAGACCTTTGCAAAGAGCCTTGGCCTTAGTGTACAGGCCTTTGCAAGAGGAGCGCTTTTTGCCGAAAGCCCTATTGACTTAGGCTCACGGTGTACAGTATTTATGAATTCAAGAGTAAAGCAGGCTCAGAAGGAGGGCGCCGAGGTAGCCGATATTTCAGCGGGTCTGGCATATTCCGTTATAAAGAACGCTTTGCAGAAGGTTATAAAGATAACCGACCCCACCGATATGGGCGAGCATATAGTTGTACAGGGCGGTACCTTCTATAACGAGGCGGTTTTGAGAAGCTTTGAGATAATTTCGGAAAGAGATGCGGTACGTCCCGATATAAGCGGTATTATGGGCGCCTTCGGTGCTGCCGTTATAGCCAAGGAGAAATATACCGAGGGCGAAAGCTCCACTCTCCTTACATCAGACAAGCTTGAGGACCTTGAGATAACTACAAGCTTTACACGCTGTAAGGGCTGCGGAAACAACTGTCTTCTGACTATAAATAAATTCAGCGGCGGCAGACGTTTTGTATCGGGCAACCGCTGTGAAAGAGGACTTGGCAAGGAGGCATCAAGAGGCTGTGTGCCTAACCTCTTTGAATACAAGTACGAAAGGCTTTTCAACTATGAGCCCTTGCCCGAATCAGCGGCTAAAAGAGGTGTTGTAGGCATACCCCGTGTGCTTAATATGTATGAGGATTATCCTCTGTGGTTCACCTTCTTTACTAAGCTGGGCTACAGCGTAAAGCTAAGTCCCAAGAGCAGCAGAGGTGTATATGAGCAGGGTATAGAGTCTATTCCCAGTGAATCCGCCTGCTATCCTGCCAAGATAGTACACGGCCACATAAAGAGCCTTATAGATGACGGCGTTAAGTTCATATTCTATCCCTGTGTTGCCTACGAAACAAAGGAAATAGCTGCTGCGGACAACCATTATAACTGTCCTATAGTTACAAGCTACCCTGAGAATATAAAGAACAATGTAGAGGATATAAGAGAAAAAAATATAGATTTCAGAAATCCTTTCTTCTCCTTAGGCAGAGAGGATGTTCTTGTAAGACGTTTGCAGGAGGAATTTCCCGAAATAGACAAAGCCGAGGTAGAAAAGGCGGCAAGAGCAGGCTGGAAGGAGCTTATGTCCTATAAAGAGGATATGCGCAGAAAGGGTGAGGAAACCCTTGAATATATTAAAGAAAACGAAATGACGGGTATCGTCATAGCAGGACGTCCCTATCACACCGATCCGGAAATAAACCACGGTATACCCGAAATGATAGTAAGCTACGGTGTAGCCGTGCTTACGGAGGATAGTGTGGCGCACCTGGGTATGGACAAGGTACCAAGACCCCTTAACGTAAGGGATCAGTGGGCTTATCACTCAAGATTGTATGCTGCCGCAAGCTTTGTAAGGGAACAGGAGAATATAGAGCTTGTTCAGCTAAACAGCTTTGGCTGCGGTCTTGACGCGGTCACTACAGACGAGGTACACGATATACTTGCCGCAGCAGGCAAGATATATACTGTTCTTAAGATAGATGAGGTAAACAATCTGGGTCCTGTCAGGATAAGGATACGTTCTCTTTTTGCGGCTCTTGAGGAAAGACGCAGCAAGGGCTTCAGACCTCACGAGCCTCTGAAGAATAAAGAAAGAGTACTCTTTACAAAGGAAATGAAGAAGAACCATACTATACTTATGCCTCAGATGTCGCCTATACATTTTGACATTGCCAAGTCGGCTATGGAGAACTGCGGCTACAATATAGAGCTTATGCCTGCCATAGACAAGGATTGTATAGATATAGGTCTTAAATATGTAAACAATGATGCCTGCTATCCTGCCCTTATTACTGTAGGACAGCTTTTTAAGGCGCTGCAGTCGGGCAAATACGATCTTGACAATGTTTCCCTTATGATAAGTCAGACAGGCGGCGGCTGCAGGGCTACCAACTATATCGGTTTTATAAGGCGAGCTCTTAAAAAGGCGGGTATGGAGCATATCCCCGTTATTTCCGTAAGCGCAGGCGGACTTGAAAAGAACCCCGGCTTTAAAGTAACTCCTAAGCTTGCCATAGGTCTTTTACAGGCTGTGCTGTATGGCGATCTGTTCATGAGAGTGCTTTATAAGGTAAGACCCTATGAAAAGGTAAAGGGTTCTGCCAATGCACTGTATGAAAAGTGGAATGCCATATGCAAGGAGGCTGTAAAGAGAAGAAGCTACAAGGAATTCAAGAAAAATGTAAGAGCTATAGTAAAGGATTTTGACGAGTTGCCTTTGGACGAAACAATAGTCAAGCCGAAGGTGGGAGTAGTAGGCGAGATACTTGTAAAATTCCACCCCACTGCCAATAACGATATAGTCACTCTTCTTGAAAACGAAGGCGCAGAGGCAGTTGTTCCCGATCTGATCAACTTCTTTACATATGGTCTTTACAATGCGGAATTCAAGGAAAAATACTTCGGTATGAAGCACAGCACTACGGTTGTGACCTCAGCGGGAATTAAATTCATAGAGGGCTACAGACGGTGTATGAGCGACGCTCTTAAGGAAAGCAAGCGTTTTGATGCGCCCTGCGATATTGCAGAGCTTGGGGAAATGGCTAAGGACATAGTGAGCCTGTGCAATCAGACAGGAGAGGGCTGGTTCCTTACTGCCGAGCTTGTTGAGCTTATCCATAGCGGCGTACCCAATAATATATGTACTCAGCCCTTTGCCTGCCTTCCCAATCACGTTACGGGCAAGGGTGTTATAAAGGAGCTTAAGAGAAGAAATAAAAACAGCAATATAGTTGCCATAGACTACGATCCTGGCGCCAGTGAGGTAAACCAGGTCAATAGAATAAAGCTTATGCTTTCCGCCGCCGAGAAAAATCTTATGCGTGAGGCGGCAGCCACAAGGGAATAATTTGCCTCGGTAAACTACGGATGAATAGAGGGGTAGTTGCTTTAAATTTGTGTTTACATGAATAGGTTCGACCTCTCAGTCAGCCCCGCTTACAGCTATTTTTATATAAGCTCTTGCCGCGGCTGACAGCTCCCCTGATTAGGGGAGCTTTAGGTTTGTGCTTTGTAAAATCCCTTATTTACTTAGAAAAAGCAATACCTAAGCTATTGCCACAGCTTTCCGGTGCATAGCCTCCCCTTCGCAAGGGGAGGGGGACCAACCGAAGGTTGGTGGAAGGGTCGAGCAACTGCCGCAATATCAAATCAATGGATATTTATTGGCGCTTTTTTCTTTTTTCAGCATTTTTGCGTATGGCATCAAGGGCGGCATTCGGCACGATACCTTTTCCGCGATAGGCTGCTGCCGCCTCGCTCATCATTCTGAAGTTAAGCTCTGTACCCTCGCTGTCTGCCACATAGTCCACGGCCCTGTCTGCTGAAATACCGAAGCTTTCCGCAGTTTCCACAGCGTCGATATTGGCGCCAAGGAATATAAATTCCCAACCGTACTTGCTTTTCTCAAGCTCTATCATTTTCTTTACCTTCTCCGCAGAATATTCACGGCTTGAATTTTCTTCGCCGTCTGTTATTATGACAAACATTACCTTATTGGCGCGATAGTCCTCGGCAGTGTTTTTCTGCACCCCCGAAATTTTATGTATTGTCCTGCCTATGGCATCGAGCAGCGCCGTTGAGCCGCCCACACGGTACTCTCTTTCCGTAATGGGCTTTATTCCGCGTATATCGATGCGGTCGTGCAGCAGCTCGTAGTTGTTGTCAAAAAGCACCGTCGTTATATTACATTTTCCCTCAAGCGCCTTCTGTTTTTCAAGCATAGAATTAAATCCGCCTATAGTGTCCTTTTCAAGCCCGCTCATAGAGCCGCTTTTGTCCAGTATGAATACCAGCTCAGTCAAATTTTTCTTCATAATAAAAACCTCCCGTGATTTATTGTGCTTTGATAATATCACAGAAGGCTGTCTATATGGTCGCTTTGCAGGCGACATTATTTTAGGGACAAAGAAGAGGCTGATCGTATTGGAAAAGCACTTCGTTTATCTCATATATGTCATATTTTTTATTTATAATAAAGTATTCTATTATCACATCAAACTTGCGGCTGTGGGAAAGAGCATAGCCCGCCTTTTCCAGAAGAGCGTCTGTCTCTTCAAGGCTAAGCTCCAGGGCAACTGCCAGAGCCAGAACAGTGCGTTTGCTGGGAGTGTACCCCTTTCCGTTTCTTATTTTGGAAAACAGCTTTCTGTCTATATTTGCCTTTTTGTATACCTCAGGGTCTGTCTTTCCCTTTTCATCTATAAGGCGCAGAAGTGCAGCGTTAAAGGGCTCATCCATATTTTCCAGAATACTGTCAAGATTGTCCTCGTAAGCCCCACTGTATGAAGGCGCCGAGGACGCGATGTTCATACTTCTTCTTTCGATATCAAGCAGCTGCCTTCTTACGGCGGTGTGTTCATCCACATAGTTTTCATCTATGTAGCTTTCTATTTCGCCAAGCAGCTTACTGCTTGCAGAAAAGGCTGCCTTGTCAAATACGGCAAGATATATGTCCATATCGTGGAGAGCAAGAAAGTCTTTTATTGCAGAGGTGGCTATGCGCAGAGCCTCCGCCTTGGGATAGCCGTATATTCCCGATGAAATAAGAGGAAAAGCAATACTCTTGCAGTCATACTCCAAAGCCAGGGCAAGAGAGCTAGTATAAGCGGAGTAAAGAAGCTTTTCGCACAGAGCACTATTTTGGGGAGAGTAAACGGGTCCTGCGGTATGTATCACATACCTTGCGGGAAGATCAAAGCCCGGGGTAATGGCAGCATCCCCCGTCTTTATAGGCGCAGCCTTGTTGCAGGCAGCTTGGAGCCTGTCTGCCCCTGCCGCCCTGAATATGGCGCCACATACTCCGCCGCCCATAGCAAGCTGAGTGTTGGCAGCATTTACTATAGCATCCGTTTTCATTTTTGTAATGTCCTGTCGCACTATTATAAACGGCATATTCTCCCTCCTTTTTGCTGCATAGCATAGGTAAAGCCGATAATGTTTACACTTCGCTTAAGCTATATATTTATTACAGCCTCGGATAATTCATATAGCTCGTGGGGAGCTATATCCTGTCCGTCTGCCCATTCAACAGTATTTCCGCATGGTCTTACCGTATTAAAGGTATCGGGATCACGAAGTTTGCCGAACCATTCCCCTTTTATATAAGGTTTTACATCAAATATTTTATTTTCTCCGGTCTCAAATGTTATATAAAGACGGCAATTATCGACCGGTTTAACATCTACGACTTTTGGATAATTCATAATATCAGCTCCTTGATGATTATTTTAGCGGTTCAATTTTAAAATATCCGTCACCTGCGGAAAGAAGTTTCCAATCTGCAAGTAATTCTTCATGGTGAATTTCTATCCAAGCCAAAAGTAGTTTTAATTTGTTTTTGGGAAAACTGCCGCTTAAAACATTGCCTTCCAAGTCTACAACAATATTTTCCTCCTTTTTCCCGTGACCAGGTCACTGGAAAAAATCTATAAACAGAATTATCAAATAAATGGAAAAAAGTATTAAACTTATCCATGCCAAATACAGGCCGCCTGTTCCCAGGACGCTGCTTATTGCTTCTCCGCTGCTGTCGATGTAGCGGGCAATATTTACGAATTGGTACACCATACCTGCCCATACAAAGGAGCATACGGTCATACCGATACATTTTTTCACATTTGCTCTTGAGCCTATCTTTTTGCTTATGAAATAAGCCAAGACTGCAATTATGACAGGTACTGCAAAAAATAAAGGCATTTATAGTCATCTCCCTAGCGTACTTTTGGTATTATTTTAAAAATACCGATTTTCCCGTGACCAGGTCACGAGGAAATGAGCTTTACGTAGAATTTGCGTGTTCGGGGGCCGTCGAATTCGCAGAAGTATATGCCCTGCCATATGCCGAGAAGAAGTCTGCCCTTGTCTACAATGATAGTTTCATTGCAGCCTACGAGGGAGGACTTGAGGTGAGCGGCGGAGTTGCCTTCCATATGGCGGAATTCGGGTCTGTCGGGGCAGGTTTTTTGCAGAGCAAAGGTGAGATCCTTTGTAACATCGGGGTCGGCATTTTCGTTGATCGTTATGGCGGCGGTAGTGTGAGGGGTGTATACAACGCACAGACCCTCCTGTATTTTAGAGGTCTGGAGAGCGTCATTCACCATAGATGTGATGTTGTAAAATCCTTCGCTGCCTGTGGAAAGTGTAAAGGAATATAAGTTCATAGTATCGTACTCCTCTCTTAAAAACTGCTTTATTACATTAAGTATAGCACAGATATATTTCATTTGAAATTAATTTTATTAAGTATTTTTGAATTTTTCTTAAATAAATAAATTTTTTTGCAAAAAATACTTGCATTCTTTTGCAATGTGTAGTATTATATATGCAAGCAATGAGGCTTTCGTAGACTTTGTGCGTCTATGAAAGCCTTTTCTATTTAAAAAACTTTATTTAACATATAACGAAAGGATGGTTATTGTGTTTCAGAATGGATTACCTGAAAAGCAGGGACTTTACGACCCGCGCTTTGAGCATGACAACTGCGGTATAGGCTGTCTTGTAAACATAAAGGGCAAGCGCTCTCACAAGATAATCAATGACGCTATTGAAATTCTCAAGAACCTTACTCACAGAGGCGGTGTAGGCAGCGAACCCGACACAGGCGACGGCGCCGGCATACTCATACAGATACCTCATACCTTTATGAAAAAGGTCTGTAACAACGAAGGCATAAGACTGCCAAAGGCAGGAGATTACGGTGTAGGTATGCTTTTCCTCTCACCCGACCTTGAAACAAGGCTCAACAGTATAAGCAAGCTTAAGGCAATTATTGAAGAAGAGGGTATGGAGTATCTGGGCATAAGAGAGGTGCCTACATATGCCAACTGCATAGGCAGGACTGCAAGAGAGGCTATGCCCCGCATAGAGCAGGTATTCATAAAGAAGCCCGATGATGTAGAGTCCGGTATCGCCTTTGAGAGAAGACTTTTTATAATACTTAAAAGAGCCGAAAAGGAAATACGCTACAGAGAGAGAAACGACGAGCATTATACAGAACGCGACAGCTATTTCTACTTTGCTTCACTTTCTTCCAAGACCATAGTATACAAGGGTATGCTTACTCCCGACCAGGTATCAAGATTTTATCTGGACCTTATGGACACGGATATGACCACTGCCATTGCTCTTGTACACAGCCGCTTTTCCACAAATACATTCCCCAGCTGGGAGAGAGCTCATCCCAACAGATATATAATACACAACGGCGAGATAAATACCATAAGGGGAAATGTCAACTGGACAAATGCGCGTCAGAAGATATTCGAGACAGATATATTCGGCGACGATATAAGCAAGATATATCCTGTAATAAACGAGGACGGCTCCGATTCCGCTATGCTTGACAATTATCTGCATATGCTTACGCTTACGGGCATATCCATGCCCCAGGCAGTAATGATGGCAATACCTGAGCCTTGGGAAAATGACACCTCTATGGACCCTGCAAAGAGAGCCTTCTATGAATACAACTCTACCTGCGGCGAACCCTGGGACGGTCCCGCTGCCATAGCCTTTACAGACGGCGAGGTAGTAGGCGCCACACTGGATAGGAACGGCTTAAGGCCTTCAAGGTATGTTGTGACAAGCGACGATATGCTTGTGCTTTCCTCAGAGGTAGGCGTTATAGATATAGAGGATAGCAAGGTAGTCAAAAAGGGCAGGCTGGAGCCTGGCAAGATGCTGCTTATAGATACTAAGGCAGGCAGAATGATATCCGATGAGGAGGTAAAGGCTTCTGTCGCATCCAAATACCCTTATGAAACATGGGTAAAGGAAAACCTTATGAATATAGACAACATAAGCGCTAAGGCAAAGCCTATGGAGTGGGGTGACCTTGTCAAGAAGATAAAGGAGGAGGCAAGCAGGCATCCCTATGGCGAGATAATGATAAACAGACTCATAGAGCTTGAAAACCTCTTTGTAAACAAGGAAAATGACTTTAATTCCGATATAGACCTGCTTACGGAGCAAAAGGCCTTCGGCTATACCTGGGAGGATATAGACACTACATTAAAGGGTATAATAGAAAGCGGAACTGACCCTATTGCGGCAATGGGTACCGATACACCTCTTGCAGTGCTTTCCGACAAGCCCCAGCTTTTGTATAACTACTTCAAGCAGCTTTTTGCCCAGGTAACAAATCCGCCTATTGACGCTATAAGAGAAGAGGTAGTCACAAGTACCTTTGTATACTTAGGCGGCGAAAGAAATATGCTCGAACCCAGGGCTAAGGTGTGCAAGAGAATAAGGAGCAATACTCCTATACTTACAAACAAGCAGATGTCCGATCTTAAGGCAATAAGCGAGAAGGACTTCAAGGCAGTTACCATACCTATGCTCTATAATATAAAGGAAAAGAACGGTCTTGAATCGGCTCTTGACAATCTCTTTGAGGCAGTTGACATAGCCATAGACAACAAGTGCAATATTATAGTGCTTTCAGACAAGGGCGTTGACGAGAACAAATGCCCTATACCTGCTCTTTTGGCAGGCGCAGGACTTCATCACCACCTTATAAAGACAGGCACCAGAATGAAGGTCAGCATAGTACTTGAAACAGGCGAGCCAAGAGAGGTACACCACTTTGCAGTGCTTCTGGGCTATGGTGTAAATGCCGTAAATCCGTATCTTGCCTACAGGACCCTTGAGGATATGGCGGACAACGGCTATATCACAAAATCGGCAGACGAGGCGGTAAAGACCTATATTGATGTTGTCACTCACGGTATAGTAAAGATAATGTCAAAAATGGGTATTTCCACTATACAGAGCTATCAGGGCGCTCAGATATTTGAGGCTCTGGGTATAAGCGAGGCCGTTGTAAACAAATTCTTTACGGGTACAGTTACAAGAATAGGCGGCCTGGAGCTTTCCCATATAGACAAGGAGGCTCGTATGCGCCATGAAAAGGCCTTTGATCCCCTTAAGAAAATAGAGGCTCTTGAGCCGGGCGGCGACTATAAGTGGAGAAGAAACGGCGAGTACCATATGTTCAATCCCAAGTCAATATATTTGCTGCAGAAGGCATGCCGTGAAGGTGACTACAAGCTTTTCAAGGAGTATACAAAGCTGCAGAACGACACGAGCCAACAGCTTTGCACAATAAGAGGACTTCTGGATATAAGACAGGTGGATAAGCCTATCAACATTGACGAGGTAGAGCCTGTTGAGTCTATAGTCAAGCGTTTTAAGACAGGGGCTATGAGCTACGGCTCTATTTCAAAGGAGGCTCACGAGTGCATGGCTATAGCCATGAACAGACTGGGCGGCAAGTCAAACAGCGGTGAAGGCGGCGAGGAGGCAGAGAGATTTACTCCCGATGAAAACGGCGATCTCAGGCGCTCTGCCATAAAGCAGGTGGCATCAGGCCGCTTTGGTGTGACTATACACTATTTGCAAAATGCAGTTGAGATACAGATAAAAATGGCGCAGGGCGCAAAGCCCGGCGAGGGCGGACACCTGCCCGGTAAGAAGGTATATCCCTGGATAGCCAAGGCCAGAAATTCAACTCCCGGCGTAGGGCTTATATCACCTCCGCCTCACCATGATATATATTCCATTGAAGACCTTGCCCAGCTTATACATGACCTTAAAAATGCCAACAGAGATGCAAGGATAAGCGTTAAGCTTGTATCTGAGGCAGGCGTAGGCACTATAGCCGTAGGCGTTGCAAAGGGTCGTGCCGATGTAATACTTGTAAGCGGCTATGACGGCGGTACAGGCGCAGCGCCCAGAACAAGTGTAAGACACGCAGGTCTGCCCTGGGAGTTAGGCGTTGCGGAAACTCACCAGGCGCTTCTTATGAACAACCTGAGAAACAGAGTAGTAATAGAAACAGACGGCAAGCTCCTGACGGGACGTGACGTAGCCGTTGCCTGCCTTTTAGGCGCAGAGGAATTTGGCTTTGCCACAGGTCCCCTTATTACAATGGGCTGCGTTATGATGCGTGTATGTAATCTGGATACCTGTCCCGTAGGTGTTGCTACGCAGAACCCCGCTCTGAGAGCCAAGTTCACAGGAAAGCCCGAATATGTAGAAAACTTTATGCGCTTTATAGCACAGGACCTGAGAGAATGGATGGCTAAGATAGGCGTCAAGACAATAAATGAAATGATAGGCCATGTTGAAAAGCTTACACCTAAAAAGCTGAACCACTGGAAGGCCAAGGAGGTAGACCTTACAAGCATACTGTATCAGCCTAAGATATGCTCTAACGACAGCGAGAGATACTTTAATGTAAAGCAGGATCATGAGCTTGAAAAGTGCCTTGACGTAAATGCCCTTGTAAGACTTTGTACTCCTGCCATACAGACGGGCAAGAGGATAAATGCATCTATGGAGATAACTAACATAGACAGAGTTTGCGGTACTATACTTTCAAGCGAAATAACTAAGAAATACGGTGTAGACGGACTTAAGGAGGACACTGTAAATCTTACCTTCAAGGGCAGCGCGGGACAGAGTTTCGGCGCTTTCCAGACCCACGGCGTTACAATGCGCCTTGAGGGCGATGCCAACGACTATATAGGCAAGGGACTTTCGGGAGGAAAGATAATAGTTGTGCCTCCCGAGGAAAGCAAGTTTACCCCTGAGGATAATGTTATAATAGGAAACGTAGCCTTTTACGGCGCCGTAAGCGGCGAGGCATATATCAACGGTATGGCGGGCGAACGCTTTTGCGTAAGAAATTCAGGCATAAGCGCAGTTATAGAGGGTATAGGTCAGCACGGCTGCGAATATATGACGGGAGGCCGTGTAGCTATTCTCGGCAAGACAGGAAGGAACTTCGGCGCAGGTATGTCCGGAGGAGTTGCCTATGTATACAATGACGGCGGAGATTTTGAATCACGGTGCAACAAGGAGCTTATACTCATTGAGGAAATGTCCGATGACAAGGATATCGCAGAGCTTAAGGCAATGATAGAAAAGCACGTTAAGTATACAAATTCTGCAAGAGGTAAATATCTCCTTGACAGCTTCGATACCGAGGTACACAATTTTGTCAAGGTAATACCTAAGGCATATAAGGAAATGATAGAGGAAATAGACAGGGCTAAGGCAGCGGGCTTAAGTGATGAGGATGCTCTTCTTGACGCATTTATCACAGTAAGCGGCTCCACAATAGTACCAAGACCGGAAGGAAGTGTTGTAAATGGGTAAGCCTACGGGATTTTTGGAATTTGACAGACAGCTGCCCCGGGACAGAGGTCCTGAGGAAAGAATAAAGGACTGGGGCGAGTTCCATACTCACTTTGATATAGAAGAGCTTAAGACACAGGGCGCGCGCTGTATGAACTGCGGTGTACCCTTCTGCCACACGGGAAGTCCCGTAGAGGGCGGCTGCCCCTTGGGTAATCTTATACCCGAGTGGAATGACCTTGTGTACCACGGCAAGCTTGAGGAGGCATACAGGCGCCTTTCAATGACAAGCAATTTCCCTGAGTTTACGGGAAGAGTATGCCCTGCTCTGTGCGAGGGTTCATGTACCCTTGGTATGCACGAGCCTGCAGTTACGGTCAAGAACATAGAGGTACACATTATAGACACTATGTTTGCTCAGGGCAAGGTGCAGCCCAGAATACCGAAAAAATCTACGGAGAAAAGAGTAGCCGTTGTAGGTTCGGGTCCGGCGGGACTTGCCTGCGCGGATATACTCAATCAGCTTGGACATAAGGTTACTGTATTTGAGAGGAGCGACAGAGTAGGCGGACTTCTTATGTACGGCATCCCCAATATGAAGCTGGATAAGAAAATAGTGCAAAGACGTGTGGACATTCTGGAAAAGGAAGGTATCACCTTCGTTACAAACACGGAAATAGGCAAAAACTATTCTTCAGCCGCAGTTATAAAGGAATTTGACGCAGTAGTACTCTGCTGCGGCGCCACAAAGCCCAGGGACCTTGTATGCGAGGGCAGAAACGACGTAAAGGGCATACACTTTGCAGTGGACTTCCTCAAGGCAAATACCAAGAGCCTTCTGGACTCCGATCTGGAGGACAGACAGTATATAAGTGCCGAGGGCAAGGACGTTATTATAATAGGCGGCGGCGACACAGGTACAGACTGTGTGGGTACAGCCATAAGACACGGCTGTAGGTCCGTTCATCAGATAGAGATAATGCCAGAGGCTCCCGAAAGCAGAACACCGTCTAACCACTGGCCTCAGTGGCCCCGTATCAGAAAGACGGACTACGGTCAAGAAGAGGCAATAATGCTTTGGGGCAAGGACCCCAGGGAATACCTTACTACAGTTACAAAGGTAGTGCCTGATGAAAAGGGCAATATAAAAGAGGTACACACAGTAAAGGTAGACTGGGTCAATGAAAACGGCAGAATGTCTCCCGTACCCATAGAGGGTACCGAAAAGGTATGGCCATGTCAGCTTATGCTCCTTGCCATGGGCTTTACGGGTCCGGAGGACACTCTTATAAAGCAGCTTTCTCTTGAAACAGATGCCCGCAGCAATGTTAAGGCAGAATACGGCAAATATGCCACAAGTCTTAAGGGTGTGTTTGCGGCAGGAGATATGCGTAGAGGACAGAGCCTTGTAGTATGGGCTATACATGAGGGACGCGAGGCAGCAAAGGCATGTAACGAATACCTTTCACAGAAATAAATAGTATTAATTTTTCACAACCTCATTTTCGGGGGTCCTGGACCCCCGAAAATGAGGGTTTTTTTAATGATACTTTCAGTATTGATAATAGGAATTGCAACTTTTGTGAATATGTGGTAATATATTAATAAGTACGTTAATAAGGAGAATTTTATGAGATCACTTATCATAGCATTATCTATGTTTACAAGAATACCTATGCCAAGGGTGGAGTGGAAAAAGGAAAATATGCGCTTTATATTCTGCTGGTTCCCCCTTATAGGCGCTATACTGGGAGGACTGGAATATATATGGTATATCGCTGCCGCGCATTTTGACTTAGGCGTATTCATATATGCCGCCGTTGCCGCCGTTATCCCCGTTGTCCTTACGGGAGGCATACACATGGACGGCTTTATGGACACCTGCGATGCTCTTTGCTCTCACGGTGACAAGGAGAAAATGCAGCAGATACTTGAGGACCCTCACACGGGAGCCTTTGCCATAATATATACCTTTGTGTATTTCATTATTTACTTCGGCGCTCTTACTCAGCTTTATAGTAGCCCAAGGGCTGTGATATGCTTTTGCTGTTCCTATGTATTTGTAAGAGCAATGGCAGTTGTTTTTTTGATGAGTACAAAGTTTTCAAAGAATGAAGGTCTTTTATATACTCTTGCGGAGCATAACGAGACTGTAGTTACATCTATAATAACCGTAGTGTGGATAATGGGTTCCCTTTCCGCCATGGAGTGCGCCTATGTTGTGCCTGCCCTTGTGGCAACGGTGCTTATGCTGCTTTTCATATTGGTATTCAAGAGGATTGTTATAAAGAAATTTGACGGTGTTTCAGGCGATATAGCCGGCTTTTTCATAAGCAAGGGCGAGCTTTTGTGCCTTTTGGCAATTACGGCGGGAAGTGTTGTGTTATGACGTTATACACAGGGGGCTATGGTCAGGGCAAGCTCACCTATGTAATGAAAAGGCATAAGGGCAATGTGTTTGACGGAGAAAAGGACGATATAGAAAAAATAAACGGATATAGTATCATAAATAAGTATAATCTCCTTGTAAAAAGACTTATTGCCATGGGCAGGGATGCCCTTGAGTTTACTGAAAAAATAAATGCAGAGGCGGTAATAGGAGATGAGGTAGGCTGCGGAGTAGTGCCTGCGGACAGAGAGGACACAATTTACAGGGAGACTGTAGGCAGATGTATGTGTATGCTTGCAGATAAAAGCGACAGGGTAGTAAGGATAATATGCGGTATAGGACAGGTCATAAAATGAAGGTTATATTGATAAGACACGGCAGGACCCAAGGCAATTCACTGGGAAGGCTCATAGGAGTTACCGATGAGAGCCTTTGCGCCGAGGGTATAGAAGAGATCAGAAAAAGGACATATCCCCATGCCGATACGGTATTTGTAAGCCCTCTCAAGCGCTGTGTTGAAACTGCGCGGCTTATTTACGGCGACGCTGATCTCAACATAGTTGAGGGTATGCGGGAGATGAACTTCGGTATATTTGATAACAAGGCTCACGAGGAGCTTAAGGATAATTCCTTTTACATAAAGTGGCTTGAGACCAACTGCGAATCCGATGTACCCGAGGGCGAGACCAAAAGGGAATTTACAGACAGGTGTACTGCCGCCTTTAAGGCTGCTCTCGATACTGCTGAGGGCGATACCGCTTTTATAGTACACGGTGGTACTGTTATGGCGGTTTTAAGCGCTATGACGGGACAGGAATTCTATAGCTTTCTCCTTAAGAACGGACAGGGCTATATATGTGAATACGACGGTAAAAAACTTACAGTAAAGGATAAACTGGAATAATGAATGTGATATATGGTGTTCTGACAGGCTTTATACTGGATATCATAATAGGCGATCCCTATAGACTGCCTCATCCCGTAAGGTGGATAGGCAGTTTTATTTCATTATGCGAAAAATGCGCAAGAAGAATATTCAGGGGAAAGGGACTTATTTTAGGCGGGTCTGTAATAACTGTGCTGACTGTCGGTATAAGCGGCGCTATTCCTTTTATTCTCTTATATGCCGCCTACGGTATAAACAGGTGGGCGGGAATACTGCTTGAGGGGGTCATATGCTTTTATATGCTTGCCCTTAAGTCCCTCAGAACAGAAAGTATGAGGGTGTACTCCGCCCTTGAAGCTGGAGACAGTGAGAGAGCAAGGAAAAATGTTTCATACATAGTGGGAAGAGATACGCAATACCTTGACAACAAGGGCATTACAAAGGCTGCCGTTGAAACGGTGGCGGAAAATACCTCAGACGGCGTTATTGCTCCGCTTTTTTATATGCTTATATTCGGAGCTGTCGGCGGCTGTGTGTATAAGGCTGTCAACACCCTTGACTCCATGCTGGGCTACCGTGACGAAAAATATATGTACATAGGCAGGATACCCGCAAGGCTTGACGATGTATTAAATTTTATACCCTCGCGGATATCCGCACTTCTTATGATAATTTCCTCCTTCATACTGGGCTACGACTGTAAAAACGCAGTGAGGATATTCAAAAGGGACAGGTATAAGCATAAAAGCCCGAATTCGGCGCAGACAGAGTCGGTATGCGCAGGAGCATTGGATATACAGCTGTCGGGAGACGCTTATTATTTCGGCAAGCTTTGCAAAAAGCCGTTTATAGGCGACAGTATAAGAGAAATTGAGCCGAAGGATATAGTAAGGGCAAACAGAATGTTGTATGTATCCGCCCTTATGGGACTTGGGGCAGGTATAATAATAAGGCTGGTGATCATATGGTCATAATGGTACAGGGAACAATGTCAAATGTAGGAAAAAGTCTTGTAACGGCAGGACTTCTCAGAGTGTTCAGGCAGGACGGATATAAGGCTGCGCCCTTTAAGTCGCAGAATATGGCGCTTAATTCCTATATAACTAAGGACGGACTTGAAATAGGCAGGGCTCAGGCGATGCAGGCAGAGGCGGCAGGCATTGAACCGAGCATATATACAAATCCCATTCTTTTAAAGCCCAATTCCGACACAGGCTCCCAGGTCATAGTAAACGGCGTTCCCATAGGGAATATGTCGGCTAAGGAATACTTTAAATTCAAGACCTCTTTAAAGCCCGAAATAATGAAAGCATATAACAGGCTTAAGGCGGAATACGACATAATAGTCATAGAGGGCGCAGGCTCTCCTGCCGAGATAAATCTGAAGTCAGACGATATCGTAAATATGGGTATGGCGGAAATGGCAAATTCTCCCGTCATACTTGTAGGCGATATAGACAGGGGCGGAGTTTTCGCCCAACTTTACGGCACTATTCAGCTATTGTCTCCCAAGGAAAGAGACAGGATAAAGGGTCTTGTCATAAATAAATTCAGAGGGGATAAGGCTCTGCTTGGCAATGGCTTGGATATGCTAAGGGCAAAGTGCGGCAAGGATATAGTGGGAGTGCTGCCCTATATTGATGTGGACATAGACGACGAGGACAGCCTCTCGGACAGATTTGGCGCAGAAAACAGGGGTATGCTTGACATAGCCGTTATAAGACTGCCGAGGATATCCAATTTTACCGATTTCATACCTCTTGAAAAATACGGTATGCGGTATGTAAGCAGCCCAAAGGAGCTGGGAAAACCCCACCTGCTTATAATACCCGGTACTAAAAATACCGTACAGGATATGAAATGGCTGAGAGAAACGGGACTTGAAAACAGCATACGGCGGCTTTCGGAAAATACTCTTATAATGGGTATATGCGGAGGCTATCAGATGCTTGGCAGTGATATAGAGGACAGTGAGGAAGGCAGTATAAAGGGTATGGGACTACTGCCTGTCACCACCGTAATAGGAAAGGAAAAGACAAGAAAGCAGGTAAAGGGCAAAATAAAATGGCAGCCTCTTGAAAATGCATACTTTGAGGGCTATGAAATACATCAGGGCAATACCCTTGTGAAAGGCTGCGATTTTGACGGTATGGGCGGCTGTGTACAGGGCAGCGTAATAGGCACCTATGTACACGGCATATTTGACGAGGGCAATTTCTGCACAAGGCTTATAGAGTATATCTGCCGTAAAAACAGCATAGACATTAATATTTCCGCTGTCAGCAGAAGAGAATACAGACAAAGGCAGTATGATATACTTGCCGATATGATACGCAAAAATATGGATATGCAAAAGATATATGAAATACTGGAGAACAAGCAGGAGAGAACCTTTAAACACGTTTTGCCGAAGGATATAGAGAGTACAAGTATGGACATTATAGAAAGAGAGCTTTTAACTGATATCCCCAAGGAAAACAAGGATATAGTAAAGCGTGCCATACATACCACTGCGGACTTTGACTATGCTGAAAATATGTATTTCAGCAAAAATGCCGCAGAGCTTGGCAGAGAGGCAATAAAAAAAGGCGCCTCTATAATAACCGATACCAATATGGCAAGGGCAGGCATAAACAAAAAGCGTCTTGCGGAATACGGCGGCGAGGTGCTTTGCTTTATGGCAGATGAGGATGTTGCCAAATTGGCTGAAAAAAACGGCACTACAAGGGCAGCCGCCTCAATGGACAAGGCGGCGCAGCTTAAGGGCGAGTATATCATAGCAATAGGCAATGCGCCTACGGCACTTATACGTCTTAAGGAGCTTATAGATAAGGGTAAAATAAAGCCTGCTCTTGTTATAGCAGTGCCTGTAGGCTTTGTAAATGCAGCAGAGTCCAAGGAGCTTATTATGGAGTGCGGCATACCTCTTATAGCGGCAAGAGGGCGAAAGGGTGGCAGCAATCTGGCTGCGGCAGTGTGCAATGCTCTGATATACGGCATATGAGGAAGGTGGAGCTTATGATAAGACTAGCTGAGGCAAAGGATATAGACGCAGTAGAGCAGGGCTACAGGGAACTGCTTATTTACGAAAGGGAAAACGGTACAAGCTCCAACTGGGTGTTGGACCTCTATCCCGTAAGAGCTACAGCCGAAAATGCCCTTAAGGAAGGCACCCTCTATGTGGCTGAGGAAAATGGCATAATATGCGGAAGTGCCGTACTCAATCAGTATCAGCCCGAGGGATATAAGGAGGGCAGCTGGAAGTACCCTGCAAAAGATGACAAGGTCCTTGTGATACATACGCTGTGCATACCGCCCTCAAAGGCAGGAAAAGGCCTTGGAAAAGCCTTTGTCAAATTCTCCGAAGAGCTTGCGGCAAAGAGGGGCTATGATGCCGTGCGCCTTGATACATGGGCAGGCAATACAATAGCTGCCTCACTTTATACCAAAATGGGCTTTGAGAGGGCAGGCGGAGCAAGTGTAATGCTTGCAGATGTCATACCCGAGGAACAGATATTTTTCGAAAAGAAGGTATAGTTCATCTTTTTAACTTTGTGTATAAATGCTCTTGAATAATGTATTGATGAGAGTTATAATGTTCTTTTGGGAGTGATAGCTATGACAAAAAAGGACAGAAGTAATTATCTCTTTTCAAACAAAGAACTGGCAGTACTTATACTGCCCCTTATAGTAGAACAGCTTTTGGCAATACTTGTGGGCATTGCCGATACCGTTATGATATCCTCGGTAGGCGAGTCTGCGGTATCAGGTGTTTCCCTTGTAGACAGCATTATGGTACTGCTTATAAATCTGTTTGCGGCTCTTGCCACAGGCGGCGCCGTAGTGGCAGGACAGTATCTTGGTCAGAAGGACGGCGAAAATGCCTGTATAGCCTCTGAGCAGCTTGTGTGGTTCATAATGATAATAGCCGTTGCGGTAATGATATTGATGTATCTTTTCCAGGGCATTATTTTCAGGGGAGTATTCGGCTCCATCACCGAGGAGGTAGCTCATCATTCGGATATATATTATAAGATAGTTACGCTTTCAATACCCTTTATAGCCGTGTACAACGGAGGCGCCGCTATATTCCGCGCCATGGGTAATTCCAGGATATCCATGCTGGTATCTATAATAATGAATATAATAAACGTAGTCGGAAATGCAGTGCTTGTATACGGCTTTCACTTAGGTACGGCAGGTGTTGCCATACCTACCCTTGTGTCAAGAGTTGTGGCGGCAGTGCTTATAACTGCGCTTTTGTGCAATCAAAAACTGCCTCTGCATATCAGAAAAACTCTCAGATATAAATTCCGCCGTAATATGGTAAGCAAGATACTCTACATAGGCATACCCAACGGTATGGAAAACAGTATGTTCCAGTTAGGCAAGCTTATTGTGTTAAGCCTTGTATCTACCTTTGGCACATATGCCATTACCGCCAATGCCGTTTCCAACTCAATAGCAGCCTTTCACATACTTCCCGGTCAGGCGGCAGGACTTGCCGTTATTACGGTCATTTCACGCTGCGTAGGCGCGGGAGATTATGAACAGGTAAGCTATTATACAAAAAAGCTCCACATATTTTCATATGTATTTATAATATTGACCGTAGGCTCTACATTTCTTATAATGCCTGAGATAATGAAGGCATATAACCTTTCCGAGCTTACTGCAAGGACTACCTCAAGGATACTGTATTTCCACGGTACCTGCGCCATACTCATATGGCCCTTGTCCTTTACGCTGCCTTCGGTATTCAGAGCGGCAGGCGATGTTAAGTTTGCCATGACCACATCTATCGTTTCAATGTGGGTATGCAGAATAGTAATGAGCTATGTCATAGGCAAATATATGGGCTTAGGCGTATTCGGCATATGGGTAGCCATGATACTGGACTGGTGCGTCAGAAGTATATGCTTTGTTGCAAGATACAGGAGCGGAAGGTGGAAAAATAAAGCCGTGGTATAATAAAAAAATCCCAAAGGGATTTTTTTATTCAAGCGCTGTCGTATTAAATTTTTGTTTAAAAGAATAGGTTTGACCTCTCAGTCAGCCCCGTTCACAGCTATTTTTATATAAGCTTTTGCCGCGGCTGACAGCTCCCCTGATTAGGGGAGCCTTAGTTGTGCGCTTTACAAAAGCCCTTATTTACTTAGAAAAAACAACAATTAAGTCATTGCCATTGCCTTTGCGGTGTATAGCCTCCCCTAATCAGGGGAGGGGGACCATGCGCAGCATGGTGGAGAGGTCGCCGTACAAGCACAAATTCATCAAATACCAAAAAGGAACTGTCGCAGCAGCTTATTTCCTTTAATTCCTAGCGCGACAGTCCCTAAAAGATCCCGTTGGGATTTTTTTATTATAGGAAATTAATTCAGTTTTTTAGTCATAAAAGTAACGGAAACATATTCGCCGTTCTTGTAGGCAAGCTCTCTGAAGGTACACATAGGTATAAAACCGCAGCGGCTATGGAGAGAAAGGCTTGCGGTGTTGTTATCTGTAATGACGGCAATAAGCATATGATATTTCCTTGCCATTCTTTCAAGCTCCGTTACAAGCATAGTGCCTATTCCCTTGTGTCTGTACTGATGTGATACATATACGGAGACCTCGGCAGTTGTCCTGTAGCCCGAAAAGCGTCTGAACCATGAAAGAGACGCCCAGCCCAGTACAGTGCCGTCCTTTTCAGCAACTATAACGGGATAGCCCTCTGCAATGTGTTCCGCATACCACTGCTGAGCCTCTTCAAAGGAGCGCGTATGCTCGTTAAGGTTGTAATTTGTATGTACTATGGCATAATTGAGTATATCGTTTATTGCCTGCAGGTCCTTTTCCTCCGCAGGCCGTATTATAACATTTTTCATAAGATTTTCTCCTTGGGTAGTACCCTAAAACTTCATAGATACAGTATATTTCAAATTTACGGAATAGTCAACAGTTGATTTTTTTGTAATAAATATTTATACTAAATACAGAGGTGGTTATATGAAGATGCAGCAGATATTGTCCCTTGTAAGGCGCGCTGTTCAGGATTACAATATGATAGAGGAAGGCGACAGAATAGCCGTAGGCATATCGGGAGGTAAGGACAGCCTTACTCTGCTTAGGGTCCTTAAGGCTATGCAGCGCTTTTACCCCAGGAAATATGAACTGGAGGCAATTACAGTTAGCCTTGGCTTTGAGGGTATGGATTTTTCGCCTATACAGAGGCTTTGCGATGAAATAGGAGTTAATTACAGTATAGTGGAAACGGATATAGGACATATAATATTTGACGAGAGAAAGGAAGAAAATCCCTGCGCTCTCTGCTCCAAGATGCGCAAGGGCGCCCTCAATACAAAAGCCGAGGAATTAGGCTGCAACAAAGTGGCATTGGGGCATAATAAGGACGATGTAATAGAAACTTTTCTTATGGCTTTGCTCTACGAGGGCAGGCTGCACTGCTTCAGTCCCTGCACCTTCTTAAGCAGAAGAAGGATAACGTCGATACGACCTCTCATATATGTACCCGAAAGAGATGTAAAGGGCTTTGCGGGAAGAGAGGGTCTGCCTGTGGTAAAGAATAAATGCAGGGCAGACGGAAATACCGCAAGAGAGGAAATGAAAAAGATGATAAGGGAGCTTTCATTGAAGTACGATCATTTTGAGGATAGGACCTTCAATGCAATAAAACGGTCTTATCTGGAAGGCTGGAGGGCAGAGGAAAATGGATTATCACAATGAGGAAAAAAACAAAACGATACTTAAGCTAAGACAGGTGATGAAGGATTTGCCTGTGTTCTGCAGAGAGTATTTTATGGATATAGCCAACACAACTCAGGCAAGGACGCGGCTTGCCTATGCCTACGATCTCAGGCTGTTTTTCAACTATCTTGTAGAGGAAAACTACAAGTTTTCAGGAAAGAGCATTAAAAGTATTACAGTAGAGGACCTTGAGAAAATAGAGCTTACGGACCTTAACGAATTTATGGAATATATAAGCTACTATGTGTCCGAGGAGGGAGTGGAGCAGGAAAACGGAGAAAACGGCAAGTCCAGAAAGCTTGCGGCAGTGAGAGGACTTTTCAAATACTTCTACAGGACAGAAAAGATAAAGTCCAATCCTGCGGCTCTTGTAAATACACCTAAAATACACGAGAAAAATATTGTAAGACTGGAGCCCAACGAGACCGTAGACCTTCTGAACGTAATAGAAACAGGGGACAAGCTCACCGAAAAGCAAAGGACATACACTCATATAACAGGCAAGAGGGACCTTGCCATAGTCACGCTGCTCTTAGGTACGGGAATGAGAGTATCGGAGTGTGTGGGAATAGATATAAAAGACATAGACTTTGATACAAACGGAGTAAGGATAATACGAAAGGGCGGCAAGGAAATGGTTATCTATTTCGGAGACGAGGTAGAAGAGGCGCTGAAGGGCTACCTTAAGGAAAGAAAGGAAATGCATCCCCTTCCGGGTCACGAAAATGCCCTGTTTTTGTCTACCCAGAAGAAGAGGATAGGCGTAAGGGCAGTTCAGAATTTGGTCAAGAAATATGCGGGAGTTACCACCCTGAAGAAAATATCTCCTCACAAGCTGAGAAGCACCTACGGTACTGCTCTTTATCGTGAAACAGGCGATATATACCTTGTGGCGGACGTACTGGGACATAAGGACGTAAACACTACAAGAAAGCACTATGCCCAGATGAGCGACGACAACAGACGAAATGCCGCAAGAGTAGTTAAGCTGAGAAAGGACTGAATATCCGCCAAATACAAATGCACCCCAGGGGAATTGAACCCATAGTGTTGCCAAAAGCCTAGGAAGAAAGGAGTTTCCCGAACCTCGTCTTCCTTTGGCAACAATTTGGCAACAAACGAAAATATTTACTTTACGTACAATTTATAATGCAAATTAAATTTTCATATTTAGGGAACCATTATAAAATGAAGTATGAGAATCTTTTCTCATTGAAAAATACATTTTACAAATTGTTTTTCATGTTTCATATCTTATATCAAACAACTGCTATTCTCTTGAATTTTATCTTTATGTTTATTCTAACACATAAATATTTTTAATTCAATATTCAAATCTTTTTAGGGGAGGATAATACAGATAAAAAATTCCCTGGTAAATTCCACTATAATCTATAAATTAAAATATTTTTATTTCTTGAGATTATGAAGGATTTATGCTATAATTATATAATAAGTATTATTATAATTTTATAATGTTCCATAGAAAGTAGTGTGTAAAGATGAAAATTATGTTTTGGAACACAAATCGTAATAATAATATTAATGAATACATTGCAAAACTTATTAGGGAATATAATATAGATATATTGGTTTTAGCAGAATATACGTCTGATAGTGATGAGTTGATTACTTTACTTTTTAATCAAAGTTTGAATTTTGATAAATGCACTACTATTGGCTGCGAAAGAATCACACTTTTTAGTACATACGATGATATAACTCCTAGTACTCAGGATACATATTATTCAATCCAAATAATTCAAAATAAATATATTTTATGTTGTGTGCATTTAATGTCTGATTTATATAGCAACAGTAATGAAAGACTTGCTGTATCACAACAAATAATGCGTGATATAGAAGAAACAGAAAAGAATATAGGGTCTCAAAAAACAATAATTATTGGAGATTTTAATGAAATGCCATATGATTTAGGTTGTTTAAATGCAAATGGTTTCCATGGATTACCTGTGTATGAACCATCAAATAAAACAGAAAGAATTGTCAATGGTATATCTTACAGAAAATTTTATAATCCTATGTGGAATTTTATGGGGGATTTTTCGTATCCACCAGGAACATATTATCTAAATAACGCAAGATTATATTCACCTATGTGGTACTTACTTGACCAAGTCATATTAAGTACAGATGTTATGTCAGAATTTAAAAAAGACAGTTTACAAATTATTACAAAATGCAGCTATTTTACCTTGACTGATAAAAATGGACATCCCAACAAAAAAATTAGTGACCATTTTCCAATAATGTGTGAAGTGGAAGATTATTATAATGGAGGTATATAATATGAATAAAGATTGCTTTAATTTTGAATTAATAGATAAATTTACACCAGATGTAGTTATAAAAAATTCTCTCGAACAAGTTAAAGAAGCAACAAACGAATATGTGATAGGGAATGTTGAAGAGTATAACGGTAAAATTGATTCATATACAAAAACCACCCCATATCCGCTTAGTATTAATATTCCGCGCCAAGAAACTGTTTACATAGACATACAAGAGAATTTAGGCGCAATGCATAGCCAAAAAAATAAATTTGAAGTATTTCTTTCTGTAAAAGGATTAGACCATTATAAATATAGAATGATGTTCATCGAATATGATGATATTTCATATCCAGTAAAAGTTGTTTTAAAAGAAGAATTAGCCGTTGAATACAATGGAAAAAGAAATTATATTCTTCAAATAAAATCAATGGCAGAATTAGAAGAGATGATGAATAAAATTATCAACTCCAATACCATAATATCGTTATTGCAAAGTTTAATTTATGAAGCAATAAGGCACGAAAATAATTTATCTAAATAATTTTATTAGTTAATATAAATATATCAGCAATTAAAATGCTGTCAAAAGGGCTGGTTGATTACAATCAATCGGCCTTTTTATTTAGGTGTAAGTTATATTTACAAAAGTGTACATTTTCAAACACTTGATTTTACACATATTTTGCCTTAAATAGTATTTATAAAAGTCACATTGGCACTTTACAAATGTTTGTAAATATATATTGACTTTTCCAAACATTTATGATATAATACAGGTACACTAAAAAGAGGAAGCGAGAGGGTATTATGGCAGAATATTATTATGCAAGAGTTTCAACCAAAGACCAAAATCTTGACAGACAGATAGC
>CANQBJ010000030.1 GCA_947589665.1 uncultured Clostridia bacterium
ATTTTCATTTGTCAATTCGCAAAATAAACAAAGTTTGGTGCCTGTTTTTGTGCATTTCTTAAGTTGATGACATTGCCCTTGCGAAGGGGAGGTCGTTTACCGTGAGGCGGTGATATATGCAAAATTATCACTTTTTAAACTATTTAAGCGACTTTGAAAGGAATAACCCTAAAGCTCCCCTTCGCAAGGGGAGCTGTCAGCCGCGGCAAAAGCTCATATAAAAATAGCTGTAAGCGGGGCTGACTGAGAGGTCGAACCTATTCATATAAACAAAAATTTAATACCACATCCCCTTTTACTCTCATTACAGCTTTTCGGCTATTTTATTTACCATATCGGTATCTATAAATTTTTCGCATTGTTTTATAGCTCCTGCCACAGCCCCTGCGTCGGAGCTACCGTGAGCCTTTACCACAAGGCCTTTAAGCCCAAGGAAGGGAGCGCCGCCTATATTGTCGTATTCAAAATAGTTTTTCTTTAATCTCTTAAAGGCTCCGGAAGATATGAGAGCGCCTATTTTGGAAACGGTGCCAGCCATAAGTTCCTTTTTAATGATCCTAAGTATGCTTTTGCTAAAGCCCTCCATAAACTTAAGTATCACATTGCCTACAAAAGCGTCGCATACTATAACGTCAACGTCGCCCAGTGTTATATCCCTTGCCTCTGTGTTTCCTGTAAAATTGATACCCTCAGCCTGCTCCAGCAGAGCATATGCCTCCTTTACCATAGCGTTTCCCTTTTCTCTTTCTGCGCCTATGTTCACAAGACCGACCGTTGGATCATTCTTCCCTACTACATTTTCATAGTAAACAGAACCCATTTTGGCATACTGTACAAGATATTCGGGTTTGGCATCTACATTAGCGCCTGCATCCAGCATAAGGGTATGTCCCTTTTCCGTAGGGAGCATAGTACCCAAGGCGGGGCGCTGCACACCCTTTATCCTGCCTACTATAACGGTAGCGCCTGTAAGGAGAGCGCCTGTATTGCCTGCGGATACAAAGGCCTTGGCATCTCCCGACCTTACCATATTAAGCCCTACTACCATAGAGGAGTTCTTCTTGTGCTTAATGGCGTCGGTGGGAGTATCGCAATTTTCTATGACCTCAGCGGCATTTACCACCTGTATTTTACCTTTGTCACAGTCATACTTCCTAAGCTCGGAGTATATGACATCCTCCTTGCCCACAAGCGCAAGCTTGTATTTGACAGTCTTTGATGCCTCAACGGCGCCCTTTATTATTTCCACAGGGGCATTGTCGCCGCCCATAGCGTCTATAGCTATAACATCCATAAAATTGACCTCCTATAAATCAGAGCTTTCCATCATTGTAACCGTTTCCGTAGTTGCCTCGCTGTTCTCAATAGCGGTAGTAAGCTTGTTAAGGCTTATGAATGTTATCATACAGAAAAGCAGAAAAAGTACTATTAAAATTGCAAGTATTATCTTGGCAGTATCTCTGTTCATATTATACCTCCCTAAAGAAATTTTCTATATCGGACCATTTGCAGCTTACAGAGCCCTGGGCAAAGAAAGGCTTTCCTCCGCCTCTGCCGTTCAGGGCAGTATTCATTTCCTTTATAAACTCCTTTAAATTGCCGTTCTTTTGGCACACCGCATATTTATAGCCATCCTCGTCGTTGCCTGAAAATACTGAGCATAAGCCCTCTGCGCCGTTTTCCATAAGCATATTTGCAAGGTTTCTCACGCTGTCGGGAGAAAGTCCCTCTTCCCTTATCAGTACCGTGTCTTCGCCCTTGTGCTTTTGGGCAAGAGAGGTCAGCTTTTCTCTTTCGTAGCCGATAAGCTGAGCTTTAACTGCTTGGTTTTCGCTAAGGAGCCTGTCCACTGCCCTTGCGGTCTCCGCTGTTTTGGCGGAAAGGAGGTTTGACACCGCCTTGTTCTGCTCAAGCTGTATGTTTATTTGCTCCAATGCTCTGCCGCCGCACAGCATTTCTATTCTTACACCCTGGTGGAATTTCTGACAGGAGAACATCTTTATAATACCAAGCTCGCCGCTGCTTTTGACGTGAGTACCGCAGCAGGCGCACATATCTGCGCCGGGGAAGGAAATAAGCCTTACTATGCCCTTAAGAGGCTTTTTGCTCCTGTACTCCATATGCTCTCTTTCCTCCTCTGAGGGATAGAGTGTCACACATTCTGTATTAGACCACACATATTCATTGGCTTTTCGCTCTATTTCCTGCACCTGTTCCCAGGTTATCTCCTTGTCCAGGTCAAGAGTTATCATATCCTTGCCCATATGGAAGCCTACGTTGTTGCAGCCGTATTTTTCGTGGAACATACCGCTTACAATATGCTCGGCGGAATGCTGCTGCATAAGGTCAAAGCGTCTTTCCCAGTCTATTATGCCCTTTACCTCAGTGCCTTCTGCTATAGGCTCCTCAATATAGTGAACCACATCCTCTCCCTTTTCTCCCACATAGGTGACCTTTATGCCGTTTATTGTGCCAAGATCACAGGGCTGACCGCCGCCCTCGGGATAAAAGGCTGTGTTTTCAAGTATAAGGGCATAGCCCCTTTTGTCCTTTTCACAGCTTACTACCCTTGAGGTAAACTCCTTTAAATAAGCGTCCTTGTAGTAAAGTCTTTCTAGGTCCATATCAATTCTCCCATCATTGTTTCTTCTGTAATAATTTCCTTTAGTTTAACTCTTATAAGTCTGTTTGTCAAATCCTCGTCGGATGCTACAAGCACCTTTATATAGTTTGAGGTATGTCCCTCATAGTACCCTTTTTCGGCTCTTTCAAAAAGAACCTCCTTTTCCGTACCTATAAATTGTGACATAAAATCTCTGTTGAGCCTGTTGCTCAGTTCTATCATTTCCTCAGACCGCCTGTTCTTTATTTCGGGAGGTATCTGTCCCTTCATTACGGCGGCAGGAGTACCCTCCTTTGGAGAATAGGGGAAAACGTGTATCTTACTCAGCTTTATTTCCCTTGCAAATTCATAGCTTTCTCTGTAGTCCTGGTTGCTTTCGGCAGGGAAGCCTACAATTATATCTGTGGTTATAGCCACATGGGGGAAAGCCTTTCTCAGCTTTTCACAGGCTCTGCGGTATTCCTCGGCAGTATAGCGCCTGTTCATAGCCTTAAGCGTTCTGTCGCAGCCGCTCTGCAGTGAAAGATGATAGTGATCGCACACCTTAGGCAGCCTTCCTATCCTCTCTATAAAGTCATCTGTTATTATTGTGGGCTCAACGGAACTGAAGCGTATACGCTCTATGCCCTCTATCTCGTGTACCTGCTCTATTATATCGCACAGCGTTACATTTCCTAAGTCTGTGCCGTAGCTTGCAACGTGTATGCCTGTGAGTACGACCTCCTTAAAGCCGTTTTCCGCAAGGGTCTTTACCTCGGAAATGACATCTTCGGGTCTTCTGCTCCTTACGGGACCTCTTGCATAGGGTATTATACAGTAGGTACAGTAACGGTTGCAGCCCTCCTGTATCTTTATAAAGGCTCTTGTCCTGTTGGCAAGCCTGCTTATCCTAAGAGGCTCGAACTCCTTTTCGCCCCTTATATCGGTAACTGCGTTAAGTACGCCCCTGCCGTCGTAGTTTTCTATTATCTCTACTATTTTACTTCTGTCCTTTGTGCCTATTACTATATTTATTCCCTCTATGGCGGCAACCTTATCGGGAGCAGTTTGGGCATAGCAGCCTGCCGCCGCAACTATGGCGTCGGGATTTTTACGTCTTGCCCGTCTTATCATCTGACGGGATTTTTTATCCCCGAAGTTAGTAACGGTACAGGTATTTATTATGTATATATCCGCAGGCTCGTCAAAGTCAACTATTCTGTAGCCCTTTTCGGCAAAAAGCTCCGCCATTGCCTCTGTGTCATACATATTTACCTTACAGCCCAGTGTTGTAAATGCAATGCTTTTCATAATACTCTCCATAAAAAAAGAAATTTGCTCTTTTAAATATAACACAAATAGTGTAAAATAGAAATAGAAATTTAAAAAAAAGGAGAATACCATGGATAAGGATATAGAAAAGAGACTTGTACAGCTGGCATCCTACAAGATAAAGGACGCTTTGCTCAATGCCGTAAACGACATAGCCGAGAACCCCCAAACAGATTATATAATGCCTAAGAGAATGGAGGAAATATACAACAAGGTATGCAAGGCATATACGGGGCTTGAAAAAGCCATAGAGGACAGCGACAGAAGTAAATATCTGGCTGAACTGGATATGATAGAGGAGGACATCAAAAAAGTCGCCCTGGATATGAACAGGTATATTTTTGTAAATGACAATATAGGCGAGCAGCTTATAAGGGAATACAAGCTTAAGGATATAATGGAGGCGGATACGGATATACCTCTTAACAACGGAGGTGTAGTCCATACGGCAGAGCATTTTCTCACTCATCTGGGAGACAGTATGGAGGATAGGTTCAGGGAGGCGGAGATCATTGCCGCTCTGCCCCTGAGAATGACAAGGGAAAGATATGCCGCCTATGTAAAGGAAGGCATTCTGCTTATGACGGAGGATATGCCTGCGGAATTTACAGCAGGCTGCACGGAAAGGCTTAAGGATATGTTTTACGCTCTTCCCGACGAGGCTCTTAAGACCGATCTTCCTCTTATATACGAAAAGCTTATGCTTATGCACAACGAGGACAGGGAAAGCCTTAGCATAGAGGAAATAGAAGAGCGCCTTGGAGACCTTGACAATAATGCAGAGGCAATAAATTCACTTTTTGAGATACTTGGCATTTATTATAATGATGTGAACTATCTCAGGATAGTTGCTATGTTTGCGGCAGACACCGACTTTCTCTTTGAGGACGATATGATGCTCAAGGACCTGTACTATGCCCTGCGCAACAGTATACAGAGCGGAGATACTTCCTTTAATGAAGAGATAATGGATAGAAGTGTTGATGAAATAGAAAAGCGCTTTGCAATATACGATCCCATTGAAAATGATATAAGGAAGGAAATACAGGCGCTTAATGACAAAGAGTTGGAAACGGCTGAGGAGGATATGCGTATTGCATTAAGTGTAAACAGCTCTATAACCGAACTGTTTTATACGGAGCTAAGCGACACTCTTATGGAGATAAAGACCGATAAGGACAATACTCAGCTTGCAGACAGCCTTGTGGAATATATAGGCAATGCTGCTATACCCTCGGAGCTAAGGAAGTTTACAAAGCAGAGATTTCTGAGGCATATACCCTGTCCTATGAGCCATGAGGAGATAACGGAGTATATATCCTATGCTCTTGACGGCATAAACGACAGAAATATAAGCCTTATGGCATACGGAGATATATTCAGACTTACTGAGCATGAACATGAGCATGAGCATGAGCATGACCACCACGACCACCATGACCACCACGACTGCCATCATCACTAAAAAACCGCCGCAATAAGCTATTGCGGCGGGTTTTTTGTTTTTATAAATTTTTGTTTGTGTTAGTAACTCGACCCTATCGACAGCCCAACGCAAATGTATTTTAAATTCAACGAAGTGGTTGGGCTGCCACTTCCCCTTGCGAAGGGGAAGTTTAGGTTTATGCCTTTCAAAGTCGCTTATTTACTTAGAAGAGCAATACCTAAGCCATTGTCACTGCCTTGCGGTAAACGACCTCCCCTTCGCAAGGGGAGGGGGACCAACCGAAGGTTGGTGGAAGGGTCGTTTTTCTACGTTAAACACAAATTTATTACACCAATCCCTCTATTTACCTATCAAACACGGGACAAAGCCTGATACCGGGCGTCTTGTCATTGTAAACAAAGCTGTATATTTCATCTCTGTAATTGTGAACTGCTGTTCTCAGGCTTGTCTGCTCGGCAGCAGAAGGCTCTGTAATATTAAGGTTCTTCTGAGTATCTGCCTGATCGCCGCCGAAGCTCAATGCCGTACCCTTCTGAGAAAGGGCAGTCATTTTATCCATCCAGTAATTCTGCGCATTGTCAAAGCTAAGACCGTTTATAATGTCAAAGCGTGCTGAACCGTTATTCTGGTCATAGCCCTTTGCGGGAGTCTGGTTAGGAGTATTGGCATGGTCGAAGGCGATACAGTTTTCTATATATCTGTAGGAGCTTGACGGAGTCTCTGATGAACCGAACTTGAATCCGTTTGGATTTCCTTTCCAATTCTTTGAATGGATCGTATTATAATCCATAGTCGCTCCCAAAAGTCTCATAGTTACTTTAGGCCAGCTTGAAACCTGTCTGCTGTTGTACTTGGCCTCAAAGCTTGGATCCTCTCTCAGTATCTGCTCTACATAGAGTAAATTCTTGTCAAGAGGTCTGTTATTGTCATAATCGTAGTCGCCTGTGAATACATAGGGGTTGCCGTTGTTCCATGCAAGACACTCTATATAGTATACGCTGCCTACATATGGTGAACCCTGTTCATAGCTGTCCCAGCCGTCATCACTATTTTCCCATGCACGGCAGTTGTAGAAGTAAATATTGCCGCCGCAGTTGAGCTTTGGTGAGAAACCGTCTGCATCTGAGCCGCACTTCTGAACTATATCGCCGTTTCTGTAGCTGTCTACAGCTATAAATGTAACGTCATGAGTACCGCTTGTCATTGATATTCCTGAGTTGTTATTGTATCTGAATATACAATTCTTGAAGAAACAGTCGCCGGCAGGGTCGCTTGTATTGTTCTTTACTCTTATACCGCAGTCGGGAGCCTTCTCAACTATTATATTCTCAAAGGCATAGCCCGTACCTGTTATCCTGATACCGGTTCCCTTCTCCCCTGAAGAAGAAGCACTGTCTCTGAACTTAGTGAAGTCAAGGCTCGGAAGTGTACCGTCAGGCTGTACTACTCCTATTATATTTACATTGGCATTTTTGTTGTCAAGTCTTAAGGATTCAGGACACTGTATGTCGTTATTGATATAAATATCCGCATTTGTTCCTGCGAGCGCTGATTTAAGCTGATTGAAATCGCTTACATTAACTACTTTGCCCGTAGTGGTTATCTCTGACGGAACCTCGGGTATCTCAATAACGGTAGTGGTCTCCGTAGGCATTTCAACATTGTCAAAAGTAATTCTTATATCTTTGATATCCATATGAGCGCTTGATGTTATCCTGTATGTACCCTCCAGCTTAACACCGAAAAGTATCTCTGAATAAGGCTCATTCATGTGGTATACCACAGTCTTGGAATAGCTGCCGTTTGTGGCATTGAGATAAAGATTTCTGTCGGTTGGATCCGTAGTGCTGGCGTGCTTTGCGGTAATATATACATTTGCGCCCTTAGCCACGGTAAACTCAATATATTCCCCTGATTTTATCCTTATTCTGTAATCTCCGTTAGTACCCTGAAGGTTGTTAGTGTCAACAGTTGACTTGAAGAATGGATCACTTGTAAAGCTATTAACATTCACCTCATGCTCAGAGCGTATAACACCGTCTGCGGGGGCCTCTGTTGTGGGCTGAGTAGTACCCTCCGTTACGGGAGCCGTTGTTGTAGGCTGAGTAGTACTCTCCGTTACGGGAGCCACTGTTGTAGGCTGAGTAGTACTCTCCGTTACGGGGGCTGCCGTAGTTGTTTCCGTAGGCGGCTCATAAGGAGGCACATCACCCTTTTCCACAGGCGCCTTAAAGGTTGAATCCAGTACCTTCTGGAGCAGCAGTGCCACATCGGCGCTATTTATACTGCCGTTGCCGTCCAGATCAAGGGTTGTTATAAAATCTTCTGCGGCAGGTGTTTTCTTGCTGCTGAGAGTATAGTCCAAAGCAGTCGATACGTCCTTTGCCGTTACTGTTCCGTCGCCGTCTGCGTCGCCGAAGTTATAGGCAAATACAGATGAGGACATAATAAGCGTAAAGCAAAGTATTATGCTCAGTAATTTTTTCATATAATTTCTCCTTTCGTTTTTTCTACAGTATAACATATATCCCGAAAATGAGCAATAATAATAGTAAACAACTTATACGGCATTTTTTTAGGTATTTTAACTATCGGCGGAATTTTTTATTATTTATTTATAGAAATCAACATTTTTGGAAACTTAACTGAAAAGTAACGCTCCTGTAACCTGTTTGTAACATAAGTAGTGTATAATAATATCAGCATATAAAATATGCCATAGTGTAGAGGTTTCGATTATTATGTCAGAAAGAGAGTTTTCTCTTTCTGATATGATAATTAGCCCCATTTCATTTAAAGGAGGATAGCTATATGAAAAAGTGCATGATTACTTTAATGGCGCTTGTTGCCGTAATAGCTTGTTTCATAGCTTTCCCTGCGGCTGCACAGGCTGCTCCTGTTAATAATTTCAAGATCACAAGCGGTATAGATACAACAAAGGCTTCAGAGATAACCTTTGATGGCAATAAGGTGATTTCAGGTACTGCTGAGCCCGGCGCTCAGATCGCCATCAATATTTTTGAGCCTGTTACAGCAAACGGCGCAACTACCTACAGACTTATAAGGAACTACAGCATAGTAGTAGGCTCTGCAGGCATATACAGTCAGAATGTCGCTCTTAAGGAGGGCAGTAATTACCTTGTTGTGGCTGCCCGTAAGGACGGCAGATATTCTGAGGTAAGGACTACTATCGTAAGGAAGAACAAGGTGCTTAAGACTACTCTTTCACAGAGTATAGCCGTACCCGGCCGCAGTGTTTGGTAATGTAAAGGGACAGACATATGAAAAACTTCGGAAGGAATTTTATAATTGCTTTTTTGATGGTTTTGGCTATTTATCAGACTGGTGAGTTATGGTTTGGAGAACTTTCAGACCATAACTTTTTTTCGTTTTTTTCCGAGAGAAGCACAGCTGCGTCAAGGGACAGCGCCTATATACTGGACAGGCTTATAATCAATCTGGGTGATAATAAAATAGTTTGCAGGGCTAACGGCATATATGAGAGCGAGTATAAGAAGGTATTTGACAGAGCCGTTTCCACGGCTATTACAAGGGGCAGCTTAAGGAGCGGCAGCGAGGCTCTTAACTGGAACAGCATACTTCGGAACCGCTGTATAATATATGAATACAACTGCGTTTTCACAGGCGCCGAGATATGGGATTTTTTTGATATCAGAGGGGATAATGCAGACAGGATAACTCCCTATGACACCATAATAGTATCGCCTGCCGCAGACAGCTCTCTTATGACAGTGATATTCTATAATTCCGAGGACAGCAGCTATACGGCTATGGAGCTTAGGGACAACAGTATAATAGGTCAGTGCTTTGAGGAATGCTCCATATTCGATCAGGAGGATCAGAGCATATACTATATATCAAGCGTAAGAAACGGCTTCAATATATTCAGGAGCAATGAATTCATACCCCATTGGCAGGAGGAAAGCTACGAGTATTCACCTATAGAGCCGAGGAACGTGCTTACCGATTCGGCGGCTATAGAGTCCAATGCCAATATTTTCTTCGGCAATCCTGCAGGCAAGACCCTTTCCAGACAGAACGGCACATATACCTTCAGCGATGAAACAGCCGTTGTAAAATACTACAGCACAGGCGTTCTGGAATATTCCAACTACAGAGCGGGGGATAGCGGCTCAACGGATTTTGCCGACAATTACTCTGCCGCCGTAAGGCTTATAGCCAGGGACAGCTTTGTTGCGAACCAGTATTATCTGGACAGCTTTGAGCATAATGACGATACCTATGTATTCAGATTTAATTACAAGATAAACGATCTGTCTGTGATAATGAGCCAGGAGCTCAGGGAAAAGACAGGTATGTCCTCATTTATAGAGGTAACCGTGACAAAGGGAAAAATAGACAGATATAAAAAATATTCCTACAGATATGTAGTATCCCAGAAGGACACAGCCACAGCCACCGTAGACTTTATAAGCGCCGTTGACGGACTTTATGCAAGGCTTTACCGCAACGGTGTAACAAAGGCGGTGGACAATATTGCCCTTTGCTATATAGCGGGGAATAAGAGCTTTGGTCTAAGCTGGATAGTGGATATTGAAGGCACGCCCTACGTTGTGGACACAAAAGCAGGTGATTAAATGGAATGGAGAAAGGCGAGAGAATATATAATATGGCTTTTGCTTGCCGTAAATATTGTACTTTTCTGCACTAATCTCTACAGGGCAAACGACACTGTGGTAAGCGCAGGCAGGATAGCCGATGTCACCTCTGTGCTTAAGAGCAGAGGCATTACCCTTGACTGTAGCCTGCCCAACAAATACAGACCTATGGCGCAGCTTTATACGCAGAACCACAGCTATGACTATATAAAGCTGCAAAATCTCTTTATGTCGGGCAAGTCCGATATAAAGAGAACGGAGAGATACAACAGCGTGGTATTTACATCGGGAAATTCCTCCCTTGTGATAAGAGGAGGCAGCATAGAGTATGTGGATACTCTTTCCTCATCCTTTGATTCCTCTGAGGCTGCGGCAGCCTACTGCGGCACTATAGCGGATAATATCAACTCCCTTTTCGGGGACTATGAATTTTATTCCTCCGAGGTAATAGACGGGGGCTATAGCGTAAAGTACTATTCAAAATACAACAACCGTAATGTTTTCAGCAATTTCCTATACTTTACCATAAAGGGCGAGCTTCTGAACATTGCCCTTAACTACAGCGACATACAGGAGAGCAGCGGAAGAAGAAGTATAAAGGGCAGTGACGAGGCTGTTTTTGCGGCAATAGACAGTATATTGAGCGATCATCCCGAGGGCTGTCTTATATCCGATGTGGAGCAGGGATATTATGACTCTCAGCTTTCGGCAGCGGATGAGAACTATGCTTTGCCCTGTTATATCATAAGGGCTGGGGGCGGCGAATATTTTGTGAACGCCTACACGGGCGAAATGCTTTAAAGCCTGTAAAATACGGCAGTATGGCGTATTTTGTCCCTTTGTCTGTTAAGATTTTTTATTTTTATTAAATTTATACTTGTAAATTATGGGATTATCTAGTATAGTATTAGTAGACAAGTGATTGTCACATAAATGCTTAAAATCATCCAAGGAGGGATAGAGTAATGGAAGAAAAGGTTATAGCTATTATTGCAGAAGAGCTTGGCAGAGATGAAAGCGAGATCACATTGGAAACTTCCTTTGAGGACTTAGATGCTGATTCATTAGATTTATTCCAGGTGATCAACACACTTGAGGACGAATTTGATGTTGAGTTTGATAATGAAGAATCTGCCGATATTAAGACTGTAGCCGATGTAATTGAGTGCATCACAAAGGCTCAGGCTTGATAAATACTTACGATGCTATGCTGCAGAGCTTTCTGCAGCATAAATATTTTTATGGATGTTTTAGCTTAAATATCTTTGCTTAAGATATCTAAGCTAAAATATCTAGGAAAGGATAAAATATGGATATAGGATATACTTTTAAGGATAAGGGGCTTATAGCCACGGCTCTTTGCCATAGCTCCTATGCCAACGAGCATAAGGAGGAGGGAATAGAGTGTAATGAGCGTCTGGAATTTTTAGGCGATTCCATACTGGGCTTTGTCACTGCCGAGTATCTTTACGGCAAATTTCCCGCATGGCCCGAGGGCAAGCTTTCAAAGCTGAGGGCAAGCGTAGTGTGTGAGACCATGCTTGCCAAAAAGGGCAGAGAGCTAGGCATAAACGAAAGCCTTGCCTTAGGCAGAGGCGAAAGGCTTACAGGCGGGAGCGACCGCAGCTCCATAATAGCCGATGCCGTAGAGGCAGTAATAGGCGCGGTATATCTGGACGGCGGCATAGAGCCTGCCAAAAGGCTCATACTCTCAATGCTTGCACAGGAAATAGACGCCCTTTGTACCTCCTTTGAGAAAATGGATTCCAAGACAGTACTGCAGGAGATGATACAAAGGGACAGCACAAGCCCTGTGGAATACGAGATAACGGGGGAAAGCGGACCCGCTCACAGCAAGCTGTTCGAGGCAGTAGTCAGGCATGACGGACGCATACTAGGCAGGGGTACAGGCCACAGCAAAAAGGAAGCCGAGCAGAGCGCTGCTGCCGAGGCCATAAAGACGATACAAAGGTAAGACAACGGCAGTTGTCTTATTTTTGTACAAAATATACAAAAATTTTGTTGATGTTTATTAAAGATTTTTTTAAATTTATTTTTTTTTGTATAATCTCTTGAACTCATAATAGTAAATATGTTAAAATATTCTTTACAAAAAAACGGCTTCTTTGTGATTACGTAATATCAGAGCCGTAAAAAATAATAAGGAGGTTAAAAAAGAATGAGAAAATTTAGGAAAGGATTAAGCGGATTGCTTGCTTTTGTAATGGCGCTGTCTGCCATGGTGTGCAATATGGCGGTGACTGCAAGCGCAGAGCCTGCACATACAGTGTGGATAGTGGGCGACTCCACAGGCTGTCATTACGCAGATACGGCAGATCCCAGCCACAAGTACAAAAGAGTGGGCTTCGGCGATATGATACAGAATTATCTTACTGCCGATTATAAAGTCGAAAATCTCGCATTATCAGGCAGAAGCTCAAGAAGCTTTAAATCCGAAAAAAATTATACAGAAAAATTGCAGGGTATGCAGAGTGGCGATATACTTATAATCGCTTTCGGTCATAATGATGAAAAATCAGGAACACAGGACCCAAACGGCAACCTTCATACCACGGTCGGTAATTCCCAAGATGATGAATCAGGTATACCGGGTTCATTCCAAAATTCTTTGAAGGATTACCTGGATTTGGCTCAAAAAAAGGGAGCAACTCCTATACTTTGTTCACCTATAGTAAGACTTCCTGCAAATGGATTAGAATTTTCAGCAAAGGATAAGCATGATTTAGGTAGCGGAGCAAATTATGCAGAAGCAGTTAAAACTCTTGCAACTAATAAAGGTGTTGCATTTGTAGACCTTACTGCTCTTACTGAAGAAGAATATAATACTTTAAAGACAGATATTACTGTAGGTTCAGAACCGGATAAAAAAACCTACAAGAAATATCTTTTCTGTCACGCTTGGGCAGGAGAGGACACAACAACTATCGACCATACGCATTTAAGTAAGTATGGTGCTGATTTGGTTGCATATTTATTAGCAAATTCTGCAAATAATAGTGGTAAAGTAAACGGCGTATTTGATTCAGGTAAAATCGTAAAGCCAACATTAGATGAAGCTTATATAAACGGTATGCTCAATCCCAACTATGTAGCTCCCACAGATAAAGAGCTTACAGCAGAGGATTTGTCCGGCGAATCCGGAAGCAAGTTATGGACAGGACTGCCCAGCGGTTGGTTTGGTTCAGCATTCGGTGATATAGGCGGAAACCCAAGTAAAGAAAAATTCACTATAGAAAAAGTTAGCGATGATAAAATACATGTTGCCGCAGTCAACAGCAGCGGTAAGCTTTCAGCTACCAAGACAGGTATGGCAATGTACTTTATGCCTATACCGGCAGCGGGCAACTTTATGATTTCAGCCAATGCACATATCAACAGCATAGGCACATCAGACAGTCAGGGCGGTTTTGGCGCAATTATTACAGATAAGATACTTGTAGATACAAGAGACAGCAGCTTCAACACAAGCTATGCTGCTGCAACGCCTTACGACCTTGCTACAGGCGCGCCTACAGCAGGTCTTGCCCTTAAGGACACGACATTTGTAAAGGGCGAGAGTCTTCCTATGCTTCCCGAGGCAGGAGACGATGTAAAGGTCACTGTTATAAAGATAGGTGACAAGTATACTACCTCCTACAAGACACCTTATGGTACATTTGTAAAGACATTTGACCTTACAGGCTATATGGAGGGTACACTGTATGCAGGCTTATTTGCAGCCAGAAATGCAGACATTACATTCTCTGACATAAGCACTACAAACGAGGTTATAGAGAAGGACGATCCTATCGAGTATGTAAACGGTAATGTTAAGTATACTAATAATAATACCGATTTAGGCACAGTTACCATTACAGGTAATGGTGTTAATTTATCAGGTGATAGTGCTGACCAGAATGTAGACGGCGGTACAGAGCTTACCATCAAAGCTGTTCCTAATGAAGCAAGCAACACTCGTGCTTCCATAAAGGTAAAGGTCGGAGAAGGCACAAGAGAGCTTGTAGGCGATTCCTATACATGGAAGGTAGACGGAGATATAGAATTTGTTGTAGACTTTGTGTCAACTAATCCTATGACAGCCATAAATTCCACTAATGTTAAAGATGCTAATCTTGATATGACGACTGATGAGGGGCTGGTGAAGGCACAGACACAGGTACAGCAATATAATAAATTCCTTGAGGGTAATTATTATTATAGGCTTACTGCAAATACCACCTTTGATACAGCTAAGAAGAGAATAAGCTTGGGTAAGGGTGATTCTACCAAGAGTTCTATTATATTCAAGACAGATGCAGATAACTTAAGTCTTAAGGTGCATTTTGCATCAGGCAACGAGGAGCAGGAGAGAGGTACGGCACTTGGTATCGTAGATGTTGAAGATAAGACAACTACAGTACTTGGTACAGCTACAACAGCTACCTATACCGTTCCATATAAGCTTGAAGCAGATAAGGAATACTACATCACAAGTACAGGCAGTACTATATATATTGATAAAATTGAATTTGAAACAGTTAATTATATAGAAGTAACACCTTCATTTACCTGTGACGAGGCAGACCCCAATGAAATAACAGAGGGTACATACAAGATAGACGGATATGGCACATTAACAGCTATAGGTCAGTCTATAAGCCTTCCTGCGGGTACTTACGATGTAACGGTTACAGACAGCGAAGGTGTTAAGTATACGGGTGAATTGACTGTTAACGATGGTGAATCTCAGCAGACAATTCCTGTTACACTTAAAAAGGCAGATGTCAGCAACATCGACTATTGGTTCGATGAGCAGGCAAGCGTAGACGAAGGTACATATGTAGCAAAGAAGGGTTCTACGGCGTTCCCCGGCGGTACGGTTACATTATATGACGATTTCGAGAGAGCTCAGTCCTATACATATAATACTCATACTTCATATCAGGGCATTGATTCCAGCGGCGTAAACAAGGGTAAGGCTCTTGACGCTTCCGGAACTGCCATAGGCGCAGGCAAGGCTATCGTTCCCGTATCAGGTAATGCTTACTCCTTCAAGCCTAATGCAGACGGTACAGTAAGATTTTACGGCGCAACATCAGCAGGCAAGAGCTACAGCATACTTCCTGTAAACAGTACAGGCAGTATACAAGAGGTAATAACTGTAGCTGATGCAGTTGCTTCTAAGCCTTATACTATGTCTGTAAAGTCAGACTGGACATACTATGTATTCGGTAACGGCTCAACAGGCGCATCAGCCTTCCTGGGCTTTGAATATGTTGTAGATAAGACTGTTACCGTAAGCGGTACAATTTCGAGGGCTGAAGGTGTAGATACAAGTATACCATTACCTGCAAAAATTGTATTTACTCCCGAAAATGACAGCGACCCTATAACTACAACAATAAATGGCGACAGCGGTGCTTATACAGTTAATAATATCAAAGCAGGTATAGGCTATACTATTACTGCGCCAAGCGAAGAACTTATGTTTGCTGAGGTTGTAAAGGCGGTATTTACAGAAAACACTTCCGACTTCAATCTTGAAATGGTAAAGATAGAGGGTCTTCCTGTAAAAGGTACTGTTACAATTCAGGGAGATTCTTCAAAGCTTAAAGATAATCTAGAGAAGACTATCAATATCAAATATACAAATATAGCAGATGAAAGCAAGACAGCAACAATAACAAATGCAAGCTTAAAAGATGATAACAGCTATGAAGTATCGCTTGATCCCGGTACATATAAGGTGGATGTAACAGAAATTGACGGTTATGAGGTATCTTCTCTTTCAAAGGATGAATTTACTGTAAGCTATAATAATAAAGAAGATAACTTTAACAACATTCTTTATAAGAAGAAGCCTACAGAAGCAACGCAAAGACAAATAACTGTAGATTCCAGCGTTACAAGTTACGATGGTACAACATATCCTACAATCAACGAGGCTCTTGCAGGTATGAGACTTGCAAAAAACAGCGGAAAAGTTACGGTCAGCGCTGAAGAGCCTTGGGAAGTTACTATAAAGAATAGTGGAAAGCCATATCAAGAACAGGTTATAGTTGACTTGCCATATGTTCACTTCAAAGGTGAGAGTGCAGATAACAAGCCTACCATTACATGGTACTACGGCGTAGGCTACAAGTACTACAGCATTAAGCCAAACGCATCCGACAGCGTAAGCTACGACAGAGGCTACTACGACATAGAGTATGCTTATGACCAACATTCAAAGGCTACGGCTGACAGATGGGGTACTACGGTAAGAGTTACAGGTACAGATTTCTATGCTGAGAATATTATATTTGAAGCTTCATTCAACAGAAAATATGATGAAGAAAAAGAAAAGGCTGACGGCGTAGAGCCTGCTATGGAATCCGAATACGGCGGAAGCGGCAATGTAGTCAAGCTTCCCGAAAGAACAGCTAATAATTTTGCCGATACGGCAGCTACGGAAAGAGCGGCAGCAATGGTACTGGACAATGCTCAGGCAGAGTTCTACAACTGTTCATTCCTCAGCTCTCAGGATACTCTTTACATGGGTACAGGCGGTACATTCTACTTTAACAAGTGTACTGTAATGGGCGAGACCGACTACATATTCGGCGATATTTCCACAGGCGTATTTGATGATTGTGAGCTTGCATGGGCAGGCTATACAGGCACTTCTAAGGAAGGCTATATCACAGCCTCCAGAGGAAATATGCTTTTCAGAAATTGTAAGATAACGTCTGATAATGAAAAGAAGGTAAAGGGCGCAACCGTTAAGGCAGGTTATCTTGGCAGACATTGGGATACTACCAATAATGTCAATGTAATATTTGCCGATACTCAGGGTGTAAACGACTCAAGTCTTATAGTGCAGAACGGAAATGCTAAGTCACTTCATGGCTATATGAATCCGTCATCACTTACAAAGACCGATGCAACCCTTGTTAAGGAATTCTATTGTACTACAGATAAAAACGGTAACTATACACAGGGAGAAAACGGCAAATATGATGAGCCTACATCAATAACTAATCAGAAATGTACTAAGGATGGAGAAGAGCTCGAGTTGGCAGACATACAGGGCTTTACATACTTAGGTTCATGGGAGCCTACACATTATGCTTTCAATCCTAGTGAAAATGCTCCTGCGGTATATGGCTTTAACTTAAACAGCGAAGACAATGTACTTTCAGCAACACAGACAAAGGATATAACTTCAAATAAGGGTGACGCTTCAATTACATTAGGCGGCGCTACAACTTATCATAGCGAAACATACGGTATAATGGTATTTGCAGGCGCAAGCATTAAGTTTACCGTAGATGACAGCGCAGACCAGAAAGCTGAAAATGTTGATCTTAAGTTTGATTTCAAGACAACTTCAAACAACGCTGCTATAACGATTACCGATCTGACTGATGATTCACAGGTAAATAGCGAAGATAAAGACATTGTTCATGGCAGCCACACTACTGTAAGCTTTAAGGCTAAGCCGGGTCATTCATATGCTATAACATTTGGCGCAATAGGTCAATATACAAGCTTCTATATGACAGGCTTTAATATTACTGCTACTCCATCTACTACTGATATAAAGGCTTATGAATCAAATGAAAACACATATGAGTTCAGCTATAATAACGGTACAGATGGAAATGGTCAGCCAAATGAAGCATTAGATAGTCCTCTTAAAGCTAAGGATGGAGATGCTGTTCTCGAAATTGAGAATGTATATAATCATAAGATACAGTACGGCGGCGTTGTTAAGGCTGGCAGCTCAGCTTCCTTTACAATGGCGACAGAAGCTAAGAAAACAAGTGTTGTAATAAGCTCTTCATTTGGAAATAATACAGGTACTGTAGATGTTCTTGTAAATGGCGAAGTTAGAGAGTCTAATGTTGACGTATCTTATGCAAATGATCCTATAACAGTTGTATTAAAAGATCTTAAACAAGGCGATGTAGTCAAGATAGACTATAAGGGCGTAAACGGCTCATTCTATAGCAAGGGTATCACCGTTGTGACAGATGGTACTTTGTCTAGTGAGGTTGTTGAGAAGACTACTGTTTTATGGAATTTCAAAGAAAATAATACCGATTTGGTTCCAGATGTAGATCATCAGAGTGGTGAAGAATTCAAGATTGCTGTTCAAGACACTCCACAGTGGACGCTTGACGCAATTGCAACAGGTAAGATTTCACTCAGAAGTCAGGAAGACCTTCAGGTGAATGAAGGCGCTATCATTAAAGTTCCGGTACGTGCAAAGGGCGATGTTATCACAATTGTTGCAAATGGAAATTATTATAGCTATACAATAGGAAGCGACAGTAAAAAAGCAGATAGCGTTACTTTTGTATATGGAGTAACAGATGCTGACGTAGCGGCAGGCTATGCAGCTATAACCTTTGCTTCTAGACAGGATGGAGATCAGTCTAAGCAGGATTCTTATTTATACAGTATTCAGCTTGTAACAACAGGCGAAGCTCCCGAACCTCCTGCTGCTAAGAATACTTATGGCTTTGACTTTATGAGTACTCTTGAGGAGGCTGATATTAATGGAACTACAAAGGATATTAGCAGCACAACAAGTCCCGAAAGCGGAGAAGGCACTTTGACTATTGATGCAACAAGCGGAAAAATAGGCTATGAAGCAGGTGCTTATACTAATTATGGCTTCCATGTATATGACAATGCAAAGTTCAAGTTTACTCTTGAGGGCGATGGTGATATTGATACAGATGTAACTATTGCTAACACCTATACAGGAACTGCAACAGCAAATGTATATGCAGCAAGTGATGCAGAAATGTCACAAGCATTGAATTCTGAACCTATAACAATAGGAAGTAAGGAAACTAAGAAAATATCATTTACTGCTAAAGCAGGTGAATATGTTGTTGTATTAACGGCGACAAATAGCTTCTATACAAAGGGTATCAATATTGCTACAACAGGTACATTAAAGCTCAATAAGCCAAAGCAAACTATTACATGGAACTTAAATCCGAAAGATGGAAGCAATACTTTACTCAATGGAGTACAAGGAAATGGTTATAATATGGGTTATGTTTCCAACAATGAGAACGTATCATTATCTGTTACTTTAAATAACGGTGGAAAATTTGCCCCCAATGGTTCAAACTGGATGCAAATAAGCGATGCTACTATAAAGGTTCCTGTATATGCAGCCGGAGATATTGTTACAGTCCATGTATATCAGAATACAGTAGTAACGGCTACAAACGGTATAGAGAGCAAAAACCCGGGAAGCGACGAGGGAGAATATGAATTTACTGCCGAAAATCCGGGTTATATGGAACTTAAGTTTGGAGTAAGTACCGGTTATTATGTAAATAAGATCACTCTTACAACCACAGGTGAAATTCCTGCGCCTGAATTTGTATTCAAAAAAGTTGTCTACAACAATGACAAAAATACAGCTTATGTAATTGGTGAGATAGCTAAAGATGCCTTAGCTGATGCAATCAAGGTCGGTATCAATGCCGCTAAGTCAGAAATAGGTGCATTAGCTGACGATGCTTCCGAATTAGAAACAGATACTGTATATTCAAGTGTTGTTGATGAGGCATCAGCAATAAATGAAGAAGCAGATGATGATAAATACATCGCAGCCATTAAGATTCCGGGCTTAAGCAGCGACGATAAATTCTATGTATCTGCATATTCAGAGATAGGCGGTCACAAGGTATATGATACTGTTCACGAAGAAACAGTAGCACAGCAATAAAGGAGGGAAAAGTTATGAAAAAAATATATGTTAGTCCAAAGGCTGAAGTAGTATGCTATTCTGCTCCTGATATTATTTCTGTGTCAGCAGCGGTAAAAGGAACACCGCAGACTTTTAGTGGCGATGGTAATACTGGACATAATAGTGGTGTAATTCTGTTCAACAGATTACACAGCTAATCCGCGCTTCACACAGCTTATGCTTATGTGATCCAATAATTTAAATGGGAGGTCTGATTATCAGACCTCCCAAGCTTATAAACAAAAATTGAACTGCCGCGTTATGATCCTTATCAAAAGAGACCATAATGCGGCAGTTTTTTGTGTTTTTTCCTTGTTGAGCTACGACCGACCCTGCTGCTGATTTATGCGGCAGCCTCAATTTTTTATACAATGCTCTATTGCCCGTTTTACAAAAAATTTAATAAAAAATTTATTTATCTTATGTTGCAATTTGTCAGCATAAAAGGTATAATTATTACATGTAGACTTTTATAAACAACAAGGGGGTTTCCGAATGAAAAAGAGATTATTGAGCACAGGTCTGGCAATAAGCCTTGCTCTTTCGGGCATAGGCGCAGTGCCGTCTGCAGCAGCGGTAGACAGTACATGGAAGGCTGACTGGACAGGCAAGGACGGCAGCACCAGCTTTACTGTAACTGCCACAGAGGACAACAAGGTAGTAATGGAAAATCAGAAGGCTAACAACGGCAAGTTCTCCGACGGTGAGGACAGTATCATATACTATGCCAAGGAGCTTTCAAATGACAACAACTTTATATTCAGCGCAACAGTAAGCATAGACGAATACAACACTATTGCAGAGAGCAGCAATCCTCAGCAGGGTTCTGTAGGTATTGGTGTTCTGGACTCCCTTTATCATAAAACAGATGATATTTCCTATGACGACAGTATTTTCCTGGGTACATATGCGGCAAGCAAGTCAGACGACCTTACAGTAAGGGCAATGAGCAGAAATTCCTCAGACACAAAGACTGTAAGCGAGGCTCTTTCAGACCCTATTGCCAATCAGGGTTCAGGTCTGGGTACATACAAGCTTTCTATAGTAAAGGAGGGCAACGTATACACGCTTTCCTGTGATGATAAGTCAGAGGTAGTGGAAATGACTGCTCTTGAGGACGAGATATATCCCTGCCTTTACATAGCCAGAAACGTAAAGGCTACGTTTACAGACGTAAATCTTACTGTAGATACTAAGAAGGCTATTTCAATAGAGCTTACAGGCGACTATAAGAAGGAATACATATACGGCGACCCTCTTGATATTTCGGGACTTAAAGGGCTTGTTTCCTATGACAACGGCACAAGAGAGGAAACAAAGGACTTTCTTGTAAAGGGCTATGATCCCCATAAGACAGGCAAGCAGACAGTTACTCTTTCAAAGGGCGCAGCCTCAGTCACTATTCCCGTAGAGGTAAAGGACCTTGAGGTAGAAAATATATCAGTTGACTACAATCCCGTAAAGACAGCCTATGCTATGGGCGATCTCTTCAAGACGGAGGGCATACAGGTATCAGCCGATTATTCAGACGGCACTCATGCAGTCCTTGAGCCTGATCAGTATTACTTCACTGCAGACGGCAGAAATATAGAAGACGGCGACCCTCTTACGGGTACGGGCAAAAAGCAGATAAAGGTATACAGAACTGCCGAGGAGGGACTTCACTCCAACACAGCAGGCAGCTTTACTGTTACCGTAAACAAGAATAAAATAGCTGAACTCAGCGTTGATCCTCCTGCCAAGACTACATATTACTTAGGCGATGAGCTTGATACAACAGGTATTGTAGTTACCTCCAAGTACGTAAACGATTCAAGCAAGGAAATAACCGAGGTAATGAAGCCCGAGGACTACAAGCTTACAGGCTTTGACTCTACGGAGGTAGGAGTTAAGACAGTTACGGTCACCTCCGTGTCAAATCCAGAGGTAAGCGTAGGCTTTGATGTAAAGGTACTTGAAAGACAGCCTGAGAAGATAGTGCTGACCAAGTATCCCAGAACGACTTATGCCATAGGTCAGGATTTTGACGCTACAGATATGGTAGTTGCCATAAGCTATGACAACGGCGACTTAGAGCCTACAGAGGCTTATACAGTGGATAAGTCTGAATTTGACACTACAAAGACGGGTACGGCTGCCGTTACCATATCAGTTGAAGGCTTTGACAGTATAGTACTTCCCGTTACCGTAGTTGAGAGTATGGATAAGGTATGGAGAGGCTCTACCTTCGGTCAAAGCTCAGGCTACGACAAGGGTATTGAGAGCGTAGGCACCATTCCGGAAAATCCCGGCACAGTACAGGGCAAAATAACCGTAAGGGCATGGGACGGCGCAGGCAAGATAACAAACGACCACGACGGTATGACCTACTACTTTACGGATATAGCAGGCACAAGCGATTTCAAGATAAGCGCAGACATTACAGTTGTGAAATATCTTGAACACGACAACGACGACACCAAGAGAAACGGCCAGGAGGCCTTTGGTATAATGGCAAGGGACGTAGTTCCTCTTGAAGGAACAGACGGTTCTGTGGTAATAGACCCCAGCGGTGCCAAGATAGGTGAAAACGGCGTTGCCGTTCCCGTAAGCAACAATAAGGTATTTGCATCCAATATGGCTCTTTACGGCGGCTACAGCGGCACAGGCTGGCCTACGGACCCTGCAAGCCCAAGCTATGAAAAGAATACAAATATAAACAGGATAAATCTTCTTATAAGAGACGGCGTTACGGCTACAGACGGCGGCGGTACAAGGATAGGACCTTATGCCGTAAGCTCCGACTTCCCCAAGGAGGGCAATAAATACAGACTTACCCTTGAGAGAATGAACGGCGGACTTTATGCCAAGTGCTATAACTATCAGACTGAGGAAACCCTTGATACGTACTACTATGACGACCACTTCCTTACAGTACAGAACCCCGATGTGGCATATGTAGGCTTCTTTGCATCAAGGTGGGCTGAGATAGACGTTGAGAATGTAGAGTTTTATGAAACTGCAAAGGCAACGGATCAGACCATAACAAACAATGAAACTGCGGCGTCAACACCTGCTATGTATTTCAGGGACGACCGCTATTCCACATCTACGGAGTATACCTTCAAGCTGGATGTAGATGACAGCCGCGGCAAGGTAACTGTAAAGATGAATGACAAGGTAATAGCACAGGATGAGCCTATAGACGATATAAGTGAATTTAAGGCAGAGCTCAATGCCAACTCAGTAAACAAGCTTGTAGCAGTATATACGCCTGACGAAACGCTTAACCTTACAAGCTATGAGCCTATAATAATAAGAGAGAATATATATCACAAGAGCTATAATTCAAGCACACCCGTTATATATGCAAGTCCCGACGGCAGCTTTAAGGCAAGCGGCACAAAGGACTTCCCCTATGATCTGGACACTGCTATAGGCTTCCTTGAGCCGGGACAGACCCTTATACTCAAGAACGGCACATACAACAGAACAGAGCCTATGGAGGTAATACTGGGTGACAACGGCGAACCCGATAGAATGAAGACAGTAGAGGCTGAAACAGAGGGCAAGGTAATAATAGACGGACAGAACATTACAGCCAATGCCATAGTTACAGGCAATTACTGGCACTTCAAGGGCATTGAATTTGTAAATTCAGCCGAGAATCAGAAGGCATTCCACTTAGGCGGCAGTCATAACATAATAGAAAACTGCAAATTCCACGACAACAGGGATATGGGTCTGCAAATAAGCCGTGTAAGCGGATTACAGGAAAAGAAGGATTGGCCTTCCTACAACACTGTTATAAACTGCGAGTCCTACAACAACTGCGATCCTTCTATGATAAATGCAGACGGCTTCGGCGCTAAGCTGACCGTAGGAGAAGGCAACAAATTTATAGGCTGCAAGTCACATAATAACGTAGACGACGGCTGGGACCTTTATACTAAGGTAGGCACAGGCGCAATAGGTGCGGTTACTCTTGAGAACTGCCAGTCCTACAGAAACGGCTGGAGACTTAACGAGGACGGCACTGAAACACCTTACAACGCAGGCGGCAATAACGGATTTAAGTGCGGCGGCGAGAATGTTGCGATACAGCATGTACTTATAAACTGTAAGGCATACGGCAACGGCAACAACGGAATTACTACCAACTCCAATCCGGCTCTTAAGCTGGTGAACTGTGAGGTATATGACAACGCAGGCGCCAATGTAAGACTTTACAGCGCTAAGCCCGATGAGTATAACTACGACGTACAGGGTATCATCTCCTATAACGGCGGCGAGCCAGACGTAGTAGGCACGCTTACTCAGGAAACAGAGTATACAAACGCAAGCGAGGCTCCTCTTGCCTCAGAAATAAATTACTGGTGCAAGGCTAAGGGTACTCTTGGCAAAAATTCACTTGGCGTAGAAATGAAAAAGTAAATATCGACCTGTAAAACTGCCGCATTGCGCAAAAAAACTGCCAATGCGGCAGTTTTTTGTTATTGATGGGTTTTTGTTTAAGTTAGTAAGGCGACCCTTCCACCATGCTACGCATGGTCCCCCTCCCCTTGCGAAGGGGAGGTCATTTACCGCAAAGGTTGTGACAGCAGCTTAGTTGTTGTTTTTATAAGTAAATAAGGGCTTTTGCAAAGCACCCACCTAAAGCTCCCCTAATCAGGGGAGCTGTCAGCCCACGTCAATAAACTTGAATAAAGATATATTTGAACGGGGCTGACTGAGAGGTCGATATTCGCATAAACAAAAATTTACTTCAACATCCCCTACATACCTATAAAATGACCTTTATATCTGAAAATAAAAAAGGCGTCCTTGTCATTTTGTAAAACACCGATTTTCGAGGGTCCAGGACCCCCGAAAATCCTCATTGAAAAAGACTGTCGCAAATGCGACAGTCTTTTTTGTATTAAATATAACGTTTAATTGTTTGCCTTTTTTTCAACAGGCATTACATAAGTGCTATCCAGCATCTTCTGGAGGAGAACGGCAATGTCTGTGGAATCAAGTTTGCCGTCTGCGCTTACATCCAGCTTATCGATAACAGTACCGACTGTTCCAGGTGTAACCACGCCGCCGCTGGCCTGATTGATAACGCCCTTCAGCACATAGCCGAGAAGGTCTGCAACATCAGTGATATCAGCGTCACCGTCGGCATCTGAATCACCGTAGATATCAGGCTTTACAGGAGGAAGGGTAGTTCCCTCTGTGGTAGGCTCAGTTGTTGCTGTAGTAGGCTCAGTTGTTGCTGTAGTAGGCTCAGTTGTTGCTGTAGTAGGCTCTGTCGTAGCTGTGGTAGTCTCTGTTGATGTTTCGGTAACAACAGGATCATCTACACTTATGCCTGAAGTATAGCCTAAGTAATAGATACAAGTCTTTGAGCCGTTTGCAAAGATGTAATAGCTCTTGCCTTGCTTTACATTTATTCTTACTATATCATAAGAGGTTGAGCCGCTTGTCTGATCCTTAGAGTAGACAACAGTACCTGCCTCGTCTGTAATATATGTAGCCTTGCCTCCGTTGGTCTTTATAGCAGCTGTAAGAACACCGTCTGCTATAGGAGCGAACTTCAGATAACCGCCTGATACGGGGATACCTGTAGGATCGCCGTTGCCTGTGTTCCCAGACATAGGTCCCTGGCCTCTTGAATCCTTAGGATCGTTCTTAGGCTGTACCCAATCCCATAATTCATAAGTCTGATCGCCCTCTGTAAATACAGCGGCTGCGTCCTCTTCTGAATTAGCAAGGAATGCTTCGCCTAA
>CANQBJ010000031.1 GCA_947589665.1 uncultured Clostridia bacterium
CCTCTCAGTCAGCCCCGTTCACAGCTATTTTTATATAAACTTTTGCCGCGGCTGACAGCTCCCCTGATTAGGGGAGCTTTAGGTGGGTGCTTTGCAAAAGCCCTTATTTACTTAGAATAAATAGCAATTATGCTTTGGTCACCGCCTCACGGTAAGCGACCTCCCCTAGCGTCAGCGTCGGAGGGGAGGGGGACCATGCGCAGCATGGTGGAAGGGTCGTTTTTCTACGTTAAACACAAATTTAATATAATACAATCAACAGAAAACGACTTAAACAGTACATACAACACTTTTTATTATATTTTACGCGGCAATTGGCAATATTTCTTCTCTATTGAGAGGAATTATTTAGTTTAAAAAAGCCATATTCAAATATTGTATAATTTATATGGATTTTTTTAATAAATTATGGTAAAATGATAATCAAGGATACTCGTACTATGCTTACGCTACGTACTCGTAACCGACGGCTTTTACAAAAGAAAGCATAAACGCTTATATAAGCGGCAAACTTAACCGTCGGTTAAATTACCATTCATATTAAAAAGGAGGATTTTTATGCAAAGAAGAAAGACAAAGATAGTGGCAACTCTGGGTCCTGCGTCCAACAGCGTTGATGAGATAAAGGCGCTTATAAAGGCAGGCATAAGCGCTGCAAGACTTAATTTCTCCCATGGCGATCATGACGAGCATGGTCAGAGAATGAAAAATCTTATGCAGGCAAGAGAAGAGCTTAATGCGCCTATTCCCATTATTCTTGATACAAAGGGTCCCGAAATAAGGACTAAGACACTTAAGGACGACAAAAAGGTAAAGCTCGAAACAGGACAGACCTTTACTGTTACCACAGATGATATAGTAGGCGACAATACAAGGGTTGCCGTTACCTATCCTGAAATAACCTCTGACTTATCAGTAGGCTCTACAATACTTATTGACGACGGTCTTATTGAGCTCAGAGTTGACGAGATAAAGGGAAATGACATTATCTGTACTGTTATCAATTCAGGTATACTGGGCAACAGAAAGGGCGTAAATCTGCCTAACGTACACATCAATCTTCCCGCTCTTACCGAAAAGGATATATCCGACATACAGTTTGGCGTTAAGATGGGTATCGACTATATTGCAGCCTCCTTTATACGTTCTGCTAAGGACGTGCTTGAGATAAAGAGAGTGCTTGAGGACTTTGGCGGCAAGGATGTACACATTATTGCCAAGATAGAAAACAGAGACGGTGTAGATAACATTGACGAAATACTTGAGGTTGCCGACGGTGTTATGGTCGCAAGAGGCGATCTGGGTGTTGAGATACCCTTTGAAGAGGTGCCTCTTGTACAGAAGATGCTTATTGAAAAATGTATACACAAGGGCAAGCCCGTTATTACCGCTACTCAGATGCTTAACTCCATGATAGAAAATCCCAGACCTACGAGAGCCGAGGTAAACGATGTGGCAAATGCTATATTCGACCTTACGGACGCTATAATGCTTTCAGGCGAGACTGCCCAGGGCAATTATCCCGTAGAGGCTGTTAAGGCTATGGACAGGATAGCAAGAAGGATCGAGGCATCTATAAACTATACGGATATGTTTAACTCCAGCTTTTCAAAGTCTGTTGCAGTTAAGAACATTACAAGCGCTGTAAGTCATTCAGCCTGTACTACCGCTCACGATCTGAATGCGGCTCTTGTTTCCACAATTACGCTTTCAGGCCGTGCCGTTAAGGAGGTTGCCAAGTACAGACCTGCTACAACTATACTTGCCTGTACTCCTCTTGAAAGGACATTAAGACAGATGAACCTTATATGGGGCTGCGTGCCTATGCTTGTGGAGTTTGAAAAGAAGAGTATTTCTGCGCTCTTTGACTCAGTTGCCAACAGGGCTCTTGAAAATAACATTGCGGCAAACGGCGAACTTATGGTATTTACAGGCGGTACGCCTCTTGGCACTACAGGCTCTACCAACACTATTAAGGTAGGCATAGTAGGCAATATTCTTGTAAAGGGCAAGCCTATGGTAAAGGGCAGGGATGTAACTGCTCATACCAATATCTGCACTACTATTGAGGAGGCTAAGCTCCACTTCAAGAAGGGCGATATATTTGTTACTTCTAATCCCGATAAGGGTCTTATCCCTTATATGATGAGGGCTGCTGCTATTATAGTCGGCGCTGAGGATAAGTCCCTTGACTTCACTCATGCCGTAGATTTGGCAAGAGAACTGAGGGTTCCCTGCGTTTGGTGCGATATCGATGTGGAGTCCACTCTCCCCGACCAGTTTATGGTAACTATCGATAGCAACGACGGTACCGTTTATCTGGATAAGTAATTATTGAAAGAGTATTTTTAGCTTAAATAAAAGAAACTACCGCTTGGTAGTTTCTTTTGATTTGCGGGTCTAAGTCCGCTGTAGGAATGGCTTTTTGTTAAATGTGGTTTGTAAATTTTTGTTTATGTTAGTAACTCGACCCTATCGACAGCCCAACGCAAATGTATTTTAAATTCAACGAAGTGGTTGGGCTGCCACTTCCCCTTGCGAAGAGGAAGTTTAGGTATGCGCCTTTCAAAGTCACTTATTTACTTAGAAAAAGAGACAACTAAGCTGCTGTCACAACCTTTGCGGTAAATGACCTCCCCTTCGCAAGGGGAGGGGGACCATGCGTAGCATGGTGGAAGGGTCGTTTTTCTACGTTAAACAAAAATTTATCTATCACCCTTTCCTGCATAAAAAAATAACTGCTTGGTCTTAGCAAGAAAGCACAGTTATTTTTACTGATTTTGAGGGAACAGTTTTTGATGTTCTCCTTTATTTTTATAATATTGAGCATTTTATAAAAAATTCCTTAAACGATAGTTCCGCCGCCGACAACATATTCGCCGTCGTAAAACACTGCCGCCTGTCCCGGTGTAACGGCTCTTTGAGGTGTGTCAAAGACAGCCTCTATCATATTTTCGCCTACAGGCCTTATGGTACAGTCAGCCTTTGGCTGAGTATAGCGCAGCTTTCCGCTGACACGAATTTCGCCTGCAGGCATTTCCAGACACATAGGGTTATAATCCCGAACAAGCACTCTTGTCTTGAAAAGGTCTTCATTACTCCCCAGTACCACCTGATTTTTTTCAGTATCTATCTTTGTCACATAGGCAGGAATGCCCAGGGCTATGCCTAAGCCCTTTCTCTGGCCTATGGTATAGCTTGTGATACCCTTATGTCTGCCAAGTACATTGCCCTTGCTGTCTACAAAATCCCCCTCGGGTATGTCAGCGTCTGTATTCTCCCTTATAAAGCTGCTGTAATCACCGTCGGGAACAAAGCATATATCCTGGCTGTCGGGCTTATCTGCGACTCTTAAGCCTATTTTTTTTGCTATATTTCTTATCTCCGGTTTAGAATACCTGCCTACGGGCATAATGGTATGCTCAAGCTGGTACTGTGTCAGATTGTAGAGTGCATAGGTCTGATCCTTGCTGTCGGCAGTCTTTAGTGTATACCTGCCTGTGACGGGGTGCTTTACTACAGTTGCATAATGCCCCGTTGCTATATATTGGGCATTGATCTCAAGACTTCTGTTCAGAAGGGTCTCCCATTTCAGATAGCGGTTACAGGCTATGCAGGGATTGGGCGTAGCCCCTCTGAGATATTCGGAAATGAAGTAGTCTATTACCTTTTCCTTAAATTCCTTCTTGAAGTTAAAGACATAGTGAGGTATGCCTATCCTGTCGGCTACTGCTCTTGCATCCTCTGTGGCGGAAAGTCCGCAGCAAAGACCCTCTTCATCGGCGCCGTCAAAAAGAGCCATAGTGACGCCTATGACGTCGTAGCCCTGCTCCTTAAGGAGATAAGCGGCAGCAGAGGAATCTACACCTCCCGACATACCTACTACTACTCTTGTCATATTACTCCTCCTCAGGGATATCTTCGCGCTCGCCTATATCGTTTACGGGCTGTTCAAGACCCTCTATAACGATACCGTTCTTCTGAGCATAGTCCCAGAGCGCAGCATGAAGAGCCTCCTCGGCAAGACATGAGCAGTGTACCTTAATAGGCGGAAGTCCGTCAAGAGCCTCCATAACCACCTTATTCGTTATCTTAAGAGCCTCCTGTATAGTTTTGCCCTTTATAAGCTCAGTTGCCATAGAGCTTGTGGCAACGGCGGCGCCGCAGCCAAAGGTCTTGAACTTGGCATCCTTGACTATATTGTCCTCTATTTTAAGGTAAACCTTCATAATATCGCCGCACTTGGCATTGCCTACTGTACCGACACCGCTTGCGTCCTCGATCTCTCCTACATTTCTTGGATTCATGAAATGATCCATTACCTTTTCACTGTACTGCATATATAAAAATCTCCTTTTGATAAAAATTTAATTTTTGCTGTTCTTTATAACCTCTTCATAAAGAGGGGACATCATTCTGAGCCTTTCTATAATAGGAGGCAGCTCCTGTATCACATAGTCCACCTGCTCCTCCGTTGTGAAATGCCCCATAGTAAGTCGGACGGAGCCGTGTGCCTTTTCGTGAGGCAGACCTATTGCCAGAAGTACATGGGAGGGATCAAGGGAGCCGCTTGTACACGCACTGCCAGAAGAGGCGCATATACCCTTGTAGTCCAGTAAAAGCAGTATGCTTTCGCCCTCTATATATTCAAATGAAATATTGGCATTGCCCGGAAGTCTTTTTGTCGGATGACCGTTAAGCCTTGAATAAGGCACCCTTTCAAGTATGCTGTGTATAAGCTTATCGCGAAGAGCGGTAAGCCTTGGCATTTCCGTATCAAGCTCGCTGACTGCAAGCTCTGCCGCAAGTCCCATACCGATTATACCCGGTACATTTTCGGTGCCTGCTCTTCTGCTCCTCTCCTGAGCGCCGCCGTGTATAAGGGGAGTTATCTTAATGCCTTTCCTCATATAAAGAGCGCCTATGCCCTTTGGTCCGTAGAATTTGTGTCCGCTCATTGAAAGCATATCTATATTCATAGCCTTTACGTCAATAGGCACATGACCTACTGCCTGTACCGCATCTGTGTGGAAAAGTATGCCCTTTTCCTTGGCAAAGGCGCCTATTTCTGCAATAGGCTCTATTGTGCCTATTTCGTTGTTGGCAAACATTATGGCAATGAGAATAGTATCATCTCTTACTGCCTTTTTGACATCCTCAAGGGAAACAAGGCCGTATTCGTCAACGGGAAGATATGTTACATCATAGCCCTTTGTTTCAAGATATTCACAGGTGTGCAGCACTGCATGATGCTCTATGGCGCTTGTGATGATATGCCTGCCCTTTGAGGCATAGCTCTCCGCAACGCCCTTTATAGCCCAGTTGTCAGCCTCTGAGCCGCCTGCCGTGAAGTATATCTCGTTTACATCTGCATTTATTGCCTTGGCTACCTGTTCTCTTGCCTTCTCGACTGCTGTCTTGTTCTTCTGAGCGATCTTGTATATGCTTGAGGGATTGCCGTAGCTCTCTGTAAAGTAGCGTGTCATAGCCTCAACTACCTCGGGTCTTGCTGCCGTAGTAGCGGCATTGTCAAAATAGTATTCCATTTTTATTCAACTCCTTATTATTTTACCAGATCCGCAAGGAATATATTGTCGGCAGTCTCGCTTACGCTGTCGCTGAGCTTTGCCCATACACCTTTTGTAAGGCAGGTGTCACAATTACTGCTGCCGCAGCTTTCGTTGCTGGAAAGACACTCCACCAGTTCAAGAGGTCCTTCAACAGCTCTTAGAACATCGCCTACCGATATATTCTCCGCACTTTTATTCAAAATATATCCGCCCTGTGCGCCTCTTGTACTCTTTACAAGCTGAGCCTTTTTAAGAGGGGCTATAAGCTGCTCCAGATAATTCTCGCTTATGCCCGTTCTTTCGGCTATGGACTTAAGAGAAACACAGGTGTTTTCCTTTGAATTTATTGCTATATCCACCATTGCCTTGAGCCCATACCGCCCTCTTGTGGATATCTTCATAAAATCACCTTCTTTAATTCCGACTTTTTAACTCGGTATTGATATATTAACACTATTATATGCAAATGTCAAGTAAAATACTCGGATTTATAAATTTATGGAAACGATACTGCACAAATCAGAAATATTGCCCTAAAAAAACGGTATTTTCAAGATTGAAAATACCGTTTTAAAAAGTCTGTTGAATTTGTATTGAGCGAAGCTATGCAATAGTGCATCACTTTGCTTAACTGTGTTTCGGCTGCACCCATCGGTGTACGCAAGGCCTATGCGCTTGTTTTAATCCTCTTCTCCGTCGTATTCCTCAAACATACCGTCAAAGAGATATTTTTCAACTATTCTTGCGCAGTCCACTACACAGCCTCTGCAGCTTCTGAGTCTGTCTGTAACACCGTCTGTGCCTCTGAGTACGGAGCAGTCCATAGAAGAATTTTTACGCTCAAATTCCTCTGCCATATTCCTTGCAAGCTCAAAGGTCTCAAGCTTTGACTTAGGCTCCTTCATATTGCCGTCGCTGTTTTTAAGTCCTGCCAGAAATACCATAGCGCATACGCTTCCACAGGTATGCATCATTCCTGCTATACCCAGCCCAAAGCCCTCGCTTGCTCTGAAAGCCGTTCTCTCATCCATACCCATAAGGTCACAGTATGTACATACCACTGCCTGACAACAGTTATAGCCGTTCTTATGCCTGTTATAGGCATCATAGACTCTGCTTTTCTGCATATTTATTCCTCCTTAGCAGGGATAATACAAAGCCCTGATGCCTTTCCCCGAAGGCAAAAGCCCTGAAAATATCCCCTTTTCCATATAATAGTATTTATCCTATGAACATTATAACACAAAAGTTTTAACATTTCCACAAAAAAATAACTGCTGCAGTAATTTTTTTTGCAGCAGTTTATGAAAAACTAAGGGAGAGGGGATAGCCCTTTCATTTCTCACTGTATTATATTACTGAAATCTCTAATTGTTACTTCTCTCCTTCAGCCTTTCGTACATTTCCTTTACACTCATACCCGTAACGGGGTCTATGGCATAGGGCGCTATACTGCAAAGAGGCTTAAGCACAAACTCCCTGTTTGCCATATCTATATGGGGTATTGTAAGCTCTTCATCATTTATTATGCTGTCCTCATACATAAGTATATCCAAATCCAGAGTACGGGGTCCCCAGTGTATTTTTCTTTCCCTGCGGGCAAGCTGTTCTATGGCTCTGAGCCTGTTAAGGAGTTCATGGGGAGAATACAGTGTCTCTATTTCGGCAGCGCTGTTTAAAAACCTGTCCTGGGCCTCATAGCCGTAGGGCTCTGTTTCTATATAGTCCGCTACCTTTAACAGCCTTATGTTGTCATCTGCCTTAAGCTCATTTACAGCCATATCAAGATACATTTTCTTGTCCCCCATATTTGAGCCTAAGCCTATGTATGCTTTGCTCCACCTTCTGCAAAGGCTGACAGCTACCGTTCCAAAGGGCAGGTCTATAGGGGCTGAGGGCTTGTCTATCCTTATTTCTACCTTGCTTATGCCGTATCTCTTAAGAAGCTCGCAGGCAAGACGGGATGCCAGTGTTTCTATGAGCTTAAAAACATTGTCCCTTACATATTCCGTTATAAATTCAGCCACCTCTGCATAGTTTACGGCATTTTCTATATCGTCTGTTTCCGCCGCCCTTGTGAAGTCGTAATAAAGCTGACAGCTTACTATGAAATTCTGCCCCAGTTTATTTTCCTCAGGCAATACTCCATGTCTGCCGAAGCAGCTTAAGCCCTCTATTATTACCTTATCCATATACTATCACTCCGATTCTCAATATATACCTATTATTTTCTCTGTCATAAGCACTGCTCTTTTGTTTGCCCTTACATCGTGTACCCTTACAAAGCCTGCGCCCTTAAGCACTGCCATAACGCTTGTGGCTATGGTGCCTTCCGTTCTTTCCTCCGGAGGAAGGTCAAGGGTAAGACCTATGACCGACTTCCTTGACGTGCCTAAAAGCAGGGGACAGCCAAGTGTATTAAATTCTTCAAGACGGTTTATGATCTCCAGGTTCTGTTCGTAGGTCTTGCCAAAGCCTATGCCCGGGTCGATGACAATATTTTCCTTTTTCATACCTGCCTTTAAGCCTATGCCGATACTCTGCTCCATATCCTCTATAACTTCCTTTATAAGGTCCGTGTATACAGGCTCCCTCCTGTTGTGCATAAGGCATACGGGCAGACCGTATTTTACTGCTATATCAGCCATTTTACTGTCCTGCTTAAAGCCCCATATGTCGTTGAGCATATTGGCTCCCGCCTTTGCAGCCTCTTCGGCAACTGCCGATTTATAGGTATCTGCCGAAATGGGTATATCAAACTCAGCGCTTATCCTCTCAATGACAGGCACTACTCTCTCCGTTTCCTCGGCGGCGCTTATCTGAGTGTAGCCGGGGCGGGTAGACTCTCCGCCTATGTCTATGATATCGGCGCCTTCGTCTATCATTTCCTCAACGCGCTTAAGAGCCCTGTCTATGGAATTATACCTTCCTCCGTCGCTAAAGCTGTCGGGAGTGACATTAAGTATGCCCATTATATATGTTCTTCCCTTAAATTCTCTGTTTCCTATTTTCATACTATCACCTCAGTATGAGCTTGTTCTTGTCCTCATCTCTCCATCGGCATTCATCGTATACCCTACAGTTCCAACACTGTCGGCATTGCTTGTCGGCAATGCTTATAATATCCCGAAGGCTTTCGGCAGCGCTGCTTTTCTCCCTGTGGTGCAGTATGGCATTTACTACCGTATCGGCAGTATTGGGGTCATAGCCGCATTCTCTCATTATTTCCTCTGCCATACGGGCGCTGTTTACATCGTGGTTTTCTCCGCCCATGCATCTGCCTATGTCGTGAAGAAGAGCCGCTGTATATATAAGGTCCTTGTCTATGCCAAGACCCTTTTCCAGAGATATGATATAGGCTATGCGGGCAACATCAAGACTGTGTTCGATACTGTGGCAGCAGAATTTTCTGTCCCTTTCCGATTTTTCAATATCCGCCATAGCCCTTTTAAATTTAATATTGTATAAAATGTCATTATACATACTCTCACCCTCTGAGGTATTTATATACATCCTTCATAATAGTAAATGTGCCGAATATAACTGTCATTTCGTATTCCAAAGCCTTGTCAAGAGCCTTTTCTATGCTGTCTGCAGCCTCTGCCTCTGTGTATCTGCCGTATGCGTCCTTGAGTATATCGGCGCTTAAGGCCCTGGGGCTGTGGGGAGTTACTGTATATACCTTCTGCGCCAGGGGTCCTGTTATCTCAGCCATTTTCTGATATTCCTTGTCCCTTAGTACACCTGTTACAAAGGCTGTTTTTCTGCCCTTGCCGTAAAGCCTTATATTCCTTGCAAGAGCCTCTGCGCCCTGGGGATTATGGGCGCCGTCTGCAAATACATTGTTCCTTAGCCTTTCAAAGCGGCAGTGCAGCAGGGTATTTCTGAGGTCGTCCGTATCAAAGCCGCATATCCTTTCAAGGGCCTCTATGGCAAGAACGGCATTTTCTGTCTGATTGCAGCCAAGCAGGGGTATCTCTATATTTCTGTAGCCCTTATAATCAAATACCGTACTGTCCGCATTATATACAATGTTTTCAGCCCTGCCCGCAAATTCCGCTCCTCTTAGGGACAGTATTTCCTTTACGCTGTCTGTCTGAGGCGAGGATATGGCGGCGCCTTTTATTATGCCTGCCTTTTCCCTTGCTATCTTCTCTATCGTATCTCCCAGAAAGGCAGTATGGTCAAGGGCTATGGGAGTGATGACCGCAAGTATCTTCTCTACGGTATTTGTAGCGTCAAGCCTTCCTCCCATACCTGTTTCTATAACCGTATAATCGCTATTTTTGTTCTTAAGGAGGTAAAAGGCGGCGGCTGTTTCCGTTTCAAAGGCAGTAGGCTGTACTCCTGTTTTTTCAGCGGCATTTTTTACCTCTGTGACGGCAGCGGCAAATTCCTCCCTGCTTATGGGAGTACCGTTGTATGTAATGATATCTCTTTCGTCAAATATTGCAGGGGATAAATATCTGCCTACGCCGTAGCCCCTGTGCATAAGTCCTGCCTCTATAAAGGCGCCTACGGAACCCTTGCCGTTTGTACCTGCTATATGTATAGCATTAAGCCCCCTATGGGGATCGCCCATAGCGGACAAAAGCCTTTCCATAGTTTCAAGTCCGGGCTTTATGCCAAGACTACCTGCTTTTTTTATATAAGCCAATGCCTCGTCATAATTCATAGCAACACACTCCAGTATCATAAGTATATCCTATTTTTTGAAGTTATACAATATAAATTTGTCTTTTATTGCAATATGTGATACACTTATATAGGGTGATTATATGAAGACAATTATTATAAACGGTTCTCCTAGACCTGACGGAAATACCGTAATACTTATAAATATGCTTAAGGAAAAGCTTCTGGGCGAAACAGAGGTCGTAAACGTATATGACCTGAAATTTTCAGCCTGTATCGACTGCAGAGAGTGTGTAAGGGGCGATTGTATATACAGTGACGACGCTTCAAGGTTGATAGATAAAATAGATGATAATGACAATATAGTGATCGCCACGCCCTTGTATTACAATCAGCCTACGGGAATGCTTATGTCCCTTATGTCAAGGAACCAGGTCATATTCAACGGCAAAAGGGAGATGAAGCCCAAGAAGGGCGCCATTATCGTAACGGGAGGCGGAGAAACCATAATAAACTCTGCCGACTGCGAAAAGACGCTGAGGATAGTGCTTAAAAGCTATAATGCAGATACGGTAGCCTATGCGCGCAGTCTTATTACAGACAGGGTACCCTCGGACAAGGACGAAAGAGCCAAGGCGGATATTGTAAATATGGCTAGGGTATTGAATAAGAATTAATATATACCTCTTTACATATATTAAAAAGAGGTGATATTATGGACAGCTATATTATAAGGGATGCTTCGGGCTGCTGTAAGGCAATATACCACAGAGACGGAAATATATACTACAGAGAGAGGACCGACGATACCTGGACATACCCCGAAACGATAGGCAGTGGGGCAAGGTCTGATTTTACGGTGGCTGCGGGCAAGGAGCCTATGGCAGTATATCAGAGCCAAACCGGTGATATATGTATAGGGGCAGCGGGGCGCAAGAGCAGAACGCTTATTAAAAGCAGCGAAAGCCGCAGACTGGAGATACACTACATAAATCATGAGGACTACAGCAGACTTATATATAACTCCCCCGGCGATATGTCGGAAATAATGACTGAATGCCACAGGGATAATGACAGGACATGGAGTACGGGAATTGCCGTAGACAGCTATATATCCTCCTCGGCAAAGCTTATAGATATGGGCGGCGGCAACTGTATTATGCTCTATATCAAAAAGGCGCCTGAGTATCAGCTGGGCTACAGGGAGATATCGCCTGTTTCATTGGGACGGTTCAAAATGCTCTATGCCTCTGTATCAAGGATATCCGATTATTCCGCTGCCGTTACGGAGGAGGCTGTGCATATAGCCCTTGTTATATCAGACAGGCGAAATAACAGGGTATTATACATAAGAAAGGATAACGCAGGCATATCCGCTCCGCTTTCCCTGTGGGAAGGCTCTGCCGATTTCTGTGTAACAGGCTTGATACGGAATAAGCTCTGTATATGGTGGAAAACTCCCCTAGGTATTTTCAGGGCTGTGTCCTATAATATGGGTATGGGCTTTAAGAGAGCCGAGCGCTGCAACGAGCTGGCGGACTGCCGCAAGGCAGGGTTCATAAATATGACTAATGATCCTGACAGCATAGTTTTTTCCGATATGATAGTCAGACGGGATAAGGTATACGAGAGTATGCTGCTTTAAGCCTATACTTGACTGATGGGGGCGCCTATGCTAATATAAAAATACACATAAGAAAGCTGTTAAGTCTTAAAGAGTTGTATAACTGCTTGATCTTAGCGATGAGGCAGTTATTTTTAAATGAAGTTACTCTTTGGGGCGGTACTATCGGATAAGGGCGGGATTATTATGAAGCTAAAAAAAGAAGATTTTAGGCTGTATGCCGTTACAGACAGACAGTGGCTCAAGGATAAAGGTCTTGCTCAGGCAGTAGAGGAGGCGATACTGGGCGGAGCCACATTTATACAGCTAAGGGAAAAGAATGCCGACTATGAGGAGTTTAAGAGGCTTGCTCTTGAGGTCAAAAAAATAACGGATAAATACGGTATTCCCTTTGTCATAAATGACAATGTAAGGCTTTGCGCGGAAATAGACGCAGACGGCGTACACGTAGGTGCAGAGGATATGTCTGTTGCCAAGGCAAGGAAAATACTTGGAAAGGACAAGATAATAGGCGGCACGGCAAGAACTCTCGAAAGGGCGCTGCAGGCTTACGGCGAGGGCGCAGACTATCTGGGCATAGGCGCTGTTTTTGACACAAGCACCAAATCGGGTACTACCCATATGACAAGGGAAGGGGCTCAGGCTATAAATAAGGCTGTGCCTATACCGACAGTGGCAATAGGCGGTATAAATGAAAGCAACGTAAGCGACCTCAAGGGCTATGGTATAAGCGGCATTGCCGTAGTGTCTGCCATATTTGCCGCCGACGACATAACAAAGGCTGCCGAAGGGCTCAGAAGAAGGGTAGACGATATGCTTGACTAAAGGGAAAATGTGTGCTAATATAAAAATACGGCAGGGAGCAGCCAAGTACTGAGTTCCGCCAAGCAATAGGATCAGATCAACCGTCTCACTTTCTCAGGGCAAGGCGGTTATTTTGTTATATATACTGTTACCGATAAAATATGTGGTTTAAAAGGAGAGATAATATGTATTGTTCTAACTGCGGAAGAGAATTACGGGACGGTGAAGTCTGCAGCTGCGCACAGCCTGCTCAGACAAGTAAAAACGAAGCAGCGGAAAAGACAGAAGAAAGCAAAACGGAGAAAAAGCCTGAGGACAGATATGACCTTAACAAGCTTTTTCTTGCCATAGTGTCTGTGTTCAGCCTTATATGGGACATACTCAAAAAGCCCTGCACAACGGTACAGGCATTTATGAACAGGGATAACGGCAAAATGGGTGTAAAGCTTATGCTTGTAAAGGCAGCCCTATTGTGCATATATGCCCTTATGTATTCCTCCTTTGCCGAAAGTATGATGAGAATAAGCAGATTTGGTGTGGGAATAGCTGTATTTGCGGTGTCCTTTGCTCTTGATTTTATATTTGCCTGTGTTATAGGGCTTTGCGCCAGAGTTATAAACAAGAAGGAGATCGATACCACCGCCGCAATGGAGATCGCAGGACTTAAGGCAGGCTGCGAGACTGCAGGTATAATCGCTGCGGCAGTATGCTCTGTATTTCTGCCTATGCTCTCACTTGTGTTCATTCTCATAGGCTCGTTTTTCGGTACGATAGTTTCATATACCGCAGCCCTTCAGCTTTCCGATATAGACAAGGACAAGAGAGTGTATATATACTTATCTGCTGTTGTGCTTATGTGTATTATAAGTATTGTTGTGCTTACGGTAATAAGCGGAGGACTGCTTATAAATGCAGTCAAGAATTTCAGTATAATGTATAGATAATGTGTTAGTAAATTTTTGTTTAACTGAATAAAATAGACCTCTCAGTCAGCCCCGCTTAAGTATATCTTTATTCAAGTTTATTGACGTGGGCTGACAGCTCCCCTGATTAGGGGAGCCTTAGGTGGGTGCTTTGCAGAACCCTTATCTACTTAGAAAAAACAATACCTAACGACTGCCATAGCTTTGCGGTACACAGCCTCCCCTAATCAGGGGAGGGGGACCATGCGTAGCATGGTGGAGAGGTCAAATCTATTCTTTCTGACTAAATTCTTACAAGTTTTATAATTTTTTAAAAATAGAGTGAAAAATATGTCTTGGTATGTTATAATTAAAAAAATCATATCAAGGCTTTTTTACGCCCTAAAACAGCAACTATTATAAATATATGGAAAAGAATATAAAGGTACAAGGAGGAAATTATGGAATACAAGATACTGGTCGCAGATGACGATAAAGAAATATTGCAGGCAATAGAAATATATCTTGAAAATGAGCAGATGACAGTATACACCGCCACAAACGGCGAAGAGGCTCTTGAGGTATTGCAGGAGCATCCCGATATACACCTTATAATAATGGATCTGATGATGCCCAAGATGGATGGCATACAGGCAATATTAAAGATAAGGAAGGATAAGGAGATACCTATAATAGTGCTTTCCGCCAAGTCCGAGGACAAGGACATAATACTGGGGCTCAACATAGGCGCAGACGACTATATAACAAAGCCCTTTAATTTCTTGGAGCTTATAGCAAGGGTAAAGTCCAATCTGAGAAGATATACGAAGTTCGGCAGCTTTCAGCAGACAAATGACGAGCTTATTATAAGGGGGCTTTATCTTAACAAGAAAACAAAGGAGGTAAAGCTTGACGACAAGCCTGTAAAGCTGACTCCCATAGAGTTCAAGATACTCCAGCTTTTAATGGAAAATCCCAATGTTATATTCTCAATAGAGGAAATATATGAGAAGGTATGGAACGAGCCTTTTATCAACAGTGAAAACACCGTTGCCGTTCACATAAGAAGAATAAGAGAAAAAATAGAGGTAAACCCAAAGGAGCCTATGTACCTGAAGGTGGTGTGGGGAATTGGATACAAGATATCAAAATAAAATTACCGCAATACTGCTGCTTATAGCCGCAACGGTGCTTTTGGGCTGCGCCATGCTTACGGGAGTTGAAAAAAAGCTGCCCTATACTGAGAATAGTGTTTCCTACTTCAAGGACAGTCCCGAAATAAATGAAATGGTGCTGCGCTATGCCAAAAATTTGCAGAGATACTATATATATTACAACAACTTTGACGTAGATCAGGCTGAACGCAAGCTTTCTGAAATAGACACCTATATGTCTACGGGAGACACCCAGAATTCGGGAAGGAGTTCTCAGTCCTTTAAAAGACAGACTCAGAACGCAGGGCCTGAAATGGATGCCAGCAGCTATTATACTCAGGACCCTGAGGAGCTTTACGACATAGATATTAAAAATGCCACTGTAGACAGTATACTGGAGCATCAGGCAATGCTCTCCGAGGCTATTACTAACTACAATGCCGTAGAGGAATACCTAAAGACCAACGACGATTTTCATTTTTCACTGTACAGCAAGCTTTTAGGCAGGGTAATAGCCAGCAATACCGAGGATTTCTACAAGGAAAACTGCTATGAGGTAATATCCTTAAGCGATGATATTTTCAGCATCAATTTCAACGGCGCAAAGCTAAACGATGCCTTTACATCCAAAAACCTTACCTGTAAGATATCTATTCCCGAGACCACTACCTCCATTGTAAGGGAGCAGATGAGGATACTTCACAGGAAGATAAGCTACAACGGATTTTTGTCCTCAATACTTCTGCCTCTTTGTCTTATAGGCTGCGCCGCTGTGATATTGTCCTTCCTTCGGCTGTATAACAGGGAATATTTTATAGTCGTAATGGATAGGCTTTACAACAGCTTTATAAAGCTGCCTCTGGTGTTTATAATACCTGTGCTTATTATGCTTATAAAGATAACGGTGTACTACATCAGGTATTCTTCCACGCCACTTACGGACAGCTTTACCGCAGGAAGATTTCCCCTTATATTCCTTATGATATGCATAAGCTGTTTTATACTGGAGTTCATATGTCTTTCAATAGCTTATATATACAATATAATAAGGTCTCCCAAAATGCTTTTGGACGCCCCCGATCTCAAGTTCGGCATTGAGATGGTAAACGATATCAAGCTGGCCTTCAAAACGCAGAAATGGTCCTTTACGGCAATACTTATTTTTGACATAATATGTATACTTTTTACACTGGGAGTAATGTTTGTATCCCTTTTGGGCGCAGGCATATTCCGCACGATGTGTGCACTTCTCTTTTCGTATATTATAGTGTTCTTCCTCATCATTGCCTTTAAGGCAATAGTGGCTCAGATAAAGCTGAGATATTATCTCCGTGAGCTTGCCGAGGGCAAAATGGACACCATACCGGAGCAGAAGGGACTTTTTACCACATCCCTTAACAATATAAACAATATAAACAACGGACTTAAGAAAACTATGGAGGAAAGCCTTAAGAACGAAAGGCTTAAGACAGAGCTTATAACCAATGTTTCCCATGACCTTAAAACTCCTCTTACCTCTATAATAAGCTATGTATCTCTCCTTAAGGAGCTGAATATACAGGATAAAAAGGCAGTGGAATATATAGACGTTATAGACAATAAGTCGAAGCGTCTTAAAATACTTATAGACGATCTCTTTGAGGCATCAAAGCTTTCAAGCGGGCAAATGGAGCTGGACCTTATGCATTCCGATATAATAGCTCTTCTGGATCAGACCATGGGCGAGCTTTCCTACAAGATAGAGGATTCGGGCATAAGGTTTATAGTTTCAAAGCCTCCTGCGCCTCTTCTTGTGAATATGGACGGACAGAAGATGTGGAGAGTATTTGACAATCTTCTGAACAATATACTTAAATATTCGCCAAAGGGTTCAAGAGCCTATATAGACATTAAAGAGGGCGATTCCACCGTTACAATAACATTTAAGAACGTTGCCAACTATAATATGAACTTTGAGGCAGATGAGCTTTTTGAAAGATTCAAGAGAGGGGACTCTTCACGAACTACAGAAGGCTCCGGCTTGGGACTTTCAATAGCCAAAAGCATTGTGGAGCTTCACGGCGGCACAATGAATATCGTAACTGACGGAGACCTTTTCAAAATAATAATAGTGCTTAACAGATAACTGAGACAGCCTTGCAATGCGGGGCTGTTTTATATGTAGGGATGGATTTGTGTTTAACTGAGTACTGACCTCTCCACCGCCTAACGGCGGTCCCCCTCCCCTGATTAGGGGAGGCTGCGTACCGCAAAGCTATGGTAGTTGATTAGGTATTGCTTTTTCTAAGTAAATAAGGGATTTTGCAAAGCGCCCACCTAAGGCTCCCCATTCGCAAGGGGAGCTGTCAGCCGCGGCAAAAGTTTATATAAAAATAAATGTGAGCGGGGCTGACTGAGAGGTCGAGTTATTAAACATAAACAAAAATTCAACAAAATATGTTTATGCCTGAATAAATAATATTTGCCAAAAGCATAAAAACAAGCGCAAAGTCGGTTTAAAACAAGGATCGATTTCATATATAAAGTTTATTTTATCAAAACTGAAAATATCTGTTGAAATTTAGTATAAAATAGATTAAAATAATATAGGATTATATTCTTTGAGATCAGGTTCATACTTACAGGCAGGAGGCGGCTTTGATGAAGGTGTTGTTGACAGGCTGTGGATTTATAGGCAGGAATATAGTGTATGCATTGGCAGATAACGGTATTGAGGCTGTGGTAATAGACAGCGTTGAGGGTACCGAGAATTTCAGCCTGCCAGGGTGCAGCTTTTACAGATGCGACATAACCGACCTTGACGCCGTAGGCAAGATACTTGATGAACATAGCGATATAGAAATGGTCATACATTCCGCTATGGTATCCTCTGTTGCAGGTTCGGTAAAGGAGCCTTATGAGTTTTATTTCAACAATGTAATAGGCTCTCTTTCCTTTGTTCATCTTCTCAAGGACAGAGGTATCAGGAAAATAATATTTGCAAGCAGCGCCTCTGTATATGACGATGTGCCCGGCTTTATGGTGACGGAGCATTCTCCTATGAAGCCAAGAAGTCCTTTCGGACGCTCAAAGTATATATTTGAAATGATGCTGAGGGATTTCTGCAATGCCTACGATATGTACTGCATAGCTCTGAGATTTTTCAACCCCATAGGCATTGACCATTTTTACAATACAAGAGAGAACAAGCTGCCCCTGAAGACAGGCTCAAATCTTCTGGAGCAGATCATAAAGGTATATACAGGCAAGGACAGCCGCTTTGTAATAAACGGCGATGACTGGAACACAAGAGACGGCACCTGCATAAGGGATTATATACATATTACAGACCTTGCCGCAGCAAACGCGAAGGCAGTTATAAACTTTGACGCGTCATTTAAGAAGGCGGGTCCTGAGTATACCAATTACCTGAGCCTTAATATAGGCAGCGGCGTAGATGTTACCGTAAAGGAATTTATTATTGCTTTTCAGAATATAGTCGGCGAAAAGCTTCCTACATACACTGGTCCCAGACGTATAGGAGATATAGGCGGCAGCTATGCAAATATACAGCTTGCCAAAAAGACTATTGACTGGGAGCCTTGCTACAGAGTGGAGGACGCTATTATAGACAGATATTCTATGCTTTATTAGTACAGATAGAAGGGGTTATATGAATAAGAGAGCAAACAGGGTTTACTGGCTGCTGCTCATAATGATACTTATAATGGGAGTATGCATACTGGCAGATGAAAAAAGGGGACAGGAGGAAATCTCATCGGATACGGAGATAACTACATCAGCCCCCACGGAGGATCGTCAGACTGAAAGTACAGAAATGACCAGCGAGGGCAGTACCGAGCAGATAAGTGAGGGCAGTACCGAGCAGGTAAGCGAGGGCGATACGGAGTCCACAACGGCTGCGGATATAAACGTGCTGACAAGCTACTATAAGAATACGGTATTTACAGGGGACAGCATAATGACAGGCTTTGCCACATATATTTCCGGCAGAAAGACTGCACCTGCCTGGCTTAAGCAGTGTACCTACCTTGCCAAGACAAGCTGGGGCATAGCCGACGCTCTTAAGGGCACAAACGGTCCCATGTACGGCGGCAAGGCCCAGGGCATAACAGCTTCTCTTGCGGAAATAAAGCCTGAAAGGATATTTATAAATCTTGGTATAAACGAAATGAACGGCCTTGGTTCTCCCGGATATTCCATAGAAAAGCTTAATGGCAAATACGGCGAGCTTATAGCCGATATCAAAGGCGCCGTGCCTAACGCAAAGCTGTATATATTAAGCGTTACACCATGTACCGCCGCCAAGCAGACAAGTATGTTCAACAATGCTACCATAAAGAAATTCAATCAGTCCGTTGCGGACAAGGCTCAGGAGTGGGGCGTGACCTATCTTGACTTTGCCGCCGAGTTCGGCGAGGCTTTGGCGCCTGAGTATGCCAACGACGGCATACACCATACCGAAAAGGCATTTACCGAGGTATGGATTCCTTATTTTGAAAAGCTGGCAGTTGAAAACAGATAAAGGAGAACATGTTCTATGAAAAGACTAATAAGTATATTGTTGACCCTTGCTATGATATTTACAGCAGGCTGCAGCGGCTCCGAGGATAAATTCAATACGGAAGGCTTTGACGCGAGCAAATTCTATGACAGCGTATCCTCTATGACAAGTGATCAGCTTGCCGTACTGGACGATACCTATATCACAAATTACTACGGCATTGATATTGCCGATCTTGACAGCTATGTATTTGCTCAGAGCGAGGACCCAAATTCTGCAGAGACCATAATATTATTTAAGTGCGGTGACGAGGCTAAACGCGGCGAATATATAAAGGCTGTACAAAATGCCGTTTCGCAGAAGGCGGACGAGCTTAAAAATTATAATCAGCCCGAACAGGCAAAGCTTGTAGAGGACTGCAAAATGGGTCAGGTAAATGATCTTGTATATGTTATAATATCATCCTCAGCCGACGATATATATGAGGCTCTTGAAAAGGAGCTTTTAGCGCGTCGATAAAATCGACACGCTTGAAAGAAATGCTTGCATTTCTTTCAGTTTAATTAATGTAGGAACCAGCCGTGTTTTCTGTAATTTTGGCGGTTGCACCAAAATTACAGAAAAGTTCCTGTCCTTTGGCTGCATAGGCGAGCAATAACACGAAGTGTTATGACCAGCCTCGGAGGAAGTGAATTCCCTCAGCAACTTTGCTTCGCAAAGCAAGCCGCATTACTCTCTTGCGGTTGCAAACCTGCGGATTAAAGTCTGCGACGCTTTTTTGCAAGCTGTTCACACTGATAATTCATATTTTCGGTCAAATTTTTCTTTTTCAATAGTCTAGCGGTTCTTGAAAAAGAACTTTTATAAATGGAGGAAAACAGTGTTATTCTCAAGTCTGGAATTTATATTTCTGTTCTTGCCCATAGTATGTATACCCTATTTTCTTATTAAGAACATAAAAATAAGAAACGGCATACTTATATTGGCAAGCCTGTTTTTCTATTCCTTCGGCGAGCCGAAGGCAGTTGTGTTAATGGTAATGTCCATAGTCCTGAACTATGGACTTGCTGTCTTAATGGAAAAACATACAAGTGCAAAAAAACTCTTTTTAACGGCTTCAATACTTGTAAATATTGGGCTTTTATTTTGGTATAAATACACAGGACTTTTTGTTTCAAGCATAAATACGGTATTCGGTCTTAATATTGACGTACCTGTTATACACCTGCCTATTGGAATTTCATTTTTTACATTCCAGGCTATGAGCTATATAATAGATGTGTACAGAGGCGATACTCCCGTTCAGAAAAAGCTTTCTCATCTTATGCTCTACATTTCCTTCTTCCCTCAGCTTATAGCAGGTCCTATTGTAAAGTATCACGATATTGAAAAGCAGATATACGAAAGAAGGGTGGATATTGCCAAGTATTCCGCAGGCTGTAAGAGATTTCTCACAGGTCTTTTCAAAAAGGTGCTTATTGCCAACAACGCAGGCATTTTGTGGGAAGGTATATCGGGAGGGGACATTTCCACTCTTTCCTTAGGAGGTGCATGGCTTGGCGCCATAGCCTACAGCCTACAGATATACTTTGACTTTTCGGGCTATTCCGATATGGCAATAGGCTTAGGCAGGATATTTGGCTTTGAATTCCTTGAAAACTTTAACTATCCCTATATCTCAAGGAGCATAAGAGAGTTCTGGAGAAGATGGCATATCTCTCTTTCCACCTGGTTCAAGGAATATCTCTATATACCCCTAGGCGGCAGCAGAAAGGGAAATATAAGGACATACTTCAACCTTATTACAGTATTCCTGTGTACGGGCATATGGCACGGCGCAAGCTGGAATTTTGTGATATGGGGCTTGTGGCACGGCTTTTTTTCCATACTTGAAAGACTGGGCTTAGGAAAGCTCCTCGATAAATGCAGAATACTTAATCATATATATACATTGACCGTTGTTGTTATAGGCTTTGTTATTTTTGCCATTACTGATTTTTCGGCGTTAAGGGAATATCTGAGCGTAATGCTCCTTAACTCCAACCATATGCTTATAAACGACAGCCTTATATTCAGTCTGAGATGCAATGCCCTTATGCTTATTGTCGCAGCGGTATTTTCAGCGCCTTTATATACCCTTATAAGAAACAAATTCAAGGATAATGCGGTATATGCCCTTGGCGAAGCAGTGCTTTTTATACTTCTGTTCGTGCTGAGTATAGCTTACCTTGTAAGCTCAGCCTATAACCCCTTCCTCTATTTCAGATTTTAGGTGAATTTTATGAATAAGGTAATTTCAGTTGTTATTACAATTATAATACTTGTATTTGCTCTTGCCTTTGTGCTTATGCCCAAATCGGATTTTTCGGAGAATGAAAACAGGACATTGCAGGAGTTCCCAAGGCTTAAGGCGGAGGATGTCTTAAGCGGCGAGTATATGGAGGATATCACATCCTATATAAGCGACCATTTTCCTCTGCGCTCAGGCTTTGTTACCCTTAAGACCCTTTTTGAGAAAAATGTTCTTGGCAGCAGGCTCATAAACGGCATATACATATGTGACGATATGTATATTGAGGATTACGAAAAGCCCGAAAATACAGACAGGATCATAGCTACCTTCAATAAATTCGGCAAAAATCTGGGCGGTAAGGACTTTGACCTTATGCTTGTGCCTACAGCCATAGAGATATATAGTGACAGACTGCCGCGGTTTGCCTCTCCTCTCTCCCAGCTTGAGACTATGGATGAGATATATTCCTCTGTAGACTGCAATAATATTGACCTGTATGAAGCTTTGGTATTCGAGAAGAAAAAGGGCAGAAGGCTTTTCTACAGCCTGGATCACCATTGGACCACGGAGGGCGCCTATGTGGGCTATGTCACTTACTGCAGGGCAAAGGGATTTGAGCCGCTGCCCGAAAGCGCCTTTGATATAAAGACGGTCACAGAGGATTTTAAGGGTACGATATATTCAAAGCTAAACGATATCACACTTAAGGGCGAGGAAATAAAGGTATATGACCAAAATACCGACCTGACTGTGCTTTACGACGGTGAGGAAAGCAATTCTCTCTATAACTATGAATACCTTGACAAAAAGGACAAGTACTCACTTTTCCTCAACAATATACATTCTCTTGTGGAAATTACAAATAATAACACCGAAAGCACAAGAACACTTGCCATAGCTAAAGACAGCTATGCTAACTCTATGATACCCTTTCTTGTAAATCACTATAAGAAAATATATGTGTTCGATACAAGGAGCTATAAGGGTGCCGTAAGTGATTTTGTAAAGGAAAACAATGTGGATGATGTTCTTATTCTCTATAATATGAATACAATAGATACGGACACGGGAGTAAATGTGATATATTAAATGTGAGATATCAAGGGTGATATTATGACATGGGAGCTGGATTTTCTCAACTTCATAGCCGATAATATGCACGGCGGCATATGGGACAGTATATTTGTGTTCCTTACCCATCTGGGAGATGCGGGCATAATATGGATATTCATAACGATACTTATGCTTTTATCGAAAAAAACAAGGGTGGCAGGCATAGCCTCCGCAATTTCACTTATATTTATGTTTATTTCCGTAAATGTTGTAATAAAGCCCCTGTTTGACAGGGTACGTCCCTTTGCGGCGGATACGTCCCTATTAAGAGCGGTACTTGTAGAGCTTCCTACAGACGGCTCCTTTCCTTCGGGACATACTGCCGCAGGCTTTGCCTCCTCAACGGCAGTGTTCTGCCGCAATAAAAAATTGGGGATATTTATGTATATATTGGCTGCTCTCATAGGCATAAGCAGGCTATATCTTTGCGTACATTTCCCTACGGATGTTATATTCGGCGCTCTTGGGGGAATAGTCCTGGGTATAGCGGGCTATTATATTTCATTGAGAATAACAGAAAAAAATATTGACAAATCCCCTTGAACTGTGTTATCATATTTCTGTTGATTATAGCGGCTTGGTTAAGTGGTATAACGTTCGCCTCCAAAGCGAAAATTGAGAGTT
>CANQBJ010000032.1 GCA_947589665.1 uncultured Clostridia bacterium
GGGAGGTAATTTACCGCAAGGCTGTGACAATGGATAAATTTTTGTTTAGCGTAGAAAAACGACCCTTCCACCATGCTGCGCATGGTCCCCCTCCCCTCCGACGCTAACGCTAGGGGAGGTAATTTACCGCAAGGCTGTGACAATGGATAAATTTTTGTTTAGCGTAGAAAAACGACCCTTCCACCATGCTGCGCATGGTCCCCCTCCCCTCCGACGCTAACGCTAGGGGAGGTAATTTACCGCAAGGCTGTGACAATGGATAAATTTTTGTTTAGCGTAGAAAAACGACCCTTCCACCATGCTACGCATGGTCCCCCTCCCCTCCGACGCTAACGCTAGGGGAGGTTATTTACCGCAAGGCGGTGACAATGACCTAATTGTTGTTTTTCTAAGTAAATAAAGGCTTTTGTAAAGCATCCACCTGAGGCTCCCCTAATCAGGGGAGCTGTCAGCCGCGGCAAAAGTTTATATAAAAATAACTGTGAGCGGGGCTGACTGAGAGGTCGAACCTAACATAAACAAAAATTTAATGCGCTAGCCTATTATAGAAATTCGCAGAATATCATATTTGAGATATCGATACCCTTTTCATTAAGTCTTATACTATCCTCATTGATTTCAATAAAGTCACTGTATTTTTCAAATACATTCCTGTATTTTATAAGCATATCTTCATCAAATTCCTTTTTAAATCCGGATATTGACACACCCTTTGTCATTCTCAACCCCAAAAACATATATTCAGCCATACGATCGGCTTTAGTAAGCCTTTCGCTTTCAACGACGGTTGCGCCATTTATATAGTCGCATAAGTTTTCGGTATTTTTCATACGGCAGTTGTCTATAAGGCTTGCGGCGCCTAAGCCGAAGCCCTTGTATTCACCTCTCTGCCAGTATACGCAGTTGTGAACGGAGTGAAAGCCTTCCTTTGCAAAGTTGGATATTTCGTACTGCTTATAACCCCTTGAGCTTAAAAAGGCTATGGCATTGTGATACATTTTTCTGTCCGTTTCATCATCGGGCAGATCAAGGCTCATATCGTAAAAGGGAGTGTTTTCCTCCACTATAAGAGAATAGGCGGAGATATGGGCAGGCTCAAGAGCAGTTACGTTTTCAAGGGTATCAAGCCACATATCATAGCTTTGGTGGGGCAGTGAAAACATAAGGTCTATGTTTATATTTTCAAAGCCTGCCTTAAGTACATTTTCAAAGTTTTCAAGAAATTCTTCTCTTGTGTGTATCCTGCTCAGTGTTTTAAGCAAATCATTCTGCCATGCCTGTAAGCCTATGCTTATCCTGTTTATTCCGCAGCTTCTGTAGGTCTTCAGCTTTTCAAGGTCAAGGGTGCCGGGGTTTGCCTCTATCGTTATCTCAGCATTGCTGTCAATATTATATCGGCTCAAGGCATCCATAATTCTTACTATATATCCGCTGTCCACATAAGAGGGCGTACCTCCCCCTATAAAAATGCTTTTGACCCTTTTACAGTCAAAAGCATTTATTTCCTTTATAAGAGCGTCAAAATATTCATTTATATGCTCCGTATCGGGAAAGCTCAGAAAATCACAGTATAAGCATTTCCTTTTACAGAAGGGTATGTGTATATAAAGCGATGTCATTTCTTATTCCTCATCCAGCTTAAGCACGCTCATAAATGCTGACTGCGGTACCTCTATGCTGCCTATCTGACGCATTCTCTTTTTGCCCTCCTTCTGCTTTTCAAGGAGTTTTCTCTTTCTGGTGATGTCACCGCCGTAGCACTTTGCAAGCACATCTTTTCTGACGGCTGATATTGTTTCTCTTGCTATTATCTTGTTGCCTATGGCTGCCTGTATAGGTATCTCGAACTGGTGTCTGGGTATTTCTTTCTTAAGCTTTTCTGCCATTTTTCTGCCCTTTTCCTGAGCGGAGTCCTCATGCACTATAAAGCTTAAGGCATCTACTACCTCTCTGTTTACCAATATATCCAGCTTTACAAGTTTACTTGGCTCATAGCCTATAAGCTCATAGTCAAAGGAGGCATAGCCTCTTGAACGGGATTTGAGAACGTCGAAGAAGTCATATATTATCTCATTAAGCGGCAGTCTGTAGGTAAGCACAGCCCTGGTTTCTTCAAGATACTCCATACCCTCGTATTCGCCGCGTCTTTGCTGGCAAAGCTCCATAATAGTGCCTATATATTCGCTTGGCAGTATTATCTCTGCTCTTACAATAGGCTCCTCCATTCTGACAATGGTAGTCACATCAGGCAGGTCTGTGGGATTGGATAACTCTATCTGTGAGCCGTCTGTAAGATATACCTTGTATATAACGGAAGGCGCTGTTGTGATAAGGTCCAGATTATACTCTCTTTCAAGCCTTTCCTGTACTATCTCAAGATGCAGAAGACCAAGAAATCCGCATCTGAAACCAAAGCCAAGAGCAACTGAGGTCTCCGCCTCGAATTTAAGAGCAGCGTCATTAAGCTGCAGCTTTTCAAGAGCGTCCCTTAAGTCTCCGTATTTTGAACCATCAGCAGGGAATATACCGCAGTATACCATGGAATTTACCTTTTTATAGCCCGGCAGAGCCTCTTTGACGGGATTATCTGCCTCTGTTACGGTATCGCCTATGCGTGTATCTCTTACATTCTTTATACTGGCTGTAAGGTAGCCTACATCTCCTGCCTTAAGCTCGTCTACAGGCAGGAACTGTCCCGGACCGAATACGCCTACCTCAACGGTCTCAAAGACCTTGTTTGTAGCCATAAACTTGACTTTAGTACCCTTTTTAACACTTCCGTCAAATATACGCATAAAAACAATGACGCCTTTGTAGCTGTCATAAAAGCTGTCAAATATAAGCGCCTTAAGGGGAGCGTCTTCATCTCCAGAGGGAGCAGGGATATCGCTTATTATTTTGTCAAATACACTGTCGATGCCTATATTTGCCTTAGCCGAAATAAGAGGAGCCTCCGAGCAGTCAAGCCCAATGATATCTTCTATTTCCGCCTTGACCCTCTCAGGCTCTGCGCTTGGCAGGTCTATTTTATTTATAACGGGAACTATTTCAAGATTGTTGTCAAGGGCAAGATATACATTGGCAAGGGTCTGAGCCTCTACACCCTGGGCTGCGTCTACGACAAGTACGGCGCCGTCACAGGCTGCAAGACTTCTGGAGACCTCGTAGTTAAAGTCGACGTGTCCCGGTGTGTCTATGAGATTGAGAGTGTATTCCTCGCCGTCCTTATCCTTGTGTATAAGGCGGACTGCCTGTGCCTTTATGGTAATTCCTCTTTCTCTCTCAAGGTCCATATTGTCAAGAACCTGTTCCTGCATTTCTCTCTCTGTGAGAAGTCCCGACTGCTGTATAAGTCTGTCCGCAAGAGTGGATTTGCCGTGATCTATATGAGCTATTATACTGAAATTTCTTATTTTAGACTGTCTGTTGTTCATTGCTTCTCCTTTGATATGATCATAAATGATTTTATAGATAACAGTATATCATAAAATACGCATATTTAAAAGTGTTTTTAAAAATGTATAAAAATTTATATAAAACTATTGACAAGTTATAGAATTGGTGATACAATATATTCAAGATGAGGTGATGAGAATGAGTAAAAGTGTTTACAGTATAGTTTTGAACGATGCCGTAGTAGAGGCTATCGATAATATGGCATACAGGCTCGGCACAAACCGTTCAGGTATGATAAACAGAATATTGGCTGAGAAGGTATCATATGTTACTCCGGAGCAGAAAATAAGGAATATACTTGACCAGGTGGAAAGACTTATGGACTCTCAGGATATTTTCCAGATAATGGCTACACCGGGAGACTCCTCTCTTATGATAAAGAGCGCTTTCAAATATAAATATAACCCAAGCGTAAAGTATTCCGTAGTGCTTAACAAAAGCGGCAGTACGGCAAAGGGAGAACTGAGGGTGGCTTTCAGAACACAGAACGCCATACTGCTGAATGAACTGGGTAAATTTATAAATATATGGAATGCCCTTGAAAGGAAATATCTTAAGAGAGATATAAACTGCGCCGCAGGCAACGGCAGATATGTAAGAGAGCTTATGCTTCCGGAGGAGGATTATGACGAGGTACAGATTGGAGAGATGATATCGGAATATATCACAGGCTTTGACAAAATAATGAAGCTGTTTTTCTCAGGAGCCGATCATATAGAGCTTGAAAAGAGATACAAGGAATTTTCGGATACGGCTAAGTATAAAATTTAACAATATAACATTACAGCAAAGGAGAGTTGTATATGAATATGAATAAATTTACACAGAAATCATTAGAGGCGGTACAGCTTGCTCAGACTCTTGCTGTGGAGCATGGTAATCAGCAGATAGAGCAGGAGCATATGCTCTATGCTACCATTACACAGGAGGGCGGCATTACTGCCGAGCTTTTTAGGAAAATGGGCATAGATATAGGTAATTTTGGGCTTGCGGTCAGGAAGGCTATAGAAGGTCTTCCTTCCGTATCGGGTACTGCAAGGGAGCAGGGCAAGATATATGTTTCCTCAGACTTTGATATGGCTATGGCTCTTGCCGAAAAGAATGCCGAGAAAATGGGCGATGAATATGTATCTGTAGAGCATATAGTAATGTCTATTATAGAAAAGCCCGACTATAAGCTTAAGGAAATATTCAGGAGCTTTAATATTACAAAGGAGGATTTTCTTAAGGCGCTTAAGGACTTAAGAGGCAATGTAAGAGTTACAAACGATAATCCCGAAAGCACATACGATGTACTCAACAAATACGGTCAGGACTTAGTAGGCCTTGCGGAAAAGGGCAAGATCGATCCCGTTATAGGCAGAGACAGTGAAATAAGAAATGTCATAAGGATACTTTCAAGAAAAACAAAGAACAATCCTGTGCTTATAGGCGAACCCGGCGTCGGCAAGACAGCCATTGCAGAGGGCCTTGCACTTCGTATAGTAAAAGGCGATGTTCCCGATAACATAAAGGACAGACGTATTTTCTCACTTGATATGGGAGCACTTATAGCAGGCGCCAAGTATCAGGGCGAGTTTGAGGAAAGACTTAAGGCTGTGCTGCAGGAGATAAAAAAGAGCGAAGGCCGTATAATTATGTTTATAGACGAGCTTCACACCATAGTCGGCGCAGGCAAGGGCAACGGCGCTATGGATGCAGGCAATCTTCTTAAGCCTATGCTTGCAAGAGGCGAGCTTCACTGTATAGGCGCTACTACTCTTAACGAGTACAGGCAGTATATAGAAAAGGACGCCGCTCTTGAAAGACGTTTCCAGCCTGTTATGATAGACGAACCCAATGTAGAAGATACCATATCTATATTAAGAGGTCTTAAGGAAAGATATGAGGTATTTCACGGCGTCAAGATACAGGATCAGGCTCTTATAGCCGCAGCAACGCTTTCCAACAGGTATATAACCGACAGATTTCTTCCCGACAAGGCTATCGACCTTGTAGACGAGGCTTGCGCCACCATAAAGACCGAAATGAACTCAATGCCTGCCGAGCTTGACGAAATATCCAGAAAGATAATGCAGCACGAGATCGAAGAGGCTGCCCTTAAGAAGGAAAACGACAAGCTTTCGGCAGAACAGCTGCAAAGCGTTCAGAAGGAATTGGCTGAATACAGAGAGCAGTTTGCCGCTATGAAGGCGCAGTGGGAAAATGAAATGTCCGACATCAATAAGGTGCAGGAGCTGAGAAAACAGATAGAAGAGGTAACGGCTAAGATAGAAAGAGCCGAAAGAAGCTATAATCTTAACGAGGCGGCTGAGTTGAAATACGGCAGGCTCCCCGAACTGCAGAAGGCTCTTGCTGAGGAGGAGCAGAAGGTAGATGCTAATAATCATTCTGCTGACAAGATAGTAAGAGATAAGGTAACGGAAGAAGAAATAGCCAAGATAATAGGCAGATGGACAGGAATTCCTGTTTCAAAGCTTATGGAGAGCGAAAGGCAGAAGCTTCTGGACCTTGACAAGATACTGCATAAGAGAGTTATAGGACAGGACGAGGCTGTGGACAGAGTATGCGAGGCTATAATAAGGTCAAGAGCAGGCATACAGGACCCTGACAGGCCTATAGGCTCCTTCCTCTTCTTAGGTCCTACAGGCGTAGGCAAGACAGAGCTTGCAAAGGCACTTGCCGAGGCACTTTTTGACGATGAGAAGAACATTGTCAGAATAGATATGTCCGAGTATATGGAAAAGTTTTCCGTATCAAGGCTTATAGGAGCGCCTCCGGGATATGTAGGCTATGAGGAAGGCGGTCAGCTTACAGAGGCTGTAAGAAGAAAGCCCTATTCCGTAGTCCTTTTCGATGAGATAGAAAAGGCGCACCCCGATGTATTCAACGTACTTTTGCAGGTGCTTGACGATGGCCGTATTACAGACTCTCAGGGCAGGACAGTAGACTTCAAGAACACTATAATCATTCTTACATCAAACCTTGGTTCAAGCTATATACTTGAGGGCATACAGCCCGACAATACCATTAGCGAGGATGCGAGAAAACAGGTGGAGCAGCTTTTAAAGACTCAGTTCAGACCTGAATTTCTGAACCGTCTTGACGAGATAGTATTCTATAAGCCTCTTGCCAAGAGCGAAATAGGTTCCATAGTAGACCTTATGCTTGAGGACCTTAACAAGAGACTGGCTCATAAGAAGCTATCAATAAAGGTAAGCGAAAGGGCAAAGGAATATATTATAGACAGCGGCTACGATCCCGTATACGGCGCGCGCCCGCTTAAGAGATTTATACAGAGCAAAGTAGAAACTCTTGTGGGAAGGATGATGATAGCCAATGATCCTGAGCCTGACTCAGTTATAAGCATTGATTACAACGGAAACGAGCTTACCGCTAAGTAAAAATCAATGTGCTGCTGTTGTATATCGATTATGGTAATGATCATACTGATATCAATAATAAAAAAGAGGCATTATGCCTCTTTTTATTATTGATAAATTTATTTTCAAATAAGTTGTACTTTTATTCATGAGCCTGATTGTCAACGTATTTAGCCTTGTATTTAGAAAAGGCAAAACGCTGAGAATGATACAGCCCGTAATAGCCCGAAAGCATATAGCTTATGGCTATTGAAAGAAGATAGTAGGGCAGAGCGTCTATACCAAAAAGCTCCAAGGCTATTATAAGCGAGGATATGGGGCAGTTGGTAACACCGCAGAAAAGGGAAACCATACCTATAGACGCGCAGAGTGAAGGCGAAAGCCCTACAAAATGACCGAAGGTACAGCCCAGTGTTGCGCCTATGAAGAAGGAAGGCACTATTTCTCCGCCCTTATAGCCGCAGCCCAGAGTTATTGCCGTAAATATCATTTTAAGAATAAAGGCATAGGGTACAGCCTGGCCTTCAATGGCTCTTTCTATAATATCAGAACCTGTGCCGCTGTATTCCCTTGTTCTCAGAAGTACCGTAAGAAGTACGATTATAGTACCTCCCACAAATACTCTTATGTAAGGATTTGTAAAGCTTTTTCTGAAAAGACTGCTCGTTTTATGGAGAAGTATACAGAACACAACGCTTACTCCTGCGCATACACAGGCAAGAAGTATTGTAGCTATGGCAGTATTAGGCGAAAAATCCGTTATATTATGGACTATATAATGCTCAGGAGCATTGCCCAGCCTTACTGCTACTGCGCTTGCCATAAGTGAGGATATGGTACAGGGTACCAGCGCAGAATACTGCATAGTACCTACGTTTATGACCTCCATGGCAAATACGGCGGCTGCAACGGGAGTGCCGAATACAGCTGAAAATGCTGCGCTCATACCCGACATTATAAATATTCGCCTGTCATAGTTGTTAAAGCGAAAAAGCTTTCCCAGAAACTCGGAGGTGCTTGCGCCTATTTGCAGCGCAGCGCCCTCTCTGCCTGAGGAACCGCCGAAAAGGTGGGTTATAATAGTGGCAGTAAATATAAGGGGGAGCATTCTTATAGGTATACTTCTGTCTGACTGTATGGACTCCAGCACAAGGTTTGTGCCTTCGTCCTTTTTATAGTCCAGTAATTGATAGAGACCTACTATCAGAAGACCTGCGATCGGCAGAAGAAAGATCATAACGGAATGACCCTCTCTGTAGCTTATGCCTATTCTCAGCAGAAAAGTAAAGGCAGCGCATATTATACCAAGTACTATTCCCGTGTATATGGAAAACATTACCCATTTGAACAGCTTTCCCAGTCTGTCCATTACGTGAAGAAATATTTTCCTTAATTGCTCAATCATTATTTTTACCTTCTATCAGATATTGATAAAATACTCCATTATTTTATGACCCGGTTCTATAAACAGACCGCTTTCCTCAGCGCTTTTTTCATTAAATGTCCTGCCTTTGACGGGAGCGCTCTTTTTGTATATAAGGAAAGGCACAGGGTCGTTTGTATGTGTTCTCACACTGAGAGGTGTTGCGTGGTCGGGAAGTATTATCACCTTGTAATCGTCAAATTTATCAAGCTCTTCAAGAACAGGTCCAAGTATTTCCTTGTCTATTATTTCAAGGGATCTTTTCTTGTTCTCTATCTCATGTCTGTGACCACACTCGTCAGGCGCCTCAACGTGTATATACACAAGGTCCTGACCATTTTCAAATTCCTTTACGGCAGCCCTTGCCTTGCCCTGGAAGTTGGTATCTATATAGCCCGTAGCGCCTTCCACATTTACAACATTCATTTCTGAAAACTTGCCTATACCCTTTAAAAGGTCTACGGCTGATATCATAGATGCCTTAAGGCCGTACTTTTCAGCAAAGGGCATAAGGCTTGCCTTTACACCCTCGCCCCAGAGCCACATACTGTTAGCAGGTCTCAGACCTCTTGCCTCTCTTGCCTTGTTTACTGGGTGATCCTTTAAAAGATCGTAGGATTTTATCATCATATCATAGAGCTTTGCAGCCTTTGGATTTGTAGGTATATATTCCTTTATGGGCTTTCCCGTAATATCGTGAGGCGGTGTAAGAGGGGCTACGTCAAGAGTACCCTTGTGCCATATAAGGCAGTGCCTGTAGCTGACACCGCTGTAAAGCTGAAATTCATCGTTGTCAAAATGCTCTGCAAGATACTTTACAAGCTCTCTTGCCTCTTCTGTGCTTATATCGTCTGCGCAGTAGTCCAGTATTGTCTTATCCTCGTACCTTTCTTCATCGGAAAGCGTTACAAGATTACATCTGAAGGACACGTCGTCGGGTCTCATATCTATTCCTATAGAGCCTGCCTCAAGAGGTGAACGTCCCGTATAATAGACCTGAGGGTCATAGCCCAGTACAGAAAGGTTAGCAACATCGCTGCCTGGCTTCAGATTATCCGCTACAGTCTTTACAAGACCTATAGTGCTTTTTTCCGCCAGCTTATCCATATTTGGAGTATAGGCTGCCTCTAAAGGAGTTTTATCTCCTAGTTCGGGAACGGGATAGTCAGCCATACCGTCACAAAGCAAAACAAAGTATTTCATATTATTTCCTTCTTTCAATTTCTATTCATCCTTTTAATGATATCATATTTTTTTATTTATATCAAATATTTTTAATAAAAATATACATATATCAGCAATTTGTGGTATAATTATTTTAATAAGTATTTTAAGGAGGTCAGAATTATGAAAGTAATATTATTAAACGGAAGTCCAAAGCCAAAGGGATGTACATACACTGCGCTTACGAGAGTTGCCGAAAGCCTTGAAAAAAACGGTGTGGAAACAGAGATAATACACATAGGTGCCAATGTGACAAGCGGCTGTATGGGCTGCGGCTATTGCAGGAATGCAGGAAGGTGTGTAAATGACAAGGATTGTCTTAACTCTCTTTTAGACAAGATAAAGTCGGCAGACGGCTATGTATTCGGAACGCCCGTACACTATGCAGGCGCAAGCGGCGCTCTTACTGCCTTTATGGACAGACTTTTTTACAGCAGCGGTACGGCTCTTGCCTATAAGCCTGCTGCAGTGATATGCACCTGCAGAAGAGGAGGCGCTACGGCTACCTTTGACCAGATAAACAAGTACTTTACGATAAACAATATGCCGGTGGTATCTTCAAGCTACTGGAATATGGCTCACGGCAATACTCCCGAAGAGGTAGTACAGGATGCGGAGGGTATGCAGATAATGAGTATACTCGGCAAAAATATGGCATGGCTTGTAAAGTGTATTGAGCTTGGCAAGGAAAACGGCTGTCCCGTTCCTGAAGCAGAAGCAAAGATATCAACTAATTTCATAAGATAAAAACATGCACATATCCCTTTTTCATTTTATAGTATACAGAAAGAAAATGAATTTGAGGGTGTGCTATGGACAATGTAATCTCACTGACAGCAGTACCCATAAATACTGCTGTCTTTATTTTTGATATAAAAAAAAGTCCCTGCCGTGACAGACTTTACGAGCTTGGATTTACACAGGGTACAAGGGTAGTCCCCCTTCACATAAGCCCCGGCAGAAGTGCCACGGCATATTTTGTAAAGGGCGCCGTAATAGCCCTCAGAAACAGTGATGCTAAAAACATATATGTAAATGCGGAGGATAGTCTGTCATGAAGAAAATACTTCTTGTAGGAAATCCAAACACAGGAAAAAGCACTATTTTCAACGCGCTTACGGGAAAGCATCAACACACGGGAAACTGGTCGGGAAAGACCGTAGGCAATGCGTCGGGCATTATGAAATACAAGGGCAGGGAATTTGAGATCATAGACCTGCCGGGCATATATTCAGTAAATCCTATGTCGGAGGATGAAAGGCAGGCAGTAGACTGCCTCAAATCGGGCATAGCCAACCTTATAGTAGTTGTGCTTGACGCTACCTGCCTTGAAAGAAATCTTATTCTTGCCTCCGAAATATCAAAGATGTGTACTAATGTGATCGTCTGCGTAAATCTTATAGACGAGGCGGAAAAGAAGGGCATAACCATAGATATAGATAAGCTCAGCGAAATGCTTAAGACAAAGGTCATACCTGCAAAGGCAAGAAAGGGCATAGGCATAGATGAGCTTAAGGAGGCAATATACTCCAGCAACACAAAGTGCAGCAGATGCTGTTGTTCGGCAGACTGCATATATAAAAACTGTGTGTATTCAAACAGTAGTGTAACTGAAAACAGAGACAGGAAAATAGACAAGATACTTACCAGCCGCGTATTCGGTATACCTATAATGCTTTTTATGCTCTGCTGCATACTTTGGATAACTATATGGGGAGCAAATTATCCCTCAGGGCTTTTGAGCAGCTTTTTCAGCAGGATAGAAAAGCTTTTGCTGTATTACTTTGCGGACTCGCCTATTTTTGTAAAAGGACTTCTTATAGAGGGAGTATTCAGGACCCTGAGTTGGGTAGTAGCCGTTATGCTGCCGCCTATGGCAATATTTTTCCCGCTTTTCACTATATTGGAGGATTTGGGCTATCTGCCCCGTATTGCCTTTAATCTGGATCATATATTCAAAAAGGTAAATGCCCACAGCAAAATGATACTGAGTATGTGTATGGGTCTTGGCTGCAATGCGGCAGGTGTAATTTCCACAAGGATAATAGAGTCAAGAAAAGAAAGGCTTATTGCCGTTATAACAAATAATTTTATGCCCTGCAACGGACGGTTTTCATCACTTATAATGCTGGCTGCCGTATTTATATCAGGCGGAATGTTTGCAAGCATAAAGGTGGCTCTTGCCGTAACAGCGGCTATACTTTCGGGAGTGCTTATAACATTTATAGTGTCCTATGTGCTTTCAAACACTATTTTAAAGGGAGAACAGTCCTCTTTTATACTGGAGCTTCCGCCCTACAGAATGCCTCAGCCTATTGCCATAATAAGAAGGAGCATAAGAGAAAGGATAGTTTACGTGCTTTTCAGGGCTGTCGTAGTTGCCGCTCCCGCAGGCGCTCTTATATGGCTTTTGCAGAATGTGACCGTAAATGATATCACTCTTCTTAGCTATATAGCAGGCTTTCTCGATCCCTTTGCTCAGCTTATGGGAATGGACGGCTATCTGCTTACTGCCTTTATAATAGGTCTGCCTGCCAACGAGATAGTAATACCTATAGTGCTTATGTGCTATACAGGCAATAGCTCCCTTATAGAGTTTAATTCACTTTCGGAGTTGGGAATACTCTTAAGAGCGCATAACTGGACATATATAACCGCCATATGCGCCATGATATTTTCGCTCAATCATTTTCCCTGCGCCACTACTTTACTCACAATAAAAAAGGAAACAGGCAGCCTGAAATGGACCGTTGTTTCCTTCCTTGTTCCGACAGTAGTGGGAATAATGCTGTGTATGCTTGCAAATGCATTTTTTCATATAATAATTTAAAACTGCACGGAGACCCGTGCAGTTTTTAAATTCTGTTAATTTGGTATAAGCTGTCCGCCGTCTCTTAAATCAAATACATTGTTTCTGAGATAGTCATTGTCTGAATTATCTAAATTATAATAGATGTTCCAGCCGTTATCCTGTATGTTTTTGAAATCAAGGTCCATACCGTTGTCAAACTTATCTACAAAGATGTCGCTTGTAAGAACAAGTATACCGTCTCTGTCTATTGTAAGATCCACATCCGGTGATGAATTGTCTGAATTTATTGCTCCGGTATAAGAGCAGCCGCTGTCGATATTAAGAGCGAGAGAGGAAGTGGAATCCAGCTCTATATCGGCATTTTCCACATTCTGTTTGTTTTTCAGATTTATAGTGATCTCATTGCCTGACACCTGAGGATTTTTTCTGTCAAAGGGTGAGCTTATAAGCTTTGAGCATTTGATAGTATTGCCGCCGTTAAGGTTGATATTGACAATACTTTCCCTTATATAGAACAGGGCGCCTTTGCTGTTGTCAAGAGTTGAGTTTGTAACGTCAATATTGATCTCGCCTCTGTTATGAGCATCGGATATAACGGAGAATACTCCTTCGTAGGTGCCTACACCTGCGGCGCTGTTTGCCTTGATGCTGCTGTCGTCAATGGAAATATCTGAATCCTGAGCTACCGCAAGAGAGGAACGATTCTTATCTGCCGTTACTTCTGTGCCCTTGAGCTTAAGGGCGCTGCCCTTTAAATCTATAACTGCTGCAGATAATGAACTGATCTTGCTGTCCTCAATATCAATGCTGCCGTTGTTTATAGAATATATGGCTCTACCGTTGTTTCCCTTTACATCGGTATTCTTAATAGTAAGCTCGCCGTCCTCCAGGGTTATGGCTGATGCGTTTTCCGCCGTTATTGAAGAACCGTCAATCTTTGCAGTGCTGTCATTTGATATTGCTACGGCTGCTTCTTCTTTTGTTCCGACGCTTGAATCCGTAATATCTACAGAACCGCCGTGCTGTATAACTATAGGCTCGGAAACCTCGTCTCCGATATAGTCCTTGCTTTCTTCAGCCTTGTTTTGTTCCTTCTGCTCTTCTTCCTTCTGCTGCTCCTCCTGTATTTCCTCGTCTGTCTTTTCAACAGGCTTTGCAGCCTCTTCCTCAGCGGCTTCTACCTTCTGCGCAGCCTTGGCAATTATAACAGCCATTTCCGCTCTTGACATAGTATCATTTGGCTTTAACTCACTGTTGCTGCCCTGTACTATACCCATTGCTGTAAGCGTACCTATGGCAGCCTGCTGCTCAATGTTCTTAATATCTGCTGCATCTGAGTACATGGAAATATTAGTTGTTCCGTATCCGCCTACATAATTGCCGTGTACAAAAGCCTTGTAGAGCATTGTCATAGCGTCAATTCTTGTTATGTACTGTTCGGGATAGAACATATTATCTTCTGATATTATTCCTGCGCCCTTTGCATTGGCAATGGAATTGCTGTAGTAGGAATCGGAGGGTACATCCTTAAAGCTGAACATAAAACTGTCCGTAGCGCCAAGCTTGAACACCTTGTCAATAAATATGACAAAGTCGCCTCTCTCGATCTTATCGCCGGGGGCATACTTGTTGTCGCCTACACCGTTTGCAATACCCCTTGAGGCAATGTAGTCAACATAGTCTATAGCCCATCCGTAGCTGTTTTCATTTACGTCTGTAAAAAATGTGGATGCCTTTTCAGCAGCCATAGTGTTGATGGCTCCCGCAGCCATTAATGCAGACATAATTAAGGCAGCGGACCTTCTAAAAATTTTCTTCATTTCAAATCTCCTTTCTTTATTCGAATATAAGTCTTGCTTAATTCTATTTTCCCACATATTTATTAATTTTGCAACAGTTTTATATTAAAAGTTTTTTACAATTCACGCAAACTTTTATTAATCTTTTATCTGTGCAGCTTATTGTCTTTTATCTGTGCAGCTTATTGTTCCGCTTGATATTATTAAATATTTGTAATATAACTGTGCAGCTTATTGTCTTTTATCTGTGCAGCTTATTGTTCCGCTTGATATTATTAAATATTTGTAATATAATATTATTGAGGTGATGCAATATGTCAAATAGAGAATATGCAATTAATTTGATTGAGGACATTCCCGAAAATAAATTGATTTTTATAATCAATATTCTTGAAGGTCTTAAAGGTCTGACAAATAAATCTGATGAATATGATTTGCAAATGGTATTGGACAGTCAATGTGATAACGACGAAGAATACACTGCAGAACAAGTCAATCAGATATTAGGGCTTGACCTATGAAATATACAATAATTTATAAGAAGAAAGCTTTAAAATTTATTCAGAAACAGCCTAAAGATCAACAAGAAAGAATTATAAAAGCGATCAATAAATTGCCAAGCGGTGATATTGTACCCGTAGAAACGACAAACGCTTATCGTTTAAGGGTTGGCGATTACCGTATTTTTTTTACAATAGATAATAACATTTTAAAGATTGTTATCATTAATGCAGGGAACAGAGGTCAAGTTTATAAACGTATTTGATAATATGTATATTCAGATCGGGACTGCCGCAATAGCTTATTTTTTTTTAAAATCTTAGTGTGGCAGTTCCGTTTCTTTATGCTGCAATATGATCAAGCCCGTATGCCACAGGATATATAGTCTGACTTGTAATTTCAGACATAAAATGATATAATGAACGGTAGAAAGGAGATGATTTGATGAAGAAATTGTTATTGACGGGAATATTTTCCCTGTTTATATGCACAGGTGTTTTCGGAGCGGTAAAGAGCGATATGAAAATAATGCTTGACAAAAATGAGGTGGAGATCAGCGTTCCCATAGTTATTTCCGATAACAGGAGCTTTGTGCCTCTGAGAGAAATGGGAGATAAGATACTTCATGCCAATGTTTCATGGGATGAAAAGACAAGAACGGCAAAGCTTACTAGGGGAGATATGACTGTAGCGGTACAGCCCGACTCGGATAAGCTCGTCATAAATGATCTGTACACTGTGGATATAGACAGCGAGGGTACAAAGGCATTTATAGAAAACGGATATACATATTTGCCCATAAGAGCTCTGTGCGAGGCATTTGACTGCGATGTGGATTTTAAGGACAACACAATATTTATAGAGGAAAATGTTATACTTCCGCAGTTTTCATATATGCATAAGGGAGATACCGTCGCTGTGCTGCATACAAACTATGGCGATATTTCGCTTAGGTTTTTCCCGGATTATGCGCCAAAGGCAACTGAAAACTTTATTACCCATGCAAAGGAGGGCTATTATGACGGCGTTATCTTCCACAGAGTCATCGATAACTTTGTGATACAGGGCGGCGACCCCGAAGGCACAGGTATGGGCGGCGAAAGTATATGGGGTACACCCTTTGAAAATGAGGTATCTATGGACCTGAGACATTTCAGAGGAGCCCTTTGTATGGCAAATTCAGGCGCAGATACCAATGGGAGCCAGTTCTACATAGTACAGTGTCCCGAGGTAGCGTCAGACTTTGAGCAAGAGGTAAATTCAAATGCTCAGAGCGTACAGCTTTATCCCGATTACATAGTTAAAAAGTATAATGAGGTCGGCGGTTATCCATACATAGATTTTGGATATACCGTATTCGGTCAGGTCATAGAGGGTATGGAGGTTGTGGATGATATAGCGGCTGTCAGTACAGATGAAAATGACAGACCTATAGACGATGTCGTTATAGAAAATGTTGAGGTATATGAGCTTAATGAAATAAAATAATATGAAAAAGGGCTATCGCATTACACGATAGCCTTTTGTTATTTATTTAAGAACACGTTTTGCTCCTACATATGTCTTTACGGAATAGGCATCATCAAGACTTGATATTACAACTCCGTTTCCCGAACCGTTAGTGGAATGTATGTACTGACCGTTGCCTATGTACATGGCAACATGGGATATAGCTGAATCTCCACCTGAATTGAAGAATAAAAGGTCGGCAGGCTCAAGCTCTTCCTTTGTAACTGCTGTACCCTGAGTGAACATATCTCTTGATGTCCTGTTAAGCGTTATGCCAAAGTCCTTGAATACGCTGTATACAAAGCCCGAACAGTCAACACCTGTAGTAAGGCTTGTACCGCCCCATACATAGGGTGTGCCTAAGAATTGTTCGGCATAGTCTATGACCTCGGATGCCGTTACAGTTCCGTCATTTGCGTACTCAATAGGTGATATAATAGCCTTGGCAGCCTTATTCTCGGGCTTTTTGCCGCTTTTGAGAATTATATATTCAGCCTTTACAAAACCTCTTGTATCAGAATCGTCCGTTACATCTATCCAGCCGTTATTATAGCCGTTTACAGTAAGATAATATCCGTCGGGCAGAGCCTTGAGCACTTTGGAATTTTCGTCAGCGGACTCTCTCATATTAAGAGAGGTAGCGTCTACAACACCGTATATATCATCGGATGCGCCTGAGGCTATTATAGCGGCAGTAGTCTTGTCTGATGTAACTGCGGGAGTAGCGGCAGGAGCATCGGCAAGATATTTAAGCAGGCTGCCCTGCATATAATCCTTGTATATATAGCCTGTTGCACCGTTGAATTTTATCTGGAACCAGTCGCCGCTTTTACCTGTGGTAACGAATACCTGTCCTTTTTTGGCAACACCAAGTATCTTGGAATCCGTAGAAGGAGCGGTACGCACATTAACGCTTTCCTCTATACAGGTAGCGTCTGTCTGATAAATAGATATGAAATCGGCATTTACAAATGAAACGCCTACACCGCTTTTATTTATTTTGAACCAACCGTTGTTGGCATTTGCCAGAATAGTAACTGTATCGCCTGTATTGGCAGTACCTACGATCCTTGCCTCCGTAGAATTATAGGAACGCAGATTGACAGACGAGCCTGTTATTCTTGCGAGGTTTGATGCAAAAACAGAAGATGTCGATATAAGGGTTGTACAGCCCAGTACAACTGCAGCTGTCAATATTTTAAATTTCACCACAAATCAACAACCTTTCACAAAATGTTACATAATTGTTACGAATTTATTTTACATAAAAATACGCCGTTTGTCAAGAGGCTTTAGTGTCTTTTAATGGAATCGTAATAAATTTATAACATAAGAGGAATAAAAAGGCTGCTATCAGCATACAGGTCAGTCATTAAAGATTAAAAAATTCTTACGCATATTGAAATTACTGCGATTATATGGTAAAATTACAGTGGTGGTGAGAACAATGGAAGTAAAGGACTGGGAAAAGGCTCTATTACCCTTTCATCAGGCGGTAAATGAGCTTGTAGTCAAATTTAACGGAATGAAGCGAAACTTCACAACTCTTGAAATGGCTCCGCCTATAGAACAGGTAGAGGGCAGAGTAAAGAGGATATCCAGTATTATAGAAAAGGCAAACAGAAGAGGAATACCCGTTGACAAAAGCCTTGATATACTTGAAGATATAGCAGGCATAAGGATAATATGCCGTTTTGTAGACGATATAGAAACTGTTGTGGAGCTTATACACAAGAGAAAAGATATCGATATGAAGATACTTCTTGAGGAGGACTATATTACCAATTCCAAATCAAGCGGGTACAGAAGCTATCATATGACTATCAACTATCCTATAATATTCAACGGACAGGTAAAGGATATAAAGGTAGAGATACAGATAAGAACTATGGCTATGAACTTCTGGGCTACTATAGAGCATTCCCTTAAGTATAAATTTGACGGCAATATACCCGAAAATTTACAGGAAAGGCTTAAAACCTGTGCGGAGGCTGCCTATAATCTGGACCTTGAAATGGATAAGATAAAGGATGAGATAAAGGAATCACAGCGCTATATCAACGAAAAGGAAACTATTGTAAATAAGATAATAGAAAATATACATACCATATATATCAAGATAGGCGCAGAGCAGATGAATGAGTATAACTATCAGTTTATGAAGCTCTATCAGGAAGGCAATATGTCCAAGCTCTATGAATTTAATCTGGAGCTTGAAAAGCTGCTTGGACTGAGCTAGGGAGGGCAATATGTCTTTATATGCAATGTCAGATCTGCATTTAAGCCATTTTAAGGAAAAGCCTATGGATGTATTCGACATAAGGTGGAAAAACCATACGCAAAAAATATATGATGCGTGGAACGAGATTGTTTCGGAGGAGGATACCGTTATTGTAAACGGCGATATCTCATGGGGAGGCAAGCAGGAGGAGGCTATGCCCGATCTTGATTTTGTACACGAGCTGAAAGGCAGTAAGATCATATTCTGCGGCAATCATGACTATTTCTGGAATTCTACCTCGCGTCTTAATGAGCTTTACGACAATATGCTCTTTGTAAAAAATTCCTTTGCCGTATATGAGGACTATGCCATATGCGGTTCAAGGGGATGGCTTTGTCCCAGAGATGAATATTATACGGAGCATGACTATAAAATATATAAAAGAGAGGTCGGCAGGCTAAGAAATTCTATAGCTATGGCTGTGAACAAGGGCTATGGCAGCGATAAGATAATAGCTGTTACACACTTTCCTCCTACAAATGATAAAAAGGAAAATTCGGATTTTGTAGAGGTGTATAAGGAATTTGGCATAAGGCGGGTCATATACGGTCATCTGCACGGAGCAGACAAGTATAACACAAGCTATCAGGGTATCGTAGACGGTATAGACTATACTTTGGTCTCAGCGGACTATCTTAATTTCAGACCTGTAAGAATAATGTAAAAGGAGATAAAAAAAATGGAAAATCCTATCGTAACTTTTGAATTTGAGGACGGAGCTAAAATAGTGGCAGAGCTTTATCCTGAAATTGCGCCGAATACCGTAAACAATTTCATAAGTCTTGTTGAGCATAATTTTTATGACGGACTTACCTTCCACAGGATAATACCAGGCTTTATGATACAGGGCGGCTGCCCTGAGGGCAACGGTATGGGCGGTCCGGGCTACAGCATTAAGGGAGAGTTCAGCGCAAATGGCTTTAAGAACGATTTAAAGCATAGGGCAGGCGTTCTCTCTATGGCAAGGGCTATGGCGCCCGATTCAGCAGGCTCCCAGTTTTTTATAATGCATAAGGACGCTCCCCATCTTGACGGTCAGTATGCTGCCTTCGGCAAGGTGATAGAGGGTATGGATATAGTCGATGATATAGCCAATGTAAAGACAGATTTTTCCGACAGACCGATAATGGACGTTGTCATAAAGAAAGTGACTGTTGATACGAAGGGTGTGGACTATCCTGAACCTGATATCCTTTGATTTTAATGTAATTCTAATCTTTGGCTAATAATAATTTAAAGTTGATATTGTAGTATGATATACGGATGATGACATCATCCGTATTATTGTATAGCGGGGTGAGAATAATGGAAGAAAATAAAATTAAGGTGCTTATTGTAGAGGATGAGGCAAAGCTTGCCCGCTTTGTGGAGCTTGAGCTTAAGCACGAGGGCTATGATGTAGTGATAGCCGAAAACGGCAGGGCTGCCATAGAGAAGTTTTATGAAAGCTCTCCCGATATTATGCTTCTGGACCTTATGCTGCCTGAGCTTAACGGTATGGAGGTATGCAGAAGAATAAGAAAGGAATCGGATATCCCCATTATAATGATAACTGCCAAGGGCGAAACTATGGACAAGATAGCAGGACTTGACAGCGGTGCTGACGATTATATAACAAAGCCCTTTGTAATAGAGGAGCTTCTTGCCAGAATAAGGGCAGCCATGAGAAGGTCTACTATGGACAAGCCTTCCGCAGAAAGCGACATACTTACTCTTAAAAACCTGACTGTAGATATATCCAGGAGAACAGTTAAGCTTGACGACAATGAAATAGAGCTTACCAAGAGGGAATTTGACCTCCTTGCCTATCTTATAAAGAATAAAAACATAGTCATAACAAGAGAGCAGATATTAAATAGGGTATGGGGTTACGACTATTTCGGCGAAACGAATATAGTGGATGTGTATATAAGATATTTAAGGACTAAGATCGATGACAAGTACGGAGTTAAATTTATACATACCATAAGAGGTGTAGGATATTTTGCTAAGGATGAAGAACAGGATAACTAAATTTTTAAACTCCCTTACCATAAGCAGAAAAATAACAGCCATATATGCAGGTGTATTTTCTGCCATGCTTATAATCATATCAGTAGTGTTTCTGTGTAATATGTGGTATTACTACAGAAGTGTTTCCATGAGTGAGATAGATGCTCTTGCTGACAAAATAGAGAACTATATCACAGAGGGCAACGATGTAAGTATGGGTTCTATAAAGGAGCTTAACGACAATCCCTATATAGAGGTCGCATTAAGGCAGAAAAACAGACCAGATATGCTTTTTGGCACTATGCCCAAGCCTTTTGATATTCCGGAAATGGATAAGACAAGGAAAAGAGAAGGCGGCTTTTACAGAAACGACATAGGGGAAGAACCCTATATGTATACTCACAGGGATGTAAGCTATAACGGTGTTGACTATGAAATAATGATATTCAGAAAATATAACCACGAACAGAAGGTAATAAATCTGTTTATGCTTATATTTATGATAGCCAATATTGCTGCCATAGCAGTTGCCATTGTTATAGGAAAATATATAAGCGGCAAAATACTCAACCCCATAAAGCAGATAACGGACACTGCCGAAAGCATAAGCCTTTATGACCTTTCGCAGAGAATAGAGGTCCCCGATACGGATGATGAGATGCGTACTCTTGTGGTCACATTCAATGATATGATAGAAAGACTTCAGATATCCTTTAACAAGGAAAATCAGTTTATATCAGATGCATCCCATGAGCTTAAGACACCTATTGCCATTATACAGGGCTATATAAATATGGTGGATCGCTGGGGCAAGGATGACAAGGACATACTTGACGAGGCAATATGCTCGATCAAGAGCGAAACTCAGCATATGAGCAATCTTATACAGCAGCTTTTATATCTTGCAAGAGATACACAGGGCAAAAATGCTGTGAATAAGGAGATGATATCCCTTACTGAAATTGCCGACGAGGTAAAGAAAGAGGCTGAGGTCGCCAAGGAGGATATAACAATTGCCCTTGAAAATACCGAGGGTGTGGATATATATGCCGACAGCGCCCTAATAAAGCAGCTTATGTGGATATTCATAGACAATAGTATAAAGTATTCCGGCGAGAATAAGTGCGAAATAACGATATCAGTTGGAAGAGAAGAGGGCAGTCCTTATTTTGCCGTCAAGGATAAGGGCATAGGCATACCAAAGAACGCTGTAGACAAGATATTCGACAGGTTTTACAGAAACGACGAATCCCGCAGTAAGGAAATACAGGGCAACGGCTTGGGTCTGTCCATAGCAAAGGCAATCGCCGACAAGCACAATGCAAAAATAAATGTAGAAAGCGAAGAGGGAAAGGGCAGTACCTTCAAGGTGGTTTTTGAAAATATATAAAATGCTTTCATCTTCTTTAACCTATATAATAAAAGGCGCGCATTACACAGAAATGTCTGTATAATGCGCGTCTTTTATATTTGGGGTGTCTATCTGGCATTTTTTCTGAATTGAGTAGGTGTGATGCCTACTCTCTGTCTGAACTGATATGAAAAATAATCACTGCTGCTGTAGCCTGTTTCAAGGGCGATATGAGTAATTGTCTTATCAGTTTCAACAAGCATATACTGAGCATGCCTTATGCGTATATTTATAAGATATTCGCTGAAGGGCATAGCCGTCTCTTTACTGAATAGCCTTGAAAGATGAGCAGATGAAAAATGTACATGGTCTGCTGCGCTTTCAAGGGTTATTTTGCTTTTGTAATTGTTTTCTATATAATACATTGTTTCCAGCACAGGCTCGGACAGGGGAGCCTTATATCTTGTAACTGCCGTTTCAAGCCTGTTTTCCCATATAAATGAAAGAAGTCTGGAAAGCATGGATTGGAGTATAAATTCCTTATAAGCAGTACTTTTGTTGTACTCCGTAAGCATATCCTCAAATATTTCCCCTAGCTTTTCCTGGGCCTTTGGAGTAAATGTGAAAACGCTTTTATCATACATTTCGTCAAAAGCATTTTTGCCCACATTCTCAATAAAGGGCTTTGCAAACTCCGGTCTGTATTTGATCAGATATCTGTCATAGGGTACGCTGCTTTCGGACATGGTACGGTTGTATCTGTACAGGGGCGTCATGACCACATTTCCCGAATGATAACTGAAGCTTTCCGTAGGTGAAATAGTCCGCCTGTCTCCGCTCACTATATATCGTATGTTGTAATGATCCGTTGCCATAGAGTGATTTGGCATATCATAGCCTGCGGGAAAGGACTTCCGTTCAACTGTTATCTGTTTATCCCTCGGAATAGGTATAGGCATATTCTCACCCCTGTTATTAATAATATCATAATTTTAAAGAAATTGCAACAAAAAAATTATAATTTATAAAATTTTCTTTGAAATTATGATTTATAATGATATATAGGTGATATAATGGATACAAAAGAAAAGGTTTATATTATAAATTTTTGTTTATCTTATTAACTAATAAGATAAATATGTTTTATGCTTTAAAAAGCATAAGGAATTTTTTATTTACTTTTTTTGAAAAAAAGTAACAAAAAACATGGGAACCTTCCGATGGTTCCCATACCCTCCGAAC
>CANQBJ010000033.1 GCA_947589665.1 uncultured Clostridia bacterium
AACTGCTCAACTGCCCACCAATTATTCTTTGAAATTATCATAGAAAGCCAATTTACAGAAATTTTTTCACACAGCCGCTGATCGTCAAAACAGCACTATTTGACAAAGAAGCTTTTTTAAACTCAAAACAATTTATTATCGTTTTTTCAAAAGCCCGGAAATTTCATTATAACAATATTATTCTCCGAACAATGTACCAAAGCTTTCGCTGAGAGGCTGACCGTTTTCGCCGCCGTTTTTAAGTTTTACGGCGCTGACAGTGATAATGTCTTCCGTATTGATAGCGTAAACGTCAATACTTGGTTTTGTATATTTTTTCATCTGCCATCCTCCTTTGCATCAACAGTAATATCCATAAGTATTGCTACCGGTTTAGGTTAGGACATAGCAGCTTTTCTGTTGCTAGCCTTATTTTGGGTATAGGTTACAAAGTCTGAAACGGTTTCTTTTCCGTCTGCGTCTATGCTATAGCAAGCAACGGAAATTTCCTTATCCATATCTTCGATATCGGTTATAACAAAGGAATACATATAATTTCCGCCGACTTCGTCAAGTTTTACGGTTGAGCCTGCAATAGATGTATAGACTGTATTCGTACCTCTTCTTACTTCCTTTCCGTTGGCTTTGAATATAAATCCGACTTCTTTATAGTTAAGGCTGTCGATACCTGCAACAAAGTTTATTCCATTATCTCCTACAGCTTCTGCAATTACAGGAGCGGATTCCGTGGTAGATTCGGTCGTACTTTCGGTTGTAGACTCTGTTGTGCTTTGGGTACTGCTTTCGGTACTGCTTTCGGTTCCTTCCGAATTATAATAGGATACTCTGAACCCGTTTTCATTTGCCCACTTATCTGCATAAGAGCCTTTTACTACATAAAAAACAGCCTTTTCACTGTCACAGCCCTCAAACGCATAATCCCCTATCTTCACAACACTATCGGGAATAGTTACCTCTTCAAGACCGAAACATCTGTAAAATGCGGAATATGCTATGGAAGTAACTCCATCGGGTATTGTTATCTTTGTAAGAGAGCTACAGTCACGAAATGCCGATGAGCCTATAGAGGTTACACCGTCCATTGTTACGTCTGTAAGACGTGTACATCCCTCAAAGGCAAAGCGTTCAACAGTCGTAATGCCGTCAGGAATAATTACAGACTCCAGGCCGACACAGTCTCTGAACACACCTACACCCATATTTCCCACAGTTTCGGGAATGGTCATACTTTTAAGCGCAGCACAGCCTTTAAAAGCATAATCATTTATAGACGTAACCGTATTGGGAACAGTTATATCCGTAAGACTGCTGCACCCGTCAAACAATGAGCTTTCTATGGTTGTAACTCCGTCGGGAATTGCAATTTTGGTAAGCTTGCTGCAATTGTTAAACGCAGCCGTTCCCAAAGAAGAAACACTGTCGGGAATAACTATCTCCGTAAGACCCGTGCAGTCGGCAAAGGCACAACTACCCATGGATGTAACGCTGTCGGGAATAGCTATAGTTTCAAGACTTTTGCAGCCGCTGAAGGCATAGTTACCTATTTCCGTAACGCTGTGGGGAATTACAACGCCTGTAAGGTCTCCACATTTTCTGAATGAGTATTTGCCTATTGTCTTTACTCCGTCGGGAATTTCCACATATTCCGCGGCGGCGGGAACGAATATTATTTCCGTTTTGGCTTTATCGTACATAATTCCCATATCTGAGGAATACACCCCATTATTTTCATCTACGTTTATGCTTGTCAGGCTGACACACCCATTGAATGAGGAAGCTCCTACAGAGGCTACACTTTGAGGAATGTTTATGGATGTAAGACTTTTGCAGTCTGAAAAAGCATTGTCCTCTATTGTTACAACGCTGTCGGGAATAGTTATGTCAGTCAGATTTTTACATTGTGAAAATGTATAGGTCTTTATAGAATTAATACTATCGGGAATAACTGCCCTTTTCAGATTTGTACAGCCGGAGAACGCAGAGCTGCCCAGCTCATTGGTACTGTCGGGAACTACAATTTCCGTCAAACCTGTACAGTTTGCGAATGCGGAACCGCCTATATTTGATACATTTTCCGGTATGATGATTTCCGAAAGGTTGTTGCAGCTTCTGAAAGCGGAATCTCCGATATATGTAACATTTTTCGGTATGGTTATGTCTGTCAGCTTGCCGCAGTTTGCAAAGGCATAGTCGCCTATGGATGTAACTCCCTCAGGTATGTTCACTCTTACAAGTCCGCTGCAGTTCTGAAATATATGTCCTTCAATGGAAGTAACGCCTGAGGGAATATTCATATCCGTCAGACCTCGGCAGCCATTGAAAGCGCCCTCTCCTATGAATAAAACTCTTTCGGGTATTATAATTTCTGTCAGAGAAGTACAATATCCAAATGCAGAACTGCCTATATTTGATACATTTTCCGGTATGGTGATCGCCGCAAGGTCATTGCAGCTTTCAAAAGCAGAATTCCCGATAGAAGTAACACTGTCCGGAATATCTATGCTTGTTAAAGACCGGCAGCCATAGAACGCATATTCGGGTATTTCATTTTTCCATCCAAACTCATAATCATATCCTCCGCCTATAGGTCCTGCTGTCTTAAAACTACAGCCAGAGAATGCACCATCTCCGATATGTGTAACATTTTCCGAAATGGTTATGTTTGTCAGCTTTTCGCAGTATGCAAAGGCATCTTCGCCTATTGAAACAACTCCCTCAGGTATGTTCACTTTTACAAGCTTGCTGCAAAACTGGAATGTATATCCTTCAATAGAAGTAACTCCCCTTGGAATATTTATTTCCGTAAGACTGCTGCATTCCGAAAAAGCGCCCTCTCCTATGGACACAACGCTTTCGGGTATTGTGATTTCTGTAATATTGCTAGATTCAAATGCCCCGTTTCCTATGGCTACAACATCAATACCGTCTATTTTACTTGGTATAACAACACTTGTTACCTCCGGATCAACATCTGTTACCGTTCCTGTGACTTCGTCAAAATAAATACAGCCGCCTATTATATTTTCGTCCTCATACGGAATATCATCATCCTTGGCTTCCTCACCGGACGTATCCTCACCGTCTGCTTCAGACAAAATATTGCCCTCATCAGCAAAGCCCATATTCATACTTGCAAGTGCTATTATAAAAGATAATATTATGCCTGCCATTCTTTTCATTTTCATACAACCACTCCTAAAAATATTTTCTGCTGTGCCGAGCTTTTATGCCTTATGCCAAAAACATATCTCAGCAACAGATAACAGCTTAATTTAATTGTACAATTTTATAAATATTTTGTCAACGAAATTCTGAGAGGTGAAGCCTATGTTCAATAACGATTATATATCAATTAAAAGACTAAATATAAATTACAAAATAAGAGATTGTCACGATAAAAACAGCATTTGTGACAACCCCTCTGACTCATTTCGATTTTCCTGTGACCAAATTTTTCCTGTGACCAGGTCACGGGAAAATCTACATAACTTTACTATATCACTACTTGTATTTTGCCGTTAAATATGCTATCTTTGTTATATGGTATGCGGAGCCGATTCCTTGGAGGCATTCAAAGAGCATTTCGCGCCCTATGTATGCGCCAACGACAAAGCAATTGATTCGACCTATAAAGAACCAAACGGACTGTGGATAGGTGAAAGCCCACTGCCTATGGTTATCTTTTACAATAAAAAGCTCATAGAAGATAACGGCTTATATATCCCTCAAAGCTGGAACGATCTTATAAAGCCTGAATGGAAAGGAAAGATTGCATATTGTCTGCCATCAAATTCGGGTTCTGCATATACGCAGCTTTGCACCATGCTCTTTGCCCACGGCGGAATTGAAAAAGGCTGGGATTTCATAAAACAATTCTGTGATAATTTAGACGGAAAAATATTGGATTCTTCCGACAAGTGCCATGAAATGGTGGCAAGCGGTGATTTTTATGTAGGACTTACTCCGCTTTCTGACATAGCAACGGTAAAATATGACTTTGAGCAGGCATCTGACAGCAAAGAAAATATACTTGAAAAATTTAATGATATCATAACAAATTGATTTGATCCTTATGTATATGTCAATGAATACGTATTTTGCAATATGCTTTTGCTTAACCTGTTATAAATTATTTATATGTAATTGTAAATTACAGTAATTTTCCCGTGACCTGGTCACGGGAAAATCGGACTCATATCAAAACTCCCCTTAAAGCGATGCCTATTGTCATATGCTTTAAGGGGAGTTTTTTGCCGTAAGCTTTATTGCTGTTAATGCCGTAAATTTTAATACAGCGCTTTATTTAAAATTCATTTACGTCATACCATTTGATGCCGTCGTCACTATGAGTAGCCCTTATATTAAAATTAGCGTATAATGCAGATGTAGTCACAATATCCTTCAATACAAAGGAGTTTTTATTAAATTCCGGTTTTGTATATGTTTTTTTCATTCTTATCCTCCTTGTATCAGTTATTTACAAATTTCTTTGTAATATAGTTTACGGTTATCTCTTCATCGTTCTGAAGCACAAATTTGCCAAAGAAGGCTACGCTGTCCACGTCGTTTTTGTTCATTGTCGGAGTCATAAGTACATATGTATTCTCGTTCTTCTTTGTATAGTCGTTTATTTCCTCATATATATCTTGGAATACATAAGGAGTCTGACCCTCTACAGCTACCGGTTTGCTGTCTTTATATGCTGTAAATCCAAGCTCTGTTACAAGCTTTGCATTGGCAATATCCTTATCTATCTCACCGACTACCCTTGTGCCGTAATATGAACTGTCGCTTATCTGCTGACCGTCCTGCTGAGTGAGAACAATATTTGACACACCTATGTAGTCTGCCGTGTAAAGATTTACGTTAAATGTAAGAGGCATATTCTTGTCATATTCTTCATATGTATGGCCGGTCTCGTCAGATGCATCTATATTATAAAGTGTATTGTTATAGTTAAGAGTGCCTCCGTAAGGAACAGACACTTTTTCGCTATCGTTTATAGTTACGGTTATGCTTTCTGTGGTGTAGGCTTTTATGGGTAAATCATAAGGGAAAGACATAGCATAGCTATGGTCAGGTGCATAAATGTAGCTTTCATTTTCACTCTTTACCTTTATATTATTTGCATCATATTCAATAGGTACAACATATTCTTCGGTAGATAAACTGCCCGGTTTTTGTGTGCCCTGCTTCATTGCAAAGTCACAGCCTAAATAAAAACCATCACCAAATATCGTATCTTTCGGAGAAGTAAGCTCGAATATATAATAACCGGGCTTGTCTACCCTTATATAATCTCCCTCTCTTACCGTATCATCATTTATTGTATTGACCTCTATTGGCTCAAAATTATTATCTAATGAAGCGTCATCTGCAACATCAGGTATTTTTGACATATAAAATCTTACATATTCTCCTCCGAAGGGTATCCATACTCCTACTTTGGTAAGATATTCCGTTGTATATTCATGCTTTTTGTAAAACCAGTTAAATGCTGTTGCTCTGGAATGGAAATCTCCGTCAGCATGGTAATAGCCTGAAATATAAGCCTGTTGCCCATATGGCGTATAATCGTAAAGATTGTCATAGTCGTCATTTGCTGTAATGTTGCTGTAAATACCTATCAATGGAATATTTGAGTCATATGACATATAGAAAAAGCCGTTATTTCCCCAATTTGTGCCCCATGAATTCTTAACAATAAATGCTCCGTCGTGCTTTGGTGCTGCCGGATATGTATTTGCAGATGCATTTAATGAAAAACCATTGAATTCTGACGCGTTTATATTGTCATCATAGCCTACGATCGTAACTCCATGATTTGGAATATTGGCAGGATCGTTTTCATAAAACAAGGTTTTTGTGTTGATGCTGTTTGATTTAAATCCGGTGTTTTGTTCTTCTGCCGTACTGCCGCAATAGACTGAAATAGGAACGGCGCCGTTTTCAATAACTGCCTTCTTAATTATTTCGTTTCTGGCATTTAACTGCTCATCGCTAAGCAGAGCTTGATAGAAGTTCAAGTTTGAAAAAGCCGAAGGAACAAATTCAAGTCTTTCGCTTTTTATTTTTTCATTTATATCGGCGTACGTATAGGAATCGTCGTCCTTATATGGAAAATCCTTTTCATAGACAGGTCCGTCATATATATTTTTTTCTTCATCTCTGCTTCTTGTCATATAAGCTTCTGCATAATAAAAATTGCCGCCCTCGTTTATTGTTGTGGTAAAGCCATATTTTCCGTCTTCAAGGAATTTATTGCTTAGTGCATATACCATATGCATTTCAGACAGATCATATTTGTCCTTGTTGCTGCTGCTAAGCTTTTCTATGCCGTCCTTTTTCATAAGAAGGGCTTCCATAGCTGCTTCTGCCGCAAAACTCCAGCATGTGCCGAGAGTCCCTTGATTCTTTACTTCAGAAACATATTTCATATTGTTAAGGTCAGCATTGTAGCTGGACGGAAGATCTGAAGAAATACTCATTATGGGTGACTTGTTTATTTTGCTGTCAAGTACATTTACATCATTGGTTCCGTCATCATATGTGACAATACCGCCGCTTATGATTTCCTTATGCGGTAGTATGTTAAAACCGCCAAGTGTACCTGAGCTTTCCTTATCTAAATGAATAATGGGCAGATTATTTTCCTCCGCCATAGTGTTGAAACTCATTACACCCGAAAGCTGTGTAATGATAAGTCCTGCTGCTAAAAATCTGATGCCTTTGATAATAACATCCCCTTTACTCTTTTGCGCAAAATATTGTTTTTGCTTTTTATAAATTCATATATATTATAATATTCATAAGGTGTATTGGTCAAGTGCAAAAATATTCGATTCACGAAAAAGGAAGAAGTTTACACTGAACGAATATATATAATTTTCTCGTGACCAGGTCACGGGGAAATCCTAATTAAGTCAAAATACGAATTATAACACAAAGACAAAATTTTTAAAGTATTATTCTTAATTAAAAAATTAGATATAAAATATTTTTTATTAATTTTTATAAAAATTATAAAAAACTATTGACATAATTATTATATAAGTGATATTATGAACATATAAATCAAATGATTGTATAACATACATTTGATTAATAAAATATGAGGTGGCACTTTATGAAAAGAAAATATCGTCTTCCAGATTCTGAATTAGAAATAATGTTAATTATTTGGAAACTTGGAAAAGAAGTTAGTACAACTCAAATTATGAAAGAATTAGATTCAAACAAAAGCGTTCAATTATTGCAGTCATATATTAAAAGATTAGAAGATAAAGGTTTTATTGAAGTAAAAAAATTAGGCAGACTTAATTTTTATACTCCATTAATATCACTTGAAGATTATCGTAATAAAGAAACTATGGATTTTTTAGAATTTTTTTATCAAAAATCTCCAATAAAATTGTTTGCATCACTTATTTCAAATAATAAAATAACTAAACAGGAAATAGATGAGATTCGTAAAATGATAGAGGATGATGAGTAATTATGCTTTTAGAATATTATGGATTAAATAATATTTTATTTACTCCAATAATAATCATTTTTCTTATTATGTTATCTTTATTTGGAAAAAGATATTTGGCTACAACTAATTATTTTATTATAAACGTAATTTTTGTTGTATTAATAATACCGTTTCAATTCTATAATGATTTATTTTTTATAAATAGCGAAATATTTACCAATAATAACATATTAGATAATATTTTCATAGAAACACAAAAATATTTACCTTTGACAAATTTCGGTAATATATCTACTAATTATAGTGTAGAAGCAAAAAGCTATTCATGGGAGTATATATTTAATTTTATTTGGATATTAGGTTCAATATTGTATTTTTTATTTCAAATAATTAGTTATTTAAAGTTTCACTTTAAGGCCTTTCGTTTTAGTCATAAAGTAAATGACATATATATACTTTCAATATTAGAAAAAATAAAAAAAGAACAAAAAATTAAACGTAAAATTAATATAAGATATTCATATTTTATTGTTTCACCTATTTTAATAAATTGTTTTCGGCCAACTATTTTATTGCCTTATAATATAAGTAAAGCTGAAAAATATTTGTATTATATAATTAAACATGAACTTATGCATTATAAATACTATGATTTATGGTTTCAAAGATTTAGATTATTATTACAATGTTTATATTGGATTAATCCATTTGTCTGGATTTTATGTTTTATAGCGGATAAAGAAATGGAAAGGGCATGTGATTATCATGTGTCAAGAAATAAAAATAGGGAGTACAGAAAAAAATATGCTGATTCTATTTTATATGTAATTTCCTTAGGTGTTAATGATAAACAAATGTTAATATCAAACTTTGGCAAAAGTAAAAAGGAGGTTTATTTTAGGGTGGAAGATATATTAAAAGACCATATTAAAAAGAAAGGATTTGTTTGGACTTTTACCGTTATATGGTTATTTGTTTTTGTAATAATAATTAATTCTAATATATGTTTTGCACAAAAAGACATAAATCCTCAAATAAATAATGCGTATGTTCCATTAAACGATACTCTTAATAACCTTGGTTTTAAATTAATAAGCAAAGATGATAAAACTATAGAATTTATTAAGGGACTTCGAAGAATTAATTTTATAAATGAAGATAATTTTAATCTAAAAAAGAACAATAATACTTATTACTCAAAAGTTATTGATAAAACAATATTTATAAAAGTAGGCGTACTTAAAGATTTGGGTTATAAAATAAGTGACGATTATTGCGTAAACAATATAGAACTTGATACTGAACTTTTTTCAAAAATTTTAGATAATAATTTTTTATTAACAGATGAAACAGATTTACCTAAAAACAAAACATTTTATGGTCATAATATAATAAAAAGTATAACTGAAACAGAATTAAAAGATTACTCAATAGAAGATGTAAATTTAATGAATTACAATATTAAAGAATTAGAGGATTATATTAGAGCAAATTATAAAACATCACTAAAACAATATAAAAATGATTTAATAAGTATAAATACTAAATATCCTTCTAATTTGAGAATTACATACGATTTATTAGATAACGAGCAGATAAAAGTTGTTATAAATACCTCTGATGGATACAAATATGTTGAACTTGCTATGGAAGTTAGAAATGGTGAAATATTTTTAGAAAAGTAATTTGAATTTTTAATGTTAATTTATGTACCTTTAAACGGGGAATTTATTACTGTCCCTTTGAATTTATTCAAAAAAGCAATATAATATTAAACAAAAAAGGAGAGAAAGAAAGCATGAAAAAAATATTTTTAACATTAGCTTTATGCACACTTATAAGTAATACTGTTTTTGCCAGCTACGATGTAAAGGGTACAAAATATCACTTTAACAGCGAAACACAGATGATAGAATACGAGAATGATGACGGGGAAAAAATTGAGTACGGTCCGTGCACAATGGTCGAAAAAATCGGAAATGCTATTAAAGCTGCCAACAACGTGGAAGAATAGCTTTACGGACTTATGGATATGGAACTGAATGAAATAACTCCAAAAATATATGAGCAGATATTATATGATGAGGACACGGATTCTTACATCTGCTATAACAGAGAAGAGAATGTTACGGACTATTATGACGGCAATTTCAATAAAATATCACAGCCTCTTTTTATAACACCTCTTGAAGATACGAATTATTATATGCTTACTGTAAGTGATGACGCTAATTATGAGCAAAAGTATTATTATATATGTGATAAAGATGGTAATAAACTTATAAACGATAGCTTTAAAAATATAAGATCATATAGAAACTGCATAATTGTTAAGAATCAGGAAAACAAAATCGGAGTATATGACGATAATCTAAATTTGGTTATACCCTACGGCACATATGAATCTGTAACATATGATGATGGAAAGCTCCGCTGTAAAAGCAGCAATACAGACGAAATCACATATTTATCAGAGAACTTTAAGCCCATTGCCGTAGACGATGAAATAAAATTATTGTTTGGTGATTATTATTATCAGAAGCACAACGATGGACTTTATTACATATGCAATTCAGAAGGCAGTGTATTAAAGGATAAGGGATACTTTGAAATAGATAATATGGAAGGAAGAATAAAAGTCAGAAGTAGCGATAAATACCCAAGACTATATGGGCTTTTGGATGAAAACCTTAATGAAATATTTGAGGAAAAATATTTTAGAATAGCCCATTACAGCACTAAAAAAATGACAAAGCTGTATCTTAACGGCAGCATAGAAACCTATGACGAAGACAATAAGCTATTGGAAACAGAGGAAGGTCCTGTGTTTGTTACACCTATAAATGGTATGGTTGGAAGAAGAATATATGACCAATATCCCGATGCCAATATACCGGGCGAACACTCCTGTATCATTATAGATGACGAAGGAAATGCTCTTACACCGAAATATGTCAAAGTAAATCCCAATACACAGCCGGGAAATACCCTTATTGTCAACAGTGTTATGGGGCATTCCGATATTGTCGAGGGTATACTCAATTCCAATTTAGATGTAATAATAGCACCGCAATACGGAAATATGTATGTAAAAGAAGAAAACGGAACTATATACATTGAAAATGTATGGGAAGGCAGCACTACAAAATATTATGATCTATATGGTAACAAATATGACACCAAGGAAGAATTATTTGCCGGAACGGAGAAAGGCAATGGTGCCAGCGCATGGGCTAAAGAAAGTATAGAAAAAGCTATAGCGGCAGGTATTGTTCCTGACGAAATACAATCAGAATACACAAGAAATATAACAAGACAGGAGTTTTGCAAACTTGCTGTTAAGACTTATATGGCAAAAACTGATTATACTTTTGATGAAAATACAGAAAGTCCATTTACAGATATTGACAATACTTATGTAACAGCAGCATATAATCTTAAAATTGTTGCAGGCAAAGGCAATAATAAATTTATTCCCAATGACAATATTACCCGTCAGGAAGCTGCCGTTATGCTTAATAACTTAGCTAATCTTTTAGGTGCTAAAATAAGCAACGATGCAACCCAATTTGATGATGAAAGCTCTTTTGCTGATTGGGCTAAGAGTGCAATCTATTCTGTTACCTCTATAAAAAGCGGAAACACATATATTATGGCAGGAACAGGTAGTGGTAAATTTTCGCCTTTAATGAATTATACAAGGGAACAAGCTATTGCAACATTATACCGCTTATACTGCTATTAAATTAAATTTTCCTGTGACCTAAATTTTCCCGTGACCTGGTCACGGGAAAATCTATTGATTTATTCAAAAGTGCTTTTATTACTCTTCGACTATTTCAAAAATCTCTTTTTCGTATAAATATCCTTGTATTTCCTCGTTTTCATCATAACCTTCTTCATCTATAACCCTAAGTAATCCGTTTTCTTCACCAAGGCATTCATAAATTTTACCATTTATCAGAGAAACGGGGTCTGATTCTCCTTTATATTTAACCTTCATAAAACCACATCCTTATTTCTCAAATTCATATTTTACCTTCATTCTAACACGCCCTTTTTGTTCGCTTTCAAACCAATGCAATTCTAACATTTTCCCGTGACCTGGTCACGGGAAAATGTTATTAATTATTTTTTATATTAGCATTTTTAACATTTCAAGTCAATTAATTTTTCGCAGCTTTAAATTTATGTAAAATGTAATTTTTCCGTGACCAGGTCACGGGAAAATCTATGTTTCGCAGGTGCAAAACGGATTTTTTTTATTTTGTATCAAGTGAAAATGTAACGGTAACATTTCCGCTGCCAAGAGCTTTTTTAAGGCTATCGGTATTTACATTTTCTATTCTGCCTATGGGAGTGAGGCTCCACGAATTTGTGTCGTAATATATAACAAGAGTCCTGCCCTGATACAGAATTATATCTCCCGGCTTTGTATTCATGTACACATTGTTCTGGGGGAGCGTTCTGCCAAGGTCTGCACCCTTTTCCATATTTGCATAGTCGCTCATATCAAGGGTGAGCGGCTTATCCTTCATCATTTCCTTCAATGCCTCGACAGAGGAATTGTTTTCAAGAGTCGCAGTGAACGTTGCATCGCCCGCTTTTATAGTCATTTTCATAGCTGTGTTTACCTCCGCTTTGTTTTCTGATACCTTTTGTACAGTGGTTTCCTCGGATATTTCCGTTGTTTGCACATATGCTTTGTTTTCTTGGATTGTATTTATGCCTGTACAGCCCGCAGATGTTATTAGAGCCGTAATAAAAGTCGCGCAAAATAACAATACTTTCATAGCTTTCCTCCTTTTATCACGCACAGGTGCGGCAATTACAGAACACTTTCCTGCCTGCTATTACCTTGCACTTTGAATTCCTATCGTCCATTATAAGTTCGCCGAACTCAGGCACATATATATGTCCTTCAAGGGGATTTTTTATGCTGTCTATCTTTGCTGTAAGTGTTGCCTCTACGCAGGATTTTTCAAAGGCAAGATCGGTATCTATCATTTCGCAGTCTATAAGCTTGAGATCACTACAGTAGCAAAAAGGCTGAGTACCCGATATTTTACAGTTTATGAGGGTGAGCCCTTGGGAATACCATGCAAGATATTCGCCCTTTATAATGCTGTTTCTGACAGTTATGTTTCTGCCATGCCAAAAGGCATCTTTGGTATCAAAAACACAGTTTTCAAAAACGGCATCATTTATATATTGAAACGAATATTTTCCCTTAAAATCAACATTACTGAAATCTATATTTTCGGAACGCATCATAAAATATTCGCTTTGGGCACTTGTGTTCTCCATTTTTATATTTTTTGCCGACCAGCCGAATTCAGAGGATATTATATCGCAGTCTTTTATTCTGATATCCCTGCATTCACGCAGCGCCTTTATTCCAGGGAGCCTGCTGTTTTCTATTTCTATATTCTCCGAATACCACAAAGCGGCTCTGCAATTTACTGTAAGCTCGGAATCATTTATTTTAATGCCTCTATCATGCCAGAAGGGATAGCGGAGATCAAAATAACAGTTCTGAGCCGCTATATCGTTGCTTTCTTTCAATGCGCTCTCGCCATCGGCAGGACCTTCAAATCGGCAGTTTCTCAGTGTAATGCCCCGACTTTCGTAAAGCGCTCTTTCCTCGTCAAATGTTCTGTCAGTGATAATATCCATATTATAGCCTCCATTTTGTAAAAAAAATTCATTCATTGCCTGCAAGCCTGTATACAAGATAATCAAGGCAGTCTATCTGTCTTTCACCCTCGTGTACCTTGTCAAGAAGGCTGCTCCTCTGTATGTCCAGCTTTTTCATAAGCTCTTCTTTACTACCCCTTTGTATGCAGGAAATACAGCTATTTATTGCCTCCGGACTGAAGCCCGCGTCTTTCATATTCTGCACAGTATCTTCAAGAGAATAATGCGGCATAATACCCGCCATACTTATCACCACCTTACTTTATCCTGTATTTATTATATTACAGGAAAACAATAATAGCAAATACTTATAAATAATAGATTTGTATAGTTGAAACCTATTGAAATTTGTGCTAATATAAAAATAAAAGGAGTGATGATATGGAACTGAGAGTTTTACAATATTTTTTGGCGGTAGCAAGAGAACAGAGTATAATAAGGGCTGCCAAGGCTTTACATCTTTCTCAGCCCACGCTTTCAACACAACTGAAGGCAATGGAAAAAGAGCTTGGAAAACAGCTTCTTATAAGGGGAACAAAGGGATCAAGAAAGGTCACTCTCACAGATGAAGGAATGATACTCAGAAAACGCGCCGAAGAGATACTGAGCCTTGTGGAAAAAACCGAAAGGGAGATAGCGCTCTCCGACCGATATATAGTTGGCGACGTGCATATAGGCACAGGAGAGACCGATGCAGTGCGCTTTATTGCAGGCGCAGCAAAAAAGCTCCATGAAGAATATGAAGGCATACACTTTCATATATCCAGCGGCAACTCGGAATTTGTAACAGAGCAGTTGGAAAAGGGACTTATAGATTTCGGAGTGGTATTCGGCTCCGTTGACAATACAAGATTCAATTCATTGGAGCTGCCTTTTAAGGACAGATGGGGAGTACTGATGAAAAAAAGCTCGCCTCTTGCGGAAAAAACAAGCATAACACCTGAGGATCTGTGGGACAAGCCTCTTATAATATCGCGGCAGGGAGACAACGGCGCTCTTACAAAATGGATGGGAAAAGAGATATCCCAGCTTGATATAGTAGGAACATACAATCTTATATTCAATGCCTCGCTTATGGTAGAAGAAGGGCTTGGCTATGCCATAGGTCTTGACAAAATAATAAACACATCGGGGGAAAGCAAGCTTTGTTTCCGCCCGCTCTCTCCCGAAAGAAAAGACGGCATGAGCATAATATGGAAAAAATACAGAATGCTTACAAAGCCTGCGGAAAAATTCATACAAAAAATAAGAGCAGAGTTGTAGATACGTCGGTTTTCGGCACAGTAAAAGCGCCTAAGCAGAGCAGCCGTTATTTCAGATTTTCCCGTGACCAGGTCACGGGAAAATCTTTTTCATTATAACATTACACTATTAATAATAAAAGTATATAGGCATAAACGACAATTTTTAGAACTTAATCAACAATTATGTATAGCAAAAAAGGATGTGATAATACCAAAATTTCAACTCAAATAAAAAATTTTTCTGTGACCTAAATTTTTCTGTGACCTTGTCACAGAAAATCCTATGTCAACACATTTGCATTAAAAAAGCACTCTTGATTTCTTCAAAAGCGCTTTTACTTAGTTTCAAATTTTATTCCCTTGTTGCATTCATTTTTGGTCTTTATGTTTTTATCAAACAAAATATCGGTTGGTATGCCATTCGGAAATGCCTTACAACAATAATTATCTTCAATAGGTAAAAGATTTTTGCATTCATCACACCATGGAAACATAACACTCATTATTTTTTTCACCTTTCCACATATTTTTCTACAAGTATTTTCCCGTGACTAGGTCACAGGAAAATTCAGCGCTTTTTAAATTATTACTACAAAGCAGGGTCTATCCTCTTTTTACAATTTTGACAAATTTGAAAATCATTATCTGTAAGGTGCTTTTCATCATCTGTAGGAATTACCATGCCATCTGCTATCCATTGAATTTCAACGCAATATCCTATTTCTATCGTCTTTCTCATTATAGGACAAAAAACATCATCTACTATTTCAGCCACTTTTTCATCACCTCAATTATTTTTTTTGTTCCCTCTTTCGTTCTGTCACTACCTATTATAGTACAAACAATGCCATCTGTATTCTTTATCCAGATTTTCCCGTGACCAGGTCACGGGAAAATTAACAAAAAAGTTATACCAAATAAATATTAAAATATAAACTCTTGATTTCACTAAGATTATTACTATTAAAAAATATTTTATTTATAACAAGTTAAAAGTGTAATTTATAATCATAGGATAAATTTTTCTTTTATCTGATGTTATTGTGGTTTGATTCTGTTTGATAATTTATATCAGGATACTTTTCCAACCAATTTTCACCATCATATTCTTCAATCTGATTTATTATTTTATCAAGAAATTTCCTTAAATACTCGTTGTTTTCTTTTCCTTGAGCATACCATACATTGGACTGTCCGAACCCATATGAAATACCTTTTGTTTTTCTGGGTACTTTCCATTTAGTTGCCTTTCTTCGAGATGCTCTGGGCAAAAGTACGCAGTCAGACTTCTTTGCTATAGCATTATAGCTTTGATCATAATATTCAATTTCACCATATGATAGGAATCTTATAACTTCATAATTTCTATATACCGTTGCATGCTTATACCAGCCCACAACATAGGTTTCTTTTTCTATAGCATCGGGATACAATGCACAGTATATCACAAGAACATCGTCCACTTGTTTTTCTTTTTTGCATAATTCACATCCATCAATATTTTCAATCCTTAACTGATTTACTTTTTCTCCTGTTGTAGATTTTGTTTCCACAAATCCAAGACAATATTCACCCTCAGGATATCCTGACTCCTCTGTGAGAAATACAGGTTCAAAATTATATTTCTCGTGTGCATTATGAGTTCTGTCTACATAAGAACCACCACCTCTGGGCTCATCTATGCCTCGAAAAATCCCCTTATAGTAATCCATCCATGCAATATTGCAAAATAATATTTTCAATGATTTTAACCTTCTTTCCTTTGTAATGAGTCAAGGATATTCGTACTACTCTTATGCTATGTACTCATAACCGACGGTTTTCACCAAAGCCCTTGTATTCACCGCTTACGAAATTTGGAGATGTACCCATCGGTTAAATTATAAGCTGCATCTGTGCGTTTGTCCGATAATTGTCATAAAACATCGGATATGACAGAAATCTCCTATAAAAGCTCGTCTTTATATTAAAAGGTTCAACGTAGGCCGCATCGTTAGGGCATGTTGGATTCCTGTTATAATTATGGTATACTTAAAATAATGAAAAGTCAACCAATTTTTCCCACATCATAAATTTTCAAAAAAAGAGACTATCTCAAATGGGATAGTCTCTTTAAAAATTACTCATCGAGTTGAGCAAGTATAAGCTTGGGGTCTTCGGCGACATCGTCCTTATATACGGAGAAATCAAGGTGGCAGTCAAGGGCTGAGCTATAGCCTGTTGGTTTTCCGACCTTGCCTATAACATCGCCTCTGTAGACAGCCTGTCCCTCTGATACAGCCGGGTTATCCTGTAACTGGCTGTATGTAGTCCTCCAACCGTTGCCGTGGTCAAGCTCTACAGTAACACCATCTACCTTATCCTTTGTAACAGCAGTAACAGTACCGTCTGAGGCTGCCATAACATCTGTACCCATAGGTGCAGAAATGCATATGCTGTCGTTTGTTCTGTACTGCTCAAGAGTTCTGTCAAAAATACCTGTTTCAACGCTGTAGTCCATAACTATCTGACCTGATACGGGCCACATCATTTCCTGGGAATCGTCGAATAAAGAAAGCTCGGCATTTTCACTTGCAGCTGCTGCAGGAGTGCTGTCAAGTGCGCGCCTTGTGATAGCTTCTGTCTGAGCCTCGGCAGTTTTTGCAGTAGTCGCTTCCACAGTAGCTTCAGTAGTAAGCTTTTCTACATTGGATTTGTCTACGGGAGCGATCTCCTCCTCCAGATTTACATTGTTGTCGCTGCCTTTATTACCTGAGTTAAGTATTGAAATTCCAAAGGCAATTAACAGGAATACTGCCGCAAGAGTGTACAGCACCATATAAAAGCCTTTCTTATCATAATTATCGTTGTTGTTCATAAATACACCTCCTATGCCTATTATTGACCCGAGGTAAAAAAATATACCTATAAATGTTCTTTTATTGCAAAACTTTAAATTGCATAGCTATAAAACAGCGTATCATGCCTTCTTTTTTCTTTCGCAAAATCTGTCAAATCGGAGTTTTAATACCGCTACTGTGGGAACGGCAAGTACAAGTCCCCATAAGCCGAAAAGCCTGCCTGCGACGGCAAGGGATATTATTATCATAAGAGGACTCAGCTTCACGCTGTGACCTACGACCTTTGGCACAATAAATGCTGAGTCTATCTGCTGGAGTACTGCAATTACTACAACGGCATAAACCGCTCTTATAGGTCTGCCGCTTATAAGCGCCATTACAACTGCAAGAAATAAGCCTGATAACGAGCCAAAATAAGGTATTATATTCAGAAATCCGCTGATAATACCTATTATGACCGCAAAGGGCAGCTTAATGACCGCAAGACCTAAGCTTAAAAGAGATGACATTATAACAGCATCCGTAAGCTGTCCTCTTACATAGCCCGAAAGCACATTATCTATATCCTTTATCAGAACACGCACGTATACATATACCTTCTCAGGCAGAAGCACTTCGGAATAATCTCTTAATTTACAGACTATTTCATCTCTGTCTTTTACGAAATAAAATGAAACAAGTATGCTTAAAAGCAATGTAGCCGTTTTGTTGCCTGCCGTTCTTATATAGCCCAATATATTCGCACCAATAGCTTCCAGCATTCCTTTAAAGGAAAGCATAATGTTGTCTATAGCCCTTGAAAATACACCTGTATTTCCAAAAAAAGCCTCCGCCCTGTTTCTGAAGCTGTTTATGTTTTCTGTATATGTTTCCAGACGTGAGCTTATCTCGCTTATATAGTCATCTCCCGACATACCTATACTGAAGGTACAAAGCAGAGCCAATAAAATTAAGGTCAGAAGAACTGCACCATAGGTTATGACAACGGCATAAGTTCTTCTGACCTTTAATTTGCGCTGCAGCTTATCCGCTGCCGGAGAAAGCACATAGGCTATGGCAAATCCGCCTATTATAACAGAGAAAACAGAAAACACCCTTCCTGTTATGTCCAGTGCAACAGAATATATGCCTGCCATATTTACAAAGGAATACACTACCGTATCTATGGCATACTTGGCAATATATATGCATATAAAGGTGAAAATGGCATAAAAGCTCAGTTTGAACCAGCTTTTATCCCATGGTAAATTCATAGGCGGCACCTACTTCATCTGTCTGAGTATTTCAACAAGAAAATCCCACATTCTTTCTATTGAGGAGATGCTTGCCCTTTCCATAGGCGAATGTATATCATATAGATTTGGTCCGATGGATACCATATCCATATCGGGAGCCTTTTGGGAAATAATACCGCATTCAAGACCTGCATGGACTGTTTCTATAACAGGCGCCTTTCCGAACATTTCGGTATATATCCTTACAAGCATATCCCTGAGCTCTGACTTGGGCTTATATTCCCACGCAGGATAATCTCCTCTGTAGGTAGTTTTGCCCTTATACTTATTTCCTATACTTACTATTTCATCATATACCGCCAGCTTTTCCGCTGTAACGGCACTTCTTACGGCGCAGAAAATACCGATATCATTTTCAAGGGTCTTTACAACTCCTATATTATTTGAAGTCTTTACCATATTAAGCTCCGTATCCATAGCAATTATGCCGTCGGGTATCTCCTTAACGGTATTTATAAAGCTATGCGCCGTTTCGCTGCTCATTGCCCTTTCATATTTTTCGGTACTTTCTATCTTTATTTCCAAATTCGGGTCAGCGGAAATATACCTTTCCTTTATTTCCTTTACAGCCGCAGAAAGTCTTTCTGCCACATCATCAATATTTTTACAGCAGACTACCGCCTCGCTTTCACGAGGTATGGCATTTTCCTTTGCACCGCCCCATACAGTACACAAAAAGCAATTTTCATCTATTATACTGTCAAGCACAGCGCTCATCACCTTGTTGGCATTTGCCCTGCCCTTGTGTATATCCAAGCCCGAATGACCGCCTGTAAGTCCCGTTACATTTATTTTTGCAAAGCTGTCAAAGGGAGGTTCAATATATTCTGTCGGTATGTGTACGGCAGGCTTTCTTCCGCCTGCACAGCCTACCGTAAATATGCCCTCTATTTCGCTGTCTATATTTATGAGCCTTCTGCCCTTAAGAAGAGAAATATCCAGATGTGACGCCCCTGACATAGTGGTTTCCTCATCTGTGGTAAAGACTGCCTCTACAGGAGGATGCGCAATACTGTTGTCAGAAAGAACTGCCATAGCCATAGCTATAGCTATGCCGTCATCTGCTCCCAGCGTAGTACCGTCGGCATGTATAAAATCCCCGTCGTATATGACCTTTATAGGGTCCTTGCCAAAGTCGTGTACCACATCTGTATTTTTCTCACATACCATATCCAGATGTCCCTGTATTATAACGGGAGCGCTGTTTTCATAGCCCTCTGATGCAGGCTTTTTTATAATGACATTGTTCTTTTCGTCCTGTATTACCTCAAGACCCAAGGACTTCGCAAAGCTCACTGTGTAATCGCTTACCGCTTTTTCATTGCCCGAACCTCTTGGTATCCTATTCAACTGTTCAAAATAATACAATACCTTGTTCATAATTACCTCCATAAAAATAGTATAACCCTCCTCTATAAAAATATAAAGGAGAGTTATTATTAATTCTTAAAGCTGTGTATGGGAGCAGGTATCCTTCCGCCCCTCTTTATAAATGCCTCACAGCTGAAGCCGTTTACAGGCATAACGGGTGCATAGCCTAAAAGTCCGCCGAACTCTACAGTATCTCCTACCTTAGCGCCTATTACAGGTATTATCCTGACCGCTGTGGTCTTGTTGTTGACCATACCTATAGCCATTTCATCGGCAATAATGCCCGAAATGGTCTCAGCCGAAGTATCGCCGGATATCGCTATCATATCCAGACCAACGGAGCATACGCAGGTCATAGCCTCCAGCTTTTCCAGAGTAAGAGCGCCTGCGTTTACTGCATCTATCATACCGTGGTCCTCGCTTACGGGAATAAAGGCGCCTGAAAGTCCGCCTACATAGGAGCTTGCCATTACTCCGCCCTTTTTCACATTGTCATTGAGTATGGCAAGAGCCGCTGTTGTACCGGGCGCACCTGCCTGTTCAAGTCCCATTTCATTAAATATCTCGGCAATACTGTCGCCTACAGCGGGAGTGGGCGCAAGTGAAAGGTCTATTATACCGAAGGGTATACCCATTCTCTTGCTTGCCTCCTGTGCCACAAGCTGGCCTACTCTTGTTATCTTAAAGGCTGTTTTCTTAACGGTTTCGCAAAGGGTCTCAAAATCGGCGCCCCTTACATTTTCAAGGGCTCTCTTTACTACTCCCGGACCGCTTACACCTACGTTTATGACCATATCCTTTTCGCCTACGCCGTGAAAGGCGCCAGCCATAAAGGGATTGTCCTCAACTGCATTGCAGAACACAACGAACTTGGCGCATGCCATAGAGCTGTTATCTCTTGTAAGAAAAGCCATTTCCTTTATAACCTCGCCTAAACGCTTGACGCAGTCCATATTTATGCCGCTTCGTGAACTGCCTACATTTACGCTTGAGCATATCCTCTCAGTCTCGCTAAGCGCCTCTGGGATGCTGTTGATAAGGTCCTTGTCGGCTTTTGTTGAGCCCTTCTGCACAAGAGCGGAATATCCTCCTATAAAGTTTACTCCTACCTCCTTGGCAGCCCTGTCAAGAGCCTTTGCTATTTTCACATAAGAGCCTGTGCCGCAGGCGCCGCCTATAAGTGATATCGGTGTAACCGAAATCCTTTTGTTTACAATAGGCACACCAAATTCCTTGCCTATTTCATCGCCTGTCTTTACAAGATTTGCAGCATTTTTGGTTATCTTGTCATATATCTTTGCTGTCAGCTTATCTGCATCTGTATCTATGCAGTCCAGAAGGCTTATACCCATTGTAATAGTTCTTACATCCAGGTTTGCCTCCTGTATCATTTTATTGGTTTCCTGAACCTCAACTCTTGAAATCATAATAACCTCCGACTAAATACGGTGCATTGAATTGAATATATCTTCTCTCTGAAGTCTTATATCTACACCTATTTCCTTTCCAAGCTTGCCAAGCTCGTCAACCACTTCTTCAAAGCGGTGACAGCTTGTAGACAGGTCCACTACCATCATCATATTGAACCAACCTGAAACTATTGTCTGAGATATATCCAGAATATTTATTCCGTCCTTGGCAAGATAAGAACAGACCTTTGCTATGATACCGACCTGATCCTTGCCTACAACTGTAATTATACCTTTCATTACTGTTCCTCCTAATGTGCGATATTGCATTTATAATAACATATTTTATGCCTTATTTCAACATATATTTATTCCACTCTCTTGCCGTTTACCACGATCCTGTAGTAATCGTTGGACACATCACAGGTGATAAGCGTGACGACTGCGCCTCCTCCGCTTACTATGTTGTCGGGAGCGGATATCTTATACATAGAGCTTTCCTCTATCTTCTTTACAAGAGCAGGCCTCTCCTCTGGTATGTCTGCATAAGCAAGTACGGCATCCACGGGAGATTTTTTATATACCGAAAATATCTCATACTTTCTTCTACCATCGGGAGTGTATATATAGAAATAAGGATAGCGTTTACAGTATTCCGCATCCTTGTACTCCACAAGACGTCTGAACATAGAGCCGTCGTTCATACTGTGACCGTATATTATGGTCTGGTAATTATCAAATGCCGGTGTTCTGTAGTCTGCAAATATACAGCCCGCTATATTCCTGCTGCCGTTAAAGGTGGTTTTAAGGTATTCCTCATTGTCATGACTCTGCACCACAGGATAGCTTATATTTCCGTCACAGGCGTAGAGCCAGCCTATAAAGTCCTTATTGATACTGCTCAGACTGTCATAGTCCACGGCAATAAAATCCCTTACCTCTTCGGTATAGGTATTAAGGTCTGTATATTCCGTCTCTGCTTTTTTATATTGCGCATTGGTCATTATGATATAGTATAAGGACAGTATTATCACTATGACCGCCAATATTCTGATTGTGATCCTAATTTTGTTGTTCATATCGCTCACTCCAATAAAAGAGGCTGTTGAATTAAATTTTTGTTTAACTGAATAATGACCTCTCCACCGCCTAACGGCGGTCCCCCTCCCCTGATTAGGGGAGGCTGTGTACCGTAAGGCGGTGGCAATGACTTAATTGTTGTTTTTCTAAGTAAATAAGGGCTTTTGCAAAGCACCCACCTGAGGCTCCCCTAATCAGGGGAGCTGTCAGCCGCGGCA
>CANQBJ010000034.1 GCA_947589665.1 uncultured Clostridia bacterium
AGCTGTCAGCCGCGGCGAGAGCTTATATAAAGATAACTGTGAACGGGGCTGACTGAGAGGTCGAACCTATTCATATAAACACAAATTTTATCAAAAATCAAAAAAGACTGTCGCAATAGCTTATTCCCAATGCGACAGCCCTTTATTTTTACTCAAGAGTTACGGGATCATATGCCTCTCTGCGCATCATATCCCATTTTTCAACAGGCTTGTCTACCTTAAGCCTTATTATCTGCTGGGGATGAGGAGCCTCTGTTATACTTTCACCCTCGGCATCATACATTTCGGTTATTTTCTGTGAAAATATTTTACCGTGATGTCTTAAAAACTCTACTTCATCTCCGACAACAAATTTATTTCTCTGCTCTATGACCGCAAAGCCTGTGTTCTCGTCATAGTCCAGTACCATACCTATAAAATCATAGGTCCTTATATAGGAGCTTGTGGTATATATCTGCTCCTTATCGCTTGGCTTACCGTAGTAAAAGCCTGTGGTAAAACCACGGTAGCTTGCCTTTGCGGACTCCTGCAAATAATATTCCTTTTTGCTTTCATAAAGAGCAGGGTCCTTTAAATAGTCGTCTATAGCCTCTCGGTATGCCCTTACGACAGTACCTACATAAAAGCAGGTCTTTATCCTGCCCTCTATTTTAAAGCTGGTTATTCCCGCATCTATAAGCTCCGGAATATGCTCTATCATACAGAGGTCCTTTGAATTGAATATATATGTGCCTTTGTCGTCCTCTGCTATGGGCATATATTCATTAGGTCTTGTCTTTTCCACAACATAGTACTGCCAGCGGCAGGGATGAGAGCAGGCACCCTTGTTTGCATCTCTTCCGCTTAGGTAATTGCTTAAAAGACAGCGTCCGCTGTAGCTTATACACATTGCGCCGTGAACAAATGCCTCTATCTCAATGTCCTGAGGGATATTGTCCGATATGCCCTTTATCTCCTTAAGAGAAAGCTCTCTTGCCATAACTATTCTCCTGGCTCCAAGCTTATGCCAGAAAAGAGCCGAATTGTAGTTTGTGTTATTTGCCTGTGTGCTTATGTGTATATCCATATTGGGAACGGTTTCCCTAGCTAAGGCAAACACACCTGGGTCTGCTACAAGTATGGCATCTGCGCCAAGCTCTTCAAGCTGTTTCAGATAATCGGGAAGCTCGCCGAGATCGTCGTTATGGGCAAATATATTGCAAGTAACATATACCTTTACTCCGTGGCTATGGGCAAAGTCTATGCCCTCCTTCATCTGCTCCCTGTCGAAGTTCTTTGCCTTTGCTCTCAGTCCGAAGCTGGTACCGCCCAGATAGACAGCATCGGCACCGTATAATACGGCTATTTTAAGCTTTTCAAGGTCCCCTGCGGGAGCCAATAGCTCTATTTTATTCATAGCATCAGTCCTCCAGCTTTTCTATAAGGGCAACTCCGTCGCCTATAGTCAATATAGATGTTCTCAGCTTGTCGTTATGTGTTATCTCATACAAAAAGTCATTGAGCCTTTTGTGTATTGTTCTCTGTCTCCGCGGTATCTCAGTGTACTCCCGTGCAACTCTGCCCTCCTGGAGTACATCATCTACCATAATAATACTGCCCGCTTTTGTAAGCCTTAAAACATGAGGCAGCATATAGATATACTGACCCTTAGCGGCGTCCATAAATACAAAATCGAATTTATCGTCAAGAGTAGGGAGAATATTATTTGCATCTCCCTCAAGTATGGTCACTCTGTCCTCTAAGCCCAGTCTTTTGAAATTTATCTTAGCCTCCTCTATCATCATAGGATAGCGGTCTATAGTGGTAATGCTGCCGTTCTCTGGCAGAAAGCCTGATATAAACCCTGCCGAAAAGCCTACTGCCATACCTATTTCCAGTACCTTAACGGGCTTTTTTATACCAAGCACAAAGCCCATAAGCTTTACTACCTCATTGGGTATGATAGGCAATCCATTTTCATAGGCGGTCTTTTGTATATCGCCAAGCTCACCTTTGCAAAGGGGCTGCAGCCCGTCCACATATTCAGCTAAATATTTTTCTACTAGGCTCATAGTATTACTCCTGATCTATATTTTCTTTATATTCCGAGCTTGCCTTCTGGAAATCCGCATAATCTCCAGTAAAGTGATGTCTGCCTGTTTCGGAGTCCTCTACCACATAGTAGAGATAATCTGTCTTTTCAGGCTCTACGGCAGCTGTAAGTGAGGCTGCTCTCGGCGCCCCTATAGGTCCACTAGGCAGACCGTTTACATAGTATGTATTATGAGGATCGGCAGTTTCAAGGTCGGCATAATATACCCTTGTCACTCTCTTGCCAAGTGAATATATTACCGATGCATCTATCTGCAGCTTGATATTCTGATCAAGTCTGTTGTGTATAACGGAAGATACAAGTACTCTTTCAGGCTCATACTTTACCTCTGCCTCTATAAGTGAGGCTATTATGACCGCATCATCAAGAGTAAGTCCCTGCTTTTCCGCCTTTTCCTTTATCTGATTTTCCTTTATGACCTTTTCAAACTGCGAAAGCATGGTATCAACTATGGTTTCAGCAGTGCTGTTCTTGTCGAAGTAATAGGTCTCGGGATAGAGATAGCCCTCAAGAACATTATCTCTGTCGGGTATATCCTTTATGAAGTCATAGCTGTAATTTCTGCTATTGGCAGCCGCCATAAACTCATCATATGTACATATGCCTGATTCCGCAGCTGTCTGGGCCATTTCCTTAAGCCACTGTCCTTCCTTGAATGTAATGACGATAGCATCTCCGTCCATAGCGCCTGTGTTCAGCTTGTCAACAAGGCTGTCAAAGGTCTCGGTATTGCTGAATACATAGGAGCCCGACTTGAACCCTGAGCCCTTACCCTTTACCCTGCACTGCAGTCTGAAACGGAAGGCGCTGTCCACAACACCATTCTGCTCCAGCAGATCGGCTATTTCCGATACGGTAGAGCCTGAGGGCACCTCTACTTTTACCTGGCTGTCTGCCGCATTTCCTCTCATATCCTCTGACATGATCCTGTTTAAAAGCAGTAAGCCTGCCATTATGATCACTATAATGATAATTACGAAAATTATAGGCGATTTCTTCTTTTTCTTGCTGACAGGTCTTCTTCTGCGTCTTACATTTTCACTCATAATGTACCTCCCTTAGTGTTAATCCATTTGGTGAGAGAGTCTTGCCTGCCCGCGTTCTGTCCCTTGAGGCTATTATTTCCTCTATATCTTCGGGCTTGAGCTTGCCTTTTCCTACATCGGCAAGGGTCCCTGCAATTATCCGCACCATATTATATAAAAAGCCGCTTCCTGTGACTTTTATGCACACTATTTTTTCTCTTTTATCAACGGTCAGACTGTATATGGTCCTGACTGTTGTCTTTGCGGTAGAGCCTGAGGCGCAGAATGCCTTAAAATCGTGTTCCCCCAGAAAATATTTACAAGCCTCCCGCATTTTGTCGATATCCAGCTTTTCCCTTATAAATTCCGTATATCTGATTAGCTTGGGATCTCTGAACTCATCATTTAAAATAAGATATTCATAGGTCTTGTCAATGACACTGTACTGCGGGTGAAAGCTCTCGTCTACCTCTCTTGCTCCCCTTACGACTATGTCCTCGGGCAGAAAGGCATTGAGGGCATAGGGTATCCTGTCCACAGGTATGGTAGTGTCCGTTTCAAAGACCGCTCCCTGTGCCGCAGCGTGTACTCCCGTATCGGTCCTGCTGGCACCTCTCACGCTTATTTCCTTACCCATAAGGGCGGAAAGTCCCTCTTCAAGTCTTTGCTGCACAGTTATGAAATTGCTCTGTCTTTGCCAGCCGTAATAATTACTTCCGTCATAGCTTACAGTAAGTAAAACTCTCATAATAATATCCTCAGCAAAATAACGCATACCGTCAGCAGTATAACAAGACTAAGGGCAAATACATCTCTTCTTCCGTATACCGACTCTCTCATTTTAGTCCTGTTTATATCACCTCTGTAGCAGCGCGCCTCCATGGCCATAGCCAGCTCGTCCGCCCTTCTGAAGGCAGATACGAAAAGCGGCACAAGCAAGGGTATCATAGCCTTTGCCCTTTTCACAAGACCACCCGTGTCAAAATCGGCTCCCCTTGCCATCTGAGCCTTTTTTATTTTATCAAGCTCCTCTATAAGTGTCGGTATAAATCTCAGAGCTATAGACATCATCATAGCTATTTCGTGAGAAGGCACTCCTATTTTCTTAAAGGGTCTTAAAAGCCTTTCTATGCCTTCTGTAAGGGCGATAGGCGTAGTCACAAGAGTGAGTATAGACGAGCCCATTATAAGTATAACAAGCCTTATGCAAAGCCTTGCCGCCGTTAATACTCCTCCCGTTGTGATGTGTATAAATCCCAAAGAAAATATTTCGCTGCCCGTTCTTATAAACAGCATATTAAGGGCTACGGTAAATATAATTATGAAAATTATGCTCCTTAAGCTCCTGAGCATAAGCTTAAAGGGTACCCTGCAAAGCGCTATGACTGCCGCCAGAAATACTATGCAAAGCCCATAGCCTATTACTCCGTCGGCACAGAACACAGCTATGATATATATAATAGTTGCCAGTATCTTAGCCCTTGCGTCAAGTCTGTGTATAACAGAGTCCACAGGGTAATACTGTCCAAGTGTTATGTTCATATATATTATCTCAGGGCAGAAATAAGAATTTCCGCCGCCTCCTTTACGTCATATATATTTATAGGCACATCAAGTCCCGTTTCCTCTCTCAGCCTCTTGAAAAGAAGTGTAAGCTGAGGCGCATTAAGTCCCATAGCAGAAAGTCTGTCAGGCTCTTTGAATACATTGTCCACAGTATCATACATGGCAATGCTGCCCTTGTTCATAACTATTATCTTATCGGCAATAGTGGCAATATCCTCCATAGAGTGGGACACAAGTATTACCGTAATGCCCAGATCGTCATGCATTTTCTTTATATTCAGAAGTATCTCATCTCTGCCGTAGGGATCAAGGCCAGCCATAGGCTCGTCAAGTATAAGTATCTCAGGACGCATGGCAAGTACTCCCGCTATGGCAACTCTTCTCTTCTGTCCCCCTGACAGGTCAAAGGGCGATTTTTTGTACATACTCTCGTCTATGCCTACAAACTCAAGAGCCTCCTTTACCCTTACGGCGATATCATCCTCGGAAAGTCCGCAGTTTCTAGGTCCGTATGCCACCTCGTCGTATATAGTTGTTTCAAATATCTGGTATTCGGGATATTGAAACACAAGGCCTATTTTCTGCCTTATGAATTTAAGCCCCGCCTTATCCTCAAATATATCTTTGCCCTCAAAGTATACGCTGCCCTCATCGCCCTTGACAAGAGCGTTCAGATGCTGTATAAGAGTGGACTTGCCTGAACCCGTATGACCTATAAGCCCTATGAAGTCCCCCTTGCCTACAGTCATATTCACATTCTTTATAGCAACCTTTTCAAAGGCTGTTTCCCTGCCGTAAATATGGGTCAGGTCCTTTACTTCAAGTATGGGTCTGTTGTATTTTATATGGGTGCTTTTGCCCCTGTATGAAAAGTCCTTGTCAAAGCCCATATATTTAAAGGCGTCCATAAATTCCTCGATATTGAGTATATCCTTTGGAAAATCGGGCTTTTTGCCGTGTATTATATGGGCAAGCTCAGTTATCTGAGGCACGTCAAGATGAAGGGAGCGCATTTCATCTACCCTTGTAAATATCTCAACAGGTGTCCCCTGCATGGCGACCCTGCCCTCGTTCATGACAACTATCCTGTCAGCAAGAGCCGCCTCCTCCATATAGTGAGTTATCAGTATTATAGTTATGCCCTCTTCCTTGTTGAGCATGGTAACGGTGTCCATTACCTCTTTTCTTCCCTGTGGGTCGAGCATAGCCGTAGGCTCGTCAAGTATTATGCACTCAGGCCGCATTGCAAGTATTCCCGCTATGGCTATTCTCTGCTTCTGTCCACCGGAAAGATAGGCAGGCGCGGCATTCCTGTATTCCTCCATACTTACCGCTTTAAGCGCCATATCTACATTCTTCACTATCTGAGAAGGCTCCATACCCAGGTTTTCAGGGCCAAAGGCAATATCCTCTTCAACAATTGTGGCTATTATCTGATTATCGGGATTTTGGAAAACCATACCGACATTCTGCCTTATATCCCATATATTCTCCTCCCTTGAGGCATCCAGCCCTCTTACATAAAGAGTACCGCCCGAAGGAGTATTAAGGCCGTTTATAAGCTTGGCAAACGTGGACTTGCCTGAGCCGTTGCGCCCAAGCACCGCCACAAATTCGCCCTTTGCTACATCTATATCCACACCTCTGAGAGCTTTTACAGATGTTTTCTTGTCGGTCTCATCGTCATATTTTATATATTCAAACTCCAGGTTTCTGCTTTCCACAAAATTCATTATAATTCCTCACATTACATAATCATACAACTATAAGTATACTACAAAGGAGCAAAACAATCAAGAAATGAATTACAAGGGCTTGTCAAAAACATATTTTTATATGCAAAAAGCAGATATATTACAAAAAAATACAAAAAAATACAATGCATTTTGTATAAAAATAACAAAGGCATTTATTAAATTAATCAAAAGTATGGGATTTGTAAAATTTTTATTTAAAAAAAAGCAAATATTCTCTTTTTCAATATTTGACATTGAGGCAAATTCAATTTATAATAGTTGTGTAATGGTTTTACATAAATCTAAATGACATTAATCAGGAGGATTGTTCATTATGGACATAAGTAGCGGCAGTATTAAAATTTTTAGCTGTAACGGTAACCCTGCTTTAGCCGAGAGAATAGCTTCCAACTTAGGTATTTCCTTAAGCAAGTGCGAAATATCCAAGTTCAGCGACGGCGAAATAAGCGTAAGGATCAATGAAACAGTTCGTGGCTGTGATATATTTATAGTACAGCCTACCAGCAACCCCGTAAATGATAATCTTATGGAGCTCCTTATCACTATAGACGCAGTAAAGAGAGCCTCTGCCGGCAGAATAAATGCCGTTATACCATATTACGGATATGCAAGACAGGACAGAAAGGCAAAGGCAAGAGATCCCATCAGCGCCAAGCTTGTAGCAGACCTTATCACAAGCGCAGGAGCAGACAGGATCATAACTATGGATCTCCACTGCGCACAGATACAGGGCTTTTTCAACATACCCGTTGATCACCTTGTAGGTATGCCTCTTCTCTCCAAATACTACAGCGACAGATTTGGCTACGGCAATGACGATTTAGTTGCAGTATCTCCGGACCTAGGCTCAGTTACAAGGACAAGGAGCTTTGCGGAAAGCCTGGATATACCTATTGCCATTGTAGACAAGAGAAGACCTAAGCCAAACGTATCCGAGATAATGAATATTATCGGTGATTTCAAGAACAAGAAGGTAATACTCTACGATGATATGATAGACACTGCAGGCACTATTACCAACGCTGCAAATGCCATACTTGAAAAGGGTGCAAAGGAGGTTTATGCCTGCTGTACCCACGGCGTACTTTCAGGCGCAGCCATAGAGAGAATTGAAAAAAGCTCTATAAAGGAGCTTGTTGTACTGGATACCGTTCCTCTTACTCCCGATAAAATGATACCTAAGATCAAGCAGCTTTCCGTTGCAAAGGTTTTTGCCGACGCTATATACAGAATACACGCAGGTCTTCCCGTATCAAAGATTTTTGAATATTAATATTAACGGCAGCCTTACGGCTGCCGTTTTTATTTCCTCAATATCTCAAATTTAATGCTTGTCTTTATTTCGCCCTCTATCTCAGACTGGGAAAAGGCAGGTACGCACACAAGGTCTATGCCGTTAGGCGCCACATAGCCCCTTGCTATGGCAACGCTCTTGACCGCCTGATTTACGGCGCCTGCGCCTATAGTCTGTATCTCCACTTCCTGATTGCTCCTCAGTATTGCCGCAATGGCTCCTGCTACGGATTTTGGCTGTGAATTAGATGATACCTTTAATATTTCCATAATTACATCCTCCTATGAATACATAACTTTTACATATTTATTTTTACCGGAAGATGTAACTATATGCACATTATTCAAGACTATGTATAAAAATTCCGCTCCTGAGCTTTGGCTCGAACCAGGTTGACTTAGGCGGCATTATCTTGCCCTTGTCGGCTATATCCATAAGCTGTGACATAGTTGTGGGGTACATTGAAAAGGCTACCTTCATTTCCCCTGAGTCAACTCTTTTTACAAGCTCTTTAAGTCCTCTTATACCGCCTACAAAATCTATTCTCTTGTCGGTACGGGGATCGCCTATATTGAGCAGAGGCGATAATATCCTCTGCTGGAGTATGGACACGTCAAGGCAGTCCACAGGGTCCTTTTCGTGTATTATCTCCTTTTTAGCCCTTAATATATACCACTTTCCCTCAAGATACATACCGAAGGTATGCATTCTGTCAGGCTTGCAGCAGCCCTCGCCCTTGTATTCCTCAACGTCGAACTCGGCGCTTACTTCATTTATAAATTCTTCTGCGCTCCTGCCGTTAAGGTCCTTTACAAGCCTGTTATAGTCCATTATATAAAGGTCGTGATCGGGGAAAATGACTGAGAGATAGTAATTGAACTCTGCATTTTCGTCATATTTTCCCGCCTTTTTCCTTCTGTCAATGCCTACTCTTACAGCAGAGGCATTTCTGTGATGTCCGTCTGCTATATACAGTGAAGGCACAGTGGCAAATACCATTATCAGCCTGTTTATGACTGCATCCTCATCTATAAGCCATACCGTATGCCCTACATTGTCCTCCGATACAAAGTCATATATAGGCCTATGCTCTGCCTTCCACGTTTCGATGATATCGTCGATCTCCCTTACGGCTCTGTAGGTAAGAAATATAGGTCCCGTGTTGGCATTGCAGGTGTCAACATGGCGGACTCTGTCCTCCTCCTTGTCGGCTCTTGTAAGCTCATGCTTTTTTATTTTGCCCTCTATATATTCGTCAATAGAAGTACAGGCTGCAAGTCCCGTCTGGCATCTGCCGTTCATATTAAGTCTGTATATATACAGCGATGGCTTTTCATCCTGTATATAAATGCCGTTTCGTATCATTTTATCAAGGTTTTCCTTAGCCTTGGCATACACCTCATCGGAGTAAAGGTCCGTACCCTCAGGCAGGTCTATTTCCGCCTTGTCTATATGCAGAAATGAATAGGGCTCATCCTTTACCGCCTCCCTTGCCTCCTCTGAGGTCATAACGTCATAGGGCAAAGCGGCTACTCTTTTGCAAAGCTCCGGAGTAGGTCTTAAACTTCTGAAAGGACGTATCACTGACATAAATTAGCACCTCTTTCTTTAATGGGGCTGATATCAGCCGTTGTTCTTTATGCTTTCCGCAAGCTGCGCCGCCTCTTTTTTAACTGAGTCTACAGGGTGTTTTTCCGCAACGGTATTGAAGTAATTGACCGCCTTGTCATTCTCACCCTTTTCCGCAGCCAGCTTGCCAAGTTGGTACATTGCGCTGTAGCGTATCTCGTCTCCGTTATCAGTACACCGTACACACTTTTCAAAAAGCCGTGCTGCCGCGTCCTTATCCTGTGACAATGCCTCTGTGCCGGAGGTATAGTATTTCTGGGCGGCAGCGGGAAGTACTGTGGTGCAAAGAGCATTGTACTCCTTCATCACCTCTGCGCCAAAGCCTGCCGTATTAAGGGCGATAAGCTTATCCGCCGCAGTTTCCGCATTGCCCTCCTCATAATAGGCTTTTATATCCGAGAGCGCCTTTACCCTTTGCTGTAGCTCCTGAGAGCCTGTTGTGTAAAGCCTTGACTTAAGGTCCTCATTTTCCTCTGTAAGCCTCTGTATGGTTTCCTCATTCTGAGCGATAACATTGTTCTTATTATTCTGCATTATATTATACTGTGTTTCAAGGCCGTCATACTCATTTCTGTAATGCCTTATGACGGCAGGCACAGCAAGAGAGCCTGTTATTACCGCAGCGGCAGCAACGCCCAGCACAAAATAGAGTATGTTCCCTCTGCCCTCGCTCACCGTTTTTACAGTCCTTATTGTTGAGCCTGTGTTGTCCCATTCTTCTTTTTGCCTTGGCTTGAAAAATGCATTCCTGCCCTGCTTTATTTCCTCCATAAGCCTGAGAGCGGTCTTATCCGAACTGTCGGTCTTAAGTGCCCTGCTTAAAAGAGCATAGGCATCGGAATTGTTCCCCCTGTCTATATAGCAAAGAGCCAGCAGATCACAGGCAGAAGTAAAGCTTTTGTTTATATCTACTGCCTTTTTAAGACACATTATTGCCATATCAGTATTGCCGTCCCTTGCGTAGACAATGGCCTCGTTATAATTATGGACAGACTCGTAAAGCTTTTTGGTATTGGGATCATTTTCAATATCTATAAGGTAGTCTATAGCCCCATTATCTGTTATCTTCATTTCCGAGCTTATCTTCCACTGTATTACAGCCTCGGTTATCCTTCCCAGTCTGCAGCAGCAAAGACCCAGAAGATTTCTGGCATTTATATTTTTCTTGTCCAGCAATATGCTTTCTTCAAGGCTTGTTATGGCATCCGATATCCTGTTTTCGTTACACAGCTCCAATGCTCTGTTATAGCATTTAGCGGAAAGAGCGCTTATTCTGTTCTGAACGGAAACGGAAATATATTTCATTTAAGCACCTCTTATTTGTCATTTTTAACATCTCTGAGTATATCTATGATGTCCTCAGCCGTACTGTCTTTGTATTTATTGATCTCCTCAGACTCAGGGAGGGGCTTGAATTTACTTAGCTCCTTCTTAAAATCAAGCATTTATTTCACCTCTGCTCATCTTCATCAGTCTTGGGAGCAAGAGCTATGCCCAATTCCTCAAGCTGTATATCGTCAACTATATTAGGCGCGTCTGTCAGAAGACAGCTTGCATCCTTTACCTTAGGAAAGGCAATTACGTCTCTTATACTCTCTGCACCTGTAAGGAGCATAACAAGTCTGTCAAGACCAAAGGCAAGTCCGCCGTGAGGCGGTGCGCCGTACTTAAAGGCATCCAGCAGGAAGCCGAAACGCTCCTGAGCGTCCTCTTGAGTAAAGCCTAAAAGCTTGAACATCTGTGACTGTATTTCCCTTGAATGTATTCTTATGGAGCCGCCGCCGACCTCGCAGCCGTTAAGCACCATATCGTATGCCTTTGCCCTTACTCTGCCCGGGTCTGTATCTATATACTGCAGGTCCTCGTCCATAGGCGACGTAAAGGGATGATGCTTTGCAACAAATCTCTCTTCCTCCTCGCTGTATTCAAGAAGAGGGAATTCCGTTACCCAAAGGAATTTGTATTCATTGTCATCAAGTATCTCAAGGCGCTTTGCTACCTCCAGCCTTAAAGCGCCCAAGGCGTCAAATACCACGCTGTTCTTGTCTGCGCAAAGGAGAATAAGGTCTCCGGGCTTTGCTTTAAAGCGTGCTATTATCTCATTTATTTTATCCTCTGTAAAGAACTTTGAAATAGTAGTCTTAAAGCCTTCTTCATTTACATTTATCCACGCAAGTCCCTTTGCGCCGTAGGTCTTGGCAACGTCTACGAGAGAGTCTATCTTCTTTCTGGGGAAGGAACCGCAGCCCTCTGCGTTTATGCCCCTTACGGAGCCGCCTGCATTGATAGCGTTCTGGAACACGCCAAATTCCGAACCGTCTACTATATCCGTAATATTCTTAAGCTCCATACCGAAACGTATATCGGGCTTGTCCGAGCCGAAACGCTCCATTGCCTCGCTGTAGGGCATTCTAAGGAAAGGAGTAGGCACATCTATGCCCTTAAGCTCCTTGAATACCTTCTTTATAAGTCTTTCATTTACGTCTATAACATCATCCTGCTCTATAAATGAAAGCTCCATATCTATCTGAGTAAATTCAGGCTGTCTGTCTGCTCTCAGGTCCTCGTCTCTGAAGCATTTTGCTATCTGGAAGTACTTGTCAAAGCCCGATACCATCAAAAGCTGTTTGAAAAGCTGGGGACTCTGGGGCAGAGCATAGAAATTGCCAGGATGAACACGGCTTGGCACAAGGTAATCTCTTGCGCCCTCGGGAGTGGACTTTGTAAGCATAGGAGTTTCTATCTCTATAAAGCCCTCCTCTGAAAGGAACTGCCTTACTATCTGGCAGAGCTTGTGTCTTAACACTATATTTGCCGCTACGTTAGGACGTCTTAGGTCAAGGTATCTGTACTTTAACCTAAGCTCTGTGCTTACATTTATACTTTCCTCTATCTGGAAGGGAGGTGTATCTGCCTCTGAAAGTATCTTCATACTCTCTACATTTACCTCTACCCTGCCTGTCTTCATATTGGGATTTATGTTTTCGGGGGTCCTGAGTGCCACCTTGCCTGTAACGGCAATAACATACTCTCCCCTTATTTCCTTATCCTTGTCAGCAACGTCGTCGCTGCAGCTGTCTCTGTCCACAACTGCCTGTACTATACCTGTTCTGTCCCTTAAAAGTATGAATGAAAAGTGTGAAAACTCTCTTTTCCTGCTTACCCAGCCCATGAGAGTGATCTCCTGTCCCGCCATGCTCTCGTCTACGTCACAGCAGTAACAGCTTCTTTTCATTCCCTCCATTAATTCTGCCATTTTTACTACTTCCTTTCCTGTGTCTTTATTTCATCTGCTATATTGTCTACAGCCACTGTTTTCTGCTCGCCTGTAGTCATATTCTTAAGGGTGACGGTATTGCTGTTTACCTCGTCCTCGCCTATTATGACAACAAAGGGTATGCCCAGTTTATTGGCATACTTCATTTTGGCCTTCATACCCTTTTCCGCATAGTATACGTCAACGGGAATGCCTGCATTTCTTATATTGCCCGCTGCCTTGAGTGTATATTCAATACCTGTACCCATAGGTATTACTAGAGCCTTTACAAGGCTGGCGCTTTCCGCCCTTATGATGCCTGCCTCCTTAAGCTGTGAGAAAAGTCTTGTAAGACCTATTGAAATGCCTATGCCCGGAAGTCTTGTATTGGTATAGTATTCCGTAAGATTGTCGTAACGACCGCCCGAACATACACTGCCTAAGCCTCTGTAGTCATCAAGAACAGTTTCATATACCGTTCCCGTGTAGTAATCCAGACCTCTGGCAATGGTAAGGTCTATTTCAAAATAGTCCTCCTCTATGCCGAAATCTCTCATATAGCCTGTTACTCTTTCAAGCTCATCAACACCCTCGGCAAATTTCTCACTGCTTATATCCATAGCCTTAAGAGAGCCTATTTTATCATTGTTAGTACCCGATATGGAAATAAAATCCATTATCCTTTCTGTCTTTGAGGCATCTATACCCAGCTTTTCAAGCTCGGATATAACATTTTCGGCGCCTATTTTGTCTATCTTGTCTATTATCCTTAAAATATCCGTTATCTTATCCGTAAGCTCAAGAGCCTCGAAAAAGCCGTTCAGCACCTTTCTGTTGTTAAGCCTTATTGTAAACTTGCCGAAGTCAAGCCTTCTGAATATATTGTATATAACGGCAGGTATCTCGCCGTCGTATACAAGGCTCAGCTCCTCATTTCCTATTATGTCTATATCGCACTGGTAAAACTCTCTGAAACGTCCCTTCTGAGGTCTTTCGCCTCTGTATACCTTGCTCATCTGATAGCGCTTGAAGGGAAATGTCAGTTCACCGCTGTGCTGTGCCACATATCTTGCAAGAGGCACCGTAAGGTCAAATCTTAAGGCAAGGTCGTTGTCACCCTTGTTAAAGCGGTATATCTGCTTTTCGGTCTCTCCCCCCGCCTTTGCAAGAAGTACCTCCGAAAGCTCTATTACAGGTGTGTCAAGAGGCAGAAAACCAAAGCTTTCATAAACTCCTCTTATGGTATCGTATATCTTGTTGAACAATATCTGGTCTGCGGGAAGCAGTTCCATAAATCCCGTAAGTATACGGGGCTTTATTTTGTTTTCAGCCATTTTGTTTCTCCTTTAAAGTAGTTTTTCCAATGCCTTTTTTCTCTCAAGCATTTCATCTATCCTCGTTATATAGTCGTCAACGCTTTTGACGTTGAATATTCTCTCTATGCGATCTGTCCTTGTATCTACGGTCTTTGTGGAGGCACCTGCGCCAAGAGCTATTATGCTCTGCTTTTCCTCCATTATCTGCACATTGTATATACATTGACAATTTTCCTTGCAGTAGCCTACGTTTTCAAAATTGCCTACCATATTTTTCTGTCTGTACATATAATAGGGGCGCATACCCATTTTCTCTGTGTACTGCCTTGATATGGCAATATGCTTTTCCATAGTCAGGGCATCCGTCATGGCATATTTTTCAATGGTCTCCCTGAGCCTTGACGCTCTCTTTACCGCCAGGGTATGTACGGTAATGCTTTCGGGGGACAGTCTTTCAAGTCCCTCCATAGTATTTATTACCTCTTCTTCGCCCTCGCCTGGAAGTCCCAGTATTATATCGGTATTTATATGGTCGTGACCCTCTTCCCTCGCCATTTCAAAGGCATTGAAGAACATAGCCGCAGTATGCTCCCTGCCTATAAGCTCAAGGGTCTTGTCATTAAGCGTCTGAGGATTTATAGATATCCTTGTGACATTATGCTCCTTTAGTATTCTCAGCTTTTCCCTTGTAAGAGTATCGGGTCTGCCTGCCTCTACCGTAAATTCCGACGGTAATATAAATCTTTCCTCGACGGCGCTTAGCAGTCTGTCAAGCTGATATTCGTCAAGAGATGTAGGAGTGCCGCCGCCTATATATATGCTCTCTATCTCTTTGGTATCCGTATATTTTTTTACAAAATCCATTTCCCTGATAAGGCAGTCTATATAGCTGTCTACCCTAGAGGAATACTGCTTAAGAGGATATGAAGTAAAGGAACAGTAAAGACATCTTGTGGGACAGAAGGGAATACCTATGTAAAGTCCTATCTTACCCTTTCCCGCCTCGACAATTCTTCTTTCCTCTTCGGCAACCTCTGACATAAGCTTAAGCTTTTCATAGCTTACAAGGTATTTGTTATGAAGATGCTCCGTTATTTCATCAATACCTTTGCCCTCGCTGCGTCCTTCGCTTATAAGCTTGGCAGGTCTTACTCCTGTAAGTATACCCCAGGGGAGAGGTATATCCATAATTGAATTTACGGCTCTTGCTATGGACAAGCCTACCGCCCTCTTTATCTCTGAACGCTGGCTGCTTTCGGCTCTCTCGCTGCCCTCTGCCTTGAGAACTCCCTCAGAATAGAGCCAAGCCCTTGCAGAAGCTCCGTCAAAGCTGCTTACAAGGGTCATGCCCTCGGCAATGTCCTCAGTCTGTATATATTTGTCGTTGGGATAAAATATCATAAGCACGGACACAGTTTCATCTGCAAAATCATGTCCTTTTAATACATAATACATATTCTAATTCACAAAGTAATTGTGCTCCTTTTCAAAGCCTATGGATGTTTCATTTCCGTGACCGCTGTATACTCTTGTATCGTCAGGCAGTGCAAAAAGCTTGTTCCTTATGCTGTCCGCAAGCTGTGATGCGCTTCCGCCGGGAAAGTCCGTTCTGCCTACGCTCATAAAGAAAAGAGTATCTCCCGAAAAGAGTATGCCCTCCTTTTCAAAGTAGAAACAGCCACCGCCCTCTGTATGCCCAGGTGTAAGTATAGTACTGAATTCCAGAGAGCCAAAGCTGAATTTATCTCCCTCTCCCAGTACTCTGTCATAGGCTACGGTAAGAGGTCTGCCGAACATGGCGGAAAGGTTGTATGCCGTACTGCCTGCCGTTTCTTCCTCGCCCCTGCATATAAGCACGGGTGCATTTGTATGCTTTTTGACCTCCTCGACTGCTCCGACATGGTCAAAGTGACAGTGAGTAAGGCATATGGCCTTTACGTCAAGTCCCTCGCTGTCTATGGCTCTGCATAGCTTTTCACCCTGAGCGCCTGGGTCTATTATTACAGTTTCCCCTGTATTCTCATCTATTACAAAATAACAGTTTTCTCCCATATCGGGAGATACAAATTGCTTCAATCTCATATATACTTCTCCTGTTTTATACCTCTAAAACAGCTTATCGCTGTCCAGCAGTATGGTTATGGGACCGTCGTTTACAAGCTCGACCTGCATATAAGCCTGGAAAACTCCTGCCTGAACATTGGGAAAATTTGCCTTGGCATATTCAACAAATCTGTTAAAGCCTTCCCTTGCCTCCTCAGGACCTGCGCCCATGGCAAAGGAGGGTCTGTTGCCCTTTCGCGCGTCTGCGTATATGGTAAAGTTAGGCACCAGAAGCAGTCCGTAGCCCAGGTCGGACACGGACAGGTTCATCTTGTCGTTTTCGTCCTCGAATATCCTTATATTCACAAGCTTATTGAGCATCCACTTAAAGGTTTCCTCATTGTCGCCCTTATTCATGCCTACAAGAGCCATTATGCCCTTGTCTATACTGCCTGTGACCTTACCTTCTACCGTTACCTTTGCACTTTTTACCCTCTGTATTACTGCACGCATCAGGCATTCACTCTTTCTATATTTTCTACTCCGCCTACATTCATTACCTTGTTGCAGAATATCTCAAGCTGTTCTACATTGCTTATCTTAAGGCTCAGGTCCACAACTGCCTTTCCGTTCTTTATAGGTCTGGCATTTATATTATTGACGGAAAGATTTTCGTCAATAACTATTTTCAGTATGTCGAATGTAAGACTGTCCCTGTCTATTGCAAATATTCTTATATCGACTGTATAGGAGCCTGCGGTGGTCTTGTCTACAGTCCATTCTGCCTCTAAGAGCCTTGCCCTTTCCTCCTCGCTGAGGTTTATAATGTTCACGCAGTCGGTTCTGTGTATGGAAACACCTCTGCCCCTTGTGACAAAGCCCACTATCTCATCACCGGGCACGGGAGAGCAGCACTTTGAAAACCTTACCTCTATATCTCCTATGCCGTGGACATATATACCGCTTTTGCTCTTTCTTCTGCCCGTCTGCTCCGCCTGTGAGCTTTCTATATGAGCCTTTATGGTCTCTTCCTGTTCCCTCAGCAGCTCCTGAGCGGTCTTGTTCTTCTTCTGCTCGGCTTCGTATATGTCATAGAGCTTATTTATTATCTGGCCTTCCTTAAGTCCACCGTGGCCTACGGCAGCGCATATAGAGTCCCAGTCCCTGAAGCTGTAGCGCTCCAGTACCGCCTCCATAGCCTTCGGAGTAAGAAGCTCGGCAATGTCGTAATTCTTTCTCTTTGCCTCTCTCTCAAGAAGCTCCCTGCCCCTTACGATATTTTCTTCCTTATTTAATTTCTTATACCACTGATTTATTTTGGACTTTGCCTGACTTGTCTTTACGAACTTGAGCCAGTCACGGCTGGGTCCTCTTGTGTTCTGAGATGTTACTATCTCCACTCTGTCGCCGTTTTTGAGAACATAGTCAAAGTTTACTATTCTGTTGTTTACTCTGGCGCCTACCATGGTATTGCCTACTGCGGAATGTATGGCATAGGCAAAGTCTACGGGAGTGGAGCCCTCTGTAAGCGAAATGACCTCGCCCTTGGGGCTGAAACAGAATACGTTCTCGCTGAAGGCGTCCAGATCCGTCTTTATGGTATCCATAAATTCATGGTTGTCGGACATATCCCTCTGCCATTCCAGTATCTGTCTGAGCCATGAAAGCTTGGCATCCTCTGAGCTGTCCTCGACACCTTCCGTAATGCCTTTTTTATACTTCCAGTGAGCAGCGATACCGTACTCGGCAGTCTTGTGCATTTCATAGGTCCTTATCTGTATTTCAAATATAAGACCATCGGGGCCTATGAGCGTGTTGTGAAGGGACTGATACATATTTGCCTTGGGCATAGCTATGTAGTCCTTAAAACGGTTGGGCATAGGGGTGTATGCCTCATGAACAACACCTAAAACTCCATAGCAGTCCTTAACGCTCTCTACAAGCACTCTTACCGCAAAGAGATCGAATATCTGGTCAAGAGTCTTGTTCTTGGTATGCATTTTCTTATAAATGCTGAAAAAATGCTTGGGTCTGCCACTGACAGTACATTTGATGCCTGCCGCCTCGCATTTTTCCTTTATTTCCTTTACTATCCTTTCTACATATTCCTCTCTCTCCGTCTGCTTTCTGTGTATCTTGTCCACAAGGTCATAATATGCCTCCGGTTCCAGATACCTGAGACAAAGGTCCTCAAGCTCAGTCTTTATTTTGGAGATACCGAGCCTGTCTGCAAGGGGAGCGTAAATATCCAAAGTTTCCTGGGCTATCTCCTTCTGCTTTTCGGGTCTGTGATATTTAAGGGTCCTCATATTGTGGAGCCTGTCGGCAACCTTTATAAGTATTACCCTTATATCCTTTGCCATGGACAGAAACATTTTCCTAAAGTTTTCCGCCTGAAATTCCTCCTTTGAGGAATAGGCAAACTTTTCAAGCTTTGTAACGCCGTCTACAAGCTGGGCAACATCGTCATTGAACATCTCGGCAATGTCCTCAAGAGTGTACTTTGTGTCTTCCACAACATCGTGGAGAAGTCCCGCAACTATGCTCTCAAGGTCCAGCTCCAGTTCAGCCAGTATTTTAGCTACGCTTAAGGGGTGGATAATATAAGGCTCTCCCGATTTCCTCTTCTGGTCTCCGTGAGCCTCGCAGGCAGTCCTGTATGCCTTTTCCACCATAGACAGATCCTTAGACGGGTGATACCTCCTGATCTCATCAAGCAAATCCTGATATAATTTTTCTACCTCTTTCGAGTAATCGATCTCACTCATAATATCACCCCTGTTTTTACAATTTACAACAAATGAATAATATCTTATTATAACCCTAAAATATCAGTTTTTCAAGTACTTTTACATAGGATAGTTCATGTTTTCTTCCTTTATATTTTCAAGGACCTCGTCATAGAATTTACGGCACTCCCATCTGGCATATTCAAGGTTGTGGTCAAGATAGTTTCCGCATTCCTTGGAGGCTGCAGCAGGTACATCTCCCTCAAAGTCTATGATATACTTAAAGGTCCTCTTCATAATATCTACTATATCCTCTGAGGACAAGTCCCCCTTGAATATAACATACATACCTGTTCTGCAGCCCATAGGACCTACATATATGGTTCTGTCCGCCCACTGCTCATCCCCTCTCAGATACACTGCCATAAGGTGTTCGAGAGTGTGTATGGCGGCTGTGTCCATACAGGGCTCAATATTGGGTCTTTTTATCCTTATGTCAAAGGTGGTAACTGTCTCTTCGCCCACTCTGTCCTTGCGGGATACATATATTCCCCTTAAAAGTCTGTCATGATCTATTGTAAAGCTTGCTACGTTCATATTTCCGCACTCCTTTTCATTGATTAACATATCTCTAATTTTATTATACTTTTATTGTAAATACAAGCATAAGTTATAAAGAATGCAAATATTGATCATAAAACAGCCCTTAATTACAACAAAAGTAGCAACAATATACAAGAGAGCCTTAAATTTGTTATATATCTAACACAAAAAATATGCGTTAAACTCTTGTATTTTTATGTAAAATATTGTATTATTATATTTAAGGTAAAATCTAAGGACGGCCGGACCGTAGATGCGGTATGCCGATCCGGTCAAATATCCTTAAGTAAGGAGGAAAATAGATATGAATCTTAAAACCTTTAAAATAGGTGGTATTCATCCGCCTGAAGGCAAAGAGTATACCGAAGATAAGCCTATCGAGATAATCATGCCTAAGACGGGCGCTCTTATGGTTTTCCCGATGAGCCAGCATATAGGCGCTCCTGCCAGCCCTATTGTTGCTAAAGGCGACAGAGTTCTTCTGGGACAGAAAATTGCCGAAGCGGAAGCCTTTATGTGCTCACCTATCCATTCATCGGTATCGGGTACCGTAAAGGATATCAAGCCTATGCTTACTCCCGGCGGTACTATGGTACAGTCAATAATTATCGAAAACGACGGTCTTTTTGAAGAAGACCCATCTTTGGGCAAGGACACAGGCTACGAATCCTTTACAAGAGAACAGATACTGGACAAGATCAAGAATGCAGGTATCGTAGGTCTGGGCGGCGCAGGCTTTCCCACACATATCAAGCTTAATCCGCCTCCGACAGACAAGATCGACTCAATTATAGTCAATGCGGCAGAGTGTGAGCCTTATCTGACTACCGACCACAGAGTTATGCTTGAAAAGACAGACAGGCTTGTACAGGGACTTGCCATAATGCTCAGGCTCCATCCCGGCGCTCATGGCTACATTGCCATTGAGAACAACAAGCAGAATGCTATTGACGCTATGGTAAAGGCTGTTCAGGGCTACGACAACATTTCCGTAGTGGCTCTTCTCACAAAATACCCTCAGGGTTCCGAGAAGCAGCTTATATATGCCGTAACAGGCAGAGAGGTAGGCTCAGGCAAGCTTCCCGCATCAGCAGGCTGTATAGTAGACAATGTAGATACAGTGCTTGCTGTAGAGAGAGCCGTATGCAAGGACAGACCTCTTATGAGAAGAATTGTTACATTTACGGGCGACGCAGTAAACAATCCGGGCAACTACCAGGTAAGGATCGGTATGAATATGAACGACTTTATAGAGGCTGTAGGCGGCTTTAAGGAAGAGCCGGGCAAGATAATAGCAGGCGGTCCCATGATGGGCAAGGCTATTTACTCTACGGACGTTCCCTTTATAAAGACCTCCTCTGCTCTCCTTTGTCTCACAAAGGAGTCAGCTACACTTCCGCCTGAAAGCAACTGTATAAGATGCGGCAAGTGTGTAGAGGCCTGTCCTATGGGTCTTATGCCCCTTAATCTCAATCAGGACGCTCTTCATTCCGATATGGCAGCATTTGAGGCGCACCACGGCTTAGACTGTATAATGTGCGGCTCCTGCTCCTTCGTATGTCCCGCAAAGAGACATCTGGCACAGACGATAATAGCTTACAGAGGCGAAGTAATGGCTTCTAAGAGAAAGAAATAAAGGAGGGCGAAAAAATGAACAGTAATTTAATGGTATCATCATCTCCTCACATTCGCTCCAATGAAACCGTTACAAGCGTTATGAGAGATGTAATAATCGGCCTTGTACCCGCAGCGGTCATGGGCATTATATTCTTCGGCGTTACGGCAGCCATAGAAATAGCTATGTGTATCATAGCCGCTATAGCCGCAGAGACGATATACAACAAAATAGCCAAAAAGCCCAATACAATAAAGGACCTGTCCACTGTTGTCACAGGCCTTCTTCTGGCTATGAATTTACCTGCTCTGAGCTTTGACACCCACCCCATTGCAATATTTGTAATGCCTGTAGTGGGAGCCTTCTTTGCAATAATCATAGCAAAGCAGCTTTTCGGCGGCTTAGGTCAGAACTTTATAAACCCTGCTCTTGCAGGACGTGCTTTCCTGCTTGCGTCATATCCTACGCTTATGAGTGGCTCTGCCTTCGGTCCCACAGGCTTTTTGGCTAAGGCAGGCGTGGATGCGGCTACATACGCAACTCCCCTTGCCTCCATTAAGCAGACAGGGGCTGCAGGCGCAACTCTTATACAGGGTCTTATAGGCAACACGGGAGGTACTATAGGTGAGACCTGTGCAATAGCTCTTATTATAGGCGGTATATACCTTATAATAAGGAAGGTCATTTCCTGGAGGATCCCCGTTGTGTATATTGCAACAGTATTTATATTTACAACTATACTTAAGTTTGCAGGCGTACCTGCTGCCGCAGACAGACTTCCCGTTCAGGAGCTTTTCTACGGCGGACTTATGCTTGGCGCCTTCTTTATGGCTACCGACTATGCTTCCTCTCCCGTGACCCCTAAGGGTCAGCTCATAATGGGCTTTGGCTGTGGATTTATAACCACTCTTATAAGAGTGTTCGGCGGTTATCCCGAGGGTGTATCCTATTCAATACTTCTTATGAACCTTTGTGTTCCTCTTATTGACAGATACACTGCTCCGAGAACCTTTGGCTATTCAAAGGCAAAAGCTAAGGAGGTGAAGTAGTATGTCAAATATAGTAAGACCCGCTGCAGTACTGCTTATAATATGTCTTATAGCCGCAGGACTTCTGGGCTATGTAAACGCCATTACCTCAGGTCCTATTGCAGATCAGGAGGCAGCTGCTCAGGAAGAGAGCATGAAGGCAGTATTTGCCGATGCTGCTGAATTTGGCGAGGCTGAGGCTATTGAGGACGACGCTCCCGAGGAGCACGACAATATAGATATAACTACGATCACACCTGCTCTTGATGAGAGCGGTGAGCCTATAGGCTATGCCGTAGCCATTACGGCAAAGGGCTTCAGCGCAGGACTTCAGCTTATGTTCGGCGTTGACGAGGAAGGCACTCTTACAGGCCTTTCCGTAGTAAACTGCTCTAACGAGACCCCCGGCTTAGGCGCAAATGCTGCAAACGAAAGCTTTTACTCTCAGTTCGCAGGCATGAGTGGTGATATTGCCGTTACAAAGGACGGCGGCCAGGTAGAGGCTCTTACAGGCGCTACTATCACCTCAAGAGCCGTTTCCAACTCTGCAACAAGAGCTATTGAATATGTAAGCGAAAATTATCCGGAAGGAGGGGCTAATTAATGAATCCTGTTAAAATAATCAAAAACGGTATTATTGATGAAAACCCGACTTTTGTACA
>CANQBJ010000035.1 GCA_947589665.1 uncultured Clostridia bacterium
AGGCCTCCTATGTTTTTATTTTATCATAGAAGGCCTGTTTTTAATACTTTTATTTACAGAGTTTTTTTCACAGTCTCCGATCAGCAAAAATATTACAAGTGGTGTAGGTGTCATCTGCGCCACTTTTTATTGTTGCAAAATAAAAATAAGGGCTTCCTTTTACAGAAAGCCCTTATTTACTGAGGTTTTAAAGATTTTGTTTAGCCAGCAGGCACACCGTTTCAACGTGATATGTCCTTGGGAACATATCCACGCAGCATATTTTTTCAACCTTATAGCCGTTTTCTTCAAATACTTTCAGGTCCTTTGCAAGTGAGCTTGCCTTACAGCTGATGTACACAAGTCTGTCGGCATTGAAATTGATTATTTTGGATATTGCCTTAGGGTGTATGCCCTCACGGGGAGGATCAAGTATTATAAGATCGGGCTTATCTTCAAGGCTGTCTGCCATATTCAGCACATCTCCGGCAATAAATTCGCAGTTTGTGATGCCGTTAAGCTCAGCATTTATTTTAGCGGCATCCACAGCCTCTTCAACTATTTCTATACCGACTACCTTATTTGCATTGGGACTCATAAGCTGAGTGATAGTTCCCGTTCCGCAGTAGAGGTCGAATATAAAATTGTTTTCCTCCGCTTTCGCAAATTCTCTTACGGTAGAATAAAGTACCTCTGCGCCTGCGGAATTAGTCTGGAAAAATGAAAAGGTGGAAATTCTGAAATCAAGACCCAATATCCTTTCGCTGAAAAAGTCCTCACCGTAAAGCTGTATTATTTTATCGGCTCTTACGACATCTGCCACACCGTCGTTTATAATATGGCTCATACCCTTTATTTTACCCTTTAGCTCAAGGGAGAGAAGGGCATTTACAAGAGGACGCATATCTGTTCTGATTTCCGAAGTGGTTACAATGCTTATAAGTATTTCCTCTGTGAAATGACTGCGCCTTACAAGAAGGTGGCGGAGAGTACCTGTGTGTCTTGCCTTGTGATAAAAGGTCTCGCCGCTGTTTTTGAAAAAGTCCAGCACAGCGCTTAATATTTTCCTTATATCCTCGTGTACTATGCGGCATACATGGGCATTTGCCACTTCATAATAGCTGTTTCTTTTCCTCATACCAAGGCACAGATTTCCTTCGGCACCGTTGTCGCCAAAGCTGAACTCCATTTTATTCCTGTAGCATTCGGTATCGGGACTTCCCTTTATACCCATAAACTCAAAGTCGGATATACCGCCCTTTTCAAGAAGGTCAAGAACGGTTTTTTTCTTTATTTCAAGCTCCTTTTCATAGCTTATATTCTGATAGGTACAGCCTCCGCATATGCCAAAGGCAGGGCATAGGCTTTCAATTTCGTAGTCAGCTTTTTCAGTGATTTTTTTAAGCCTGCCCTCATACTGTCCCTTCTTTTTCTTTATATCGGCAAGTACCCTCTGCCCGGGTATGGTATTTTTGACAGTTACCTTTTTGCCGTTGAATATGCCTATGCCTTTATTGGGAAATTCAATGTCTTTTATTTCTATATCAATGTCTGTGTATTTTTTGCTCATGTATGCCGTCCTCTTATTCTTGTAATTTTTTTACACATCTGTTATAATTATAATAGTATTGCGTTGATTTGTCTAGGAGGAATTTATATGGAATGGACAGAGGTAAAGATATATACTGCCACAGAGGGCATAGAGCCTGTGACCGCCGCTCTACTCGATGCGGGAGTGACAGGCATACAGGTGGAGGACGACAACGAGCTTAAGGACTTTCTTAACACAAGCTCTCAGTACTGGGACTATGTGGACGAGGAATTACTGAACAAGCCTGTGGGCGAGACCAAGATAACGGTATATGTAAGCGATAATCCCTATGGCGAGGAAATGCTTCTTCACATAAGGGACGCCATAAACAGACTTAGGTCTATGGATTTAGGTATCGATATGGGCAGGCTGGAAATAGAAACCAAATCAAACCTTAACGACGAGGAATGGCTTAACAAGTGGAAGGACTACTACAAGCCCTTTACTATAGGCAGTAAAATACTTATAAAGCCTGTGTGGGAGGATGTGGACAACCCCGAGGGCAGAGTTGTATTCAACATAAACCCGGGTCATGTCTTTGGCACAGGACTTCATCAGACTACGCAGCTTTGTATGCTGGAACTTGAAAAGTATATAAATGAAAGCTCCGTTGTAGCGGACCTGGGCTGCGGCAGTGGTATACTGTCTGTAGTAGCTCTCCTCTTAGGGGCAAAGAGCGCCTTTGCCGTTGACATTGATCCTAATGCCATAAAGACTGCCTATGAGAATGCAGAGCTTAGCGGTGTGGACAGGAATAAATACTATGTCACAAGCGGCAATGTAATAGATGATAAGAAATTACAGGATGAGATAGGCTATGATAAGTACGATGTTGTTGTGGCAAATATAATAGCCGATGTAATATGCGCCATAAGTCCCGTTGTACCAAAGCAGCTTAAAAAGGGCGGTGTGTTTATAGCGTCGGGTATAATAAAGGAAAGAGTCGATGATGTGTACAGCGCCCTTGACAAATGCGGACTAAAGGTGATAAGCACAAATACCGCAGACGAGTGGGTATGCATAACATCTGTAAAGGAGTAAGCTATGCCTAAGTTTTTTGTAAAAAGTGAAAATATAGACGACCATACCATTACTCTTGAAAATGACAATGCAAGGCACATAGGCAGTGTTCTCAGGTCTAAGGTCGGCGATATCATTACGGTATGTGACGGCAAGGGTCGGGACTATGAATGTGAGATAACCGATATAAGCAAGGGCAGAGTAACTGCAAAAATAGTCGATATATTTACCAATAATAATGAGCCTGAGCTAAAGATAACTCTTTATCAGGCGCTGCCTAAATCCGACAAAATGGAGCTTGTCATACAGAAATGTATTGAAATAGGTGTTGACAGAATAGTGCCTGTAAAAACCGAACATACCGTTGTGAAATTAGACGGCAAGGAGGATAAAAAGCTTGCCCGCTGGAACAAGATAGCCGAGGCAGCCGCAAAGCAGAGCGGAAGAGGAAAAATACCGAGGGTAGAGAACATAATGGATTTTAAGTCTGCCATTGATGAGGCTGTCGGTCTTGACGGGGCGGTAATACCCTATGAAAAGGAAGGTAAAAATACTCTTAAAAGCTATGTGAAAAGCTTTAGCGGGAAAACCATAGGCATATTCATAGGTCCCGAGGGCGGATTTTCCCAAGGAGAGATAGAATATGCTCTTTCAAGGGGTATCCTATCCGTTACACTTGGCAAAAGAATACTCAGAACGGAAACGGCAGGGCTTGTTGCCTCTGTTATACTTCTATATGAACTGGAGGACTTAGCGTGATATATTTTGACAATGCCTCTACGACCAAAATGTCGGAGCAGGTCATGGAATATATGTGTGAATTTATGAAAAAGGGCTTTGCCAATCCCTCCTCACTTCACAGCCTTGGCTTTGATGTGGAGAAGGAGATAACGAAGGCAAGGAAAATAATTGCCTCCGTTATAAAGGCGGAGGCAGAGGAAATATACTTTACAAGCGGAGGCACAGAGGCAAACAATACCGCCATACTGGGAGTGGCGGGAGCTTATTGCAGGAGAGGTAAAAGAGTTATAACCATGAGCATAGAGCATCCTTCCGTAAGGGACAGCTTCAGGGAGCTTGAAAAAAGGGGGTTTGAGGTAATAACACTGGGTGTCGACGAGAAGGGCTATATTGATATAAATGAGCTTGAAAGCGCTGTAAATGACGATACCATACTTGTAAGCATAATGTATGTAAACAATGAAACAGGCACCATACAGGATATTGAAAAAATATACGGCGCCATAAAAAGCAAAAATCCCGACTGTGTATTCCATACAGACTGTGTGCAGGCATTTTGCAAGCATCCCATAAACAGCAAATTTGCCGATATCATAACGGTAAGCGGACATAAGATACAGTCCGCAAAGGGCGTCGGCGCCATGTATATAAAAAAGGGTATAAGGGTAAATAATCTCCATTTCGGCGGAGGTCAGGAAAAGGGCTTTCGCCCCGGTACCGAAAATACCTATGGCATAGCGGCTATGGGAAAGGCCGTTGAAATAGCTGCGGCAGATATGGAAAAAAGCTTTGAAAAGGTTTCACGGATAAAAAACACCTTAATGAAAATTACCGATAAGCTTGATAATGTATATGTAAACGGCGACAGTGAAAAGGGCAGTCCCTACATATTGAACCTAAGCTTTAAGGACGTAAAGGGAGAGGTACTGCTGCACGCTCTTGAAAACGAGGAAATATATGTTGCCACAGGCTCAGCCTGTTCCTCAAGGGCTAAGGAAAAGAAAAAGACAGTGGACTATATCATAGACGGCAGAGGAGCAAATGCGGTGCGTTTCAGCTTTTCAAGTGAAAATACTGTGAAAGAGGCTGAAAGGACAGTAGAAAGCCTTATGAAAAACGTACCCATGCTCAGAAGATTTATACCAAGATAGAGGTTAATAAAATGAAGAATGTACTTCTGGTAAAATACGGCGAGATCGCAATGAGGGGCAAGAACAGATACCTTGTTGAAAACCGCCTTATAAGGACAATAATCAAAAGGCTTGACGGATATACGGGCTATAGGGTATACAAGGAGCAGGGCAGGATACTTGTTGTAAACGAGGAAGGCGATTTTGATTACGATACCGTTATTCCCATTGTAGTAAATATACTGGGAGTGGTGGCGGTATGCCCCGGCATAGAGTTTGAGGATCAGTCCATAGAGAGCCTGAGAAGACATGCTCTTATGCACTTTAAGGAGCATTTTCCCAACGGCGGCGTTACCTTCAAGGTCATAACAAGACGCTCCGACAAGAGATATCCTATGACGGGAAATGAAATAAGCGCCGATGTAGGCGGCTATATACTCCACAATACAGACGGTCTTAAGGTAGATGTACACGATCCCGAAGTTCAGCTTATGGTAGAACTGAGAAACAATGCCTATATTTACAGCAAGCTCATAAAGGGACACGGCGGTCTGCCCTACGGCTCAAGCGGCAAGGCTACTGTGCTTTTGTCAGGCGGCATAGACAGTCCTGTCGCAGCCTTTCTTACGGCTAAGAGGGGCGTTGAGATAGAGGCGGTATACTTTGACTCACCGCCCTATACTTCGGAGAGGGCAAAGCAGAAGGTAATGGACCTGGCTGAAAGACTTTCTGTATTTACAGGCAGTATAAAGCTTTATATAGTACCCTTTACTAAAACCCAGCTTTGTATATATGAGCATACTCCTCCGGAGAAAATGACCATTTTCCTGAAACGTGCAATGCTTAAGGCAGGAGAAAAGATAGCTCTTAAAAACAAGAGCCATGCCCTTGTGACGGGAGACAGCATAGGGCAGGTGGCAAGCCAGACTATGGAGGCCATATATGCCATAGATTCCGCTGCTGAAATCCCTGTCCTTCGTCCCCTTTGTGCCATGGACAAGCAGGATATAGTGGATATTGCAGTGGATATAGGCACATTCGATATTTCAGTAAGACCCTATGAGGACTGCTGTACCGTTTTTGTGGCAAAGCATCCGGAAACAAAGCCTAAGAAAAGCATTATTGAATCTATGGAAAGAAAAATAGAAGGTCTTGAAGAGCTTATAGACGAGGCTGTTGAAAACAGTGAAATAGTAGAATTTTAAAGGGCTGCCTATTTGGCAGTCCTTTTGCTTTATAAAATAATTATTTCGGCAGACCATACTATGTTTTATATTTTTTTTTAAAACCTGTTGAATATTAGCATAAAATTTATTATAATATAAAAGTAATGGTTTCTTTCAGGAACAGAGAATTTTACTTAAGCGAGGTAATAAAATGAAAAAGCTGGATTTACTGTATACCGGCAAGGCAAAGAAGGTATACGCTACAGATGACCCGACACTGTGCATATTTGAGTACAAGGACGACGCTACTGCTTTCAACGGACTTAAAAAGGGTTCCTTTGAGGGTAAGGGCATTATAAATAATCAGATGGCTAATTTTATATTCCGCCTTCTGGAAAAGAATACAGGAATCAAAACTCACCTTGTTGAAGAGCTTTCTCCCAGAGAAACTCTTGTTAAGAAGGTGGATATAATACCTCTTGAAATAATAGTAAGAAATGTAGCGGCAGGCTCATTTTCAAAGAGATACGGTGTAGCAGAGGGTACGCAGTTCAGCGCGCCTACCCTTGAATTCAGCTATAAGAATGACGAATTGGGCGATCCTCTTATCAATGACTACCACGCTATAGCATTGGGCATTGTTACAAGAGAAGAAATAGACAAGATATCCGATATGGCTTTCAAGGTAAATGAAGGACTTAAGGAAATATTTTTGAACATTGGCATAAAGCTTATTGACTTCAAGATCGAGGCAGGCAAGACAGCCGACGGCGAAATAGTGCTTGCCGATGAGATAAGCCCTGATACCTGCAGATTATGGGACGCAGAGACTAATAAAAAGCTTGACAAGGACAGATTTAGACTGGACTTAGGCGAGTTCGGTGACGTATACAGAGAGGTATGGGGCAGACTTACTGAACATTACGGAAAGTAAAAGGAGGAGCAGCAATGTCTGAAATACACGAGGAATGCGGAGTATTTGGAATATACGATCCTGAAGGCAATCCCGCCTCAACTACATACTACGGTCTTGTTTCTTTGCAGCACAGAGGCCAGGAAGGCTGCGGCATAGCAGTAAACCGAGACAGAGATATATATTTTCACAAGAACATAGGTCTTGTCAATGAAGTGTTTGACGAGGAGGAGCTTGCCAAGCTGTCCGGAAGAATGGCTATAGGTCACGTCAGATATTCCACAGCAGGTGGCTCTTTAAGAGAGAATGTACAGCCTCTTGTTCTGAGATATGTTAAGGGACAGCTTGCCATAAGTCATAACGGCAATATTACAAATGCCGATGAGATACGCAAACAGCTTGAACAGAACGGCGCTATTTTCCAGACAACGGCAGATACCGAGATAATAGCCTATCTTATAGCAAGGGAAAGAGTTACAAGCGGCTCTATAGAAAAGGCGGTCAAAAGAGCCATGATGAAGCTTAAGGGTGCTTTTTCACTTCTTGTAATGAGTCCAAATAAGCTTGTTGTGGCAAGAGACCCTTGGGGCTACAGACCTCTTTCAATAGGCAAGAGGGACAATGCCATTATTTTTGCCAGCGAGACCTGTGCCTTTGACGCTATAGACGCAGAGTTTGTAAGAGATGTAGAGCCCGGCGAGATAATAAAGATAGAAGACGGCGAAATGATAAGTGACAGAGAGATGTGCGGTACTCAGAAGGGTCAGCTCTGTATATTCGAGCATATATATTTTGCACGCCCCGACAGCACTATTGCCAATGAGGTGGTACACGAGTGCCGCAAGAGAGCGGGAGCCTTCCTTGCAATGCAGTCACCCGTTGAGGCAGATATAGTTATAGGTGTTCCCGATTCGGGGCTTTCCGCTGCCCAGGGCTATGCCGAGTACAGCGGCATCCCTATTGACACGGGATTTATAAAGAATAAGTATATTGCCAGAACATTTATAAAGCCTACTCAGTCCGAAAGGGAAATAGCCGTAAAAATGAAGCTTAACGTACTTAAGAGCGCAGTTGCAGGCAAGAAGGTCATAATGGTGGATGACAGTATAGTAAGAGGAACCACGAGCGGTAAGATTGTAAAGCTTTTAAGAGATGCAGGAGCCAAGGAGGTCCATGTGCGTATTTCAGCGCCGCCCTTTACATGGCCATGCTTTTTCGGTACGGATATTCCCAACAGGGATCAGCTTATTGCCAACAGCCATACTATAGAGGAAACGGCTAAGATAATCGATGCAGATTCCCTTGACTATTTATCTATTGAAAACCTGCACAGGATAGCGCCTGACAGCAGCTGCGGCTTCTGTGACGCCTGCTTTACGGGTAAATACGGTGTAGATGTTTCCCACTTACTTGATTGATACGGAGGATATGCAAATGAAGAATGTTTATGAAAGCCCTCTTAATTCCAGATACGCAAGCAAAGAGATGAAGGAGATATTTTCTCCCGATATGAAATTCAGAACATGGAGAAAGCTTTGGATAACGCTTGCAGAGTGTGAAAAAGAGCTTGGTCTGGATATTACTGACGAGCAGATAGAGGAATTAAAGGCTCATAAGGACGATATAAATTACGATGTAGCGGCAGAGAGAGAAAAGCTTGTGCGTCACGACGTTATGGCTCATGTATATGCCTACGGTACACAGTGTCCCAAGGCTAAGGGCATTATCCACTTAGGTGCTACAAGCTGTTATGTAGGCGACAATACAGATGTTATAATAATGACAGAGGCTATGAAGCTTATAAGGAAAAAGGTACTTTCTGTCATAAGCAAGCTTTCGGACTTCGCTATGAAGTATAAGGATATGCCTACTCTGGGCTTTACTCATTTTCAGGCTGCCCAGACTACCACTGTAGGCAAGAGAGCCTGCCTTTGGATACAGGACCTTATGATGGACCTTGATCAGATAGACTTTGTGCTTGAGAATGCCAAGCTTTTAGGATCTAAGGGAACAACGGGTACACAGGCATCCTTTATGGAGCTTTTTGAGGGCGATACGGACAAGGTTAAAAGGCTTGACAATATGATAGCCGAAAAGCTGGGCTACAGCGGTGTATTTGCCGTAAGCGGTCAGACCTATACCAGAAAGCTGGATTCCATATTCCTTAATGTATTGAGCGGTATAGCCCAAAGCTGTACAAAGTTCTCAAACGATATGAGACTGCTCCAGCATCTTAAGGAAATGGAAGAGCCTTTTGAAAAAAATCAGATAGGCTCATCAGCAATGGCATATAAAAGGAACCCTATGAGAAGTGAGAGAATGGCTTCTCTTGCCAGATATATTATGGTAGATGCTCTCAACCCTGCCATTACTGCGGCAACACAGTGGTTTGAGAGGACTCTTGATGACAGCGCCAACAAGAGGATAGCTATTCCCGAGGCCTTTCTTGCCTGCGATGCCATACTCAATATTTATATTAATGTATCGGGCGGTATCGTAGTATATCCCAAGGTCATTGAAAGACATCTTATGGACGAGCTTCCCTTTATGGCAACGGAGAATATTATGATGGACGCCGTAAAGAGAGGCGGAGACAGACAGGAGCTCCATGAGAGGATCAGAGAGCTTTCTATGGAGGCAGGCGCAGTCGTAAAGCAGGAAGGCGGCAAGAACGACCTTATTGAACGTATTGCAGGTGAGCCTATGTTCGGTATGAGCTCAGAGGAGCTTATGAAGATACTTGAGCCTAAGAACTTTGTGGGAAGAGCGCCTCAGCAGACAGAGGAGTATATTATGGGACAGGTTAAGCCTGTTTTAGATAAAAATAGAGACAGCCTTATTGCTGATGCTGAGCTGACTGTCTAGGGAGGTTTTTAAAATGATAAGAGCTATTGTAGGTGCCAACTGGGGTGACGAGGGAAAGGGCAAGATAACGGATATGTGCGCGGAACAGTCCGATATAGTCGTGCGTTTCCAGGGCGGTGCCAATGCGGGACACACTATTATAAACGAATACGGCAGATTTGCGCTTCACCTTCTGCCAAGCGGTGTTTTCCACAAGAATATAACAAACGTAATAGCAAACGGCGTAGCCCTTAATATAGAGGCTCTTAAGAGCGAAATGCAGACATTAAAGGATGCCGGTATAGAGTTTAAGCTGCTTATAGGCGAGAGGACACAGGTGCTTCTGCCCCACCATGTGCTTATGGATACCTACGAGGAGGAAAGGCTTGGCGACAGGAAATTCGGCTCTACAAAGAGCGGCATTGCTCCCTTCTATGCAGACAAGTATTCCAAGACAGGCTTACAGGTTTGGGAGCTTTATAACAAGGAAAGACTTTTGGACAAGCTTGAGCATATGTATGAGAAGATAAATATACAGTTTAAATATCTCTATAACAAGCCTGAAATAGACTATAAGGAAGTATACCGTACTCTCCTTGAATATGCGGAGTTTATAAAGGACAATGTTGCCGATACATCCAAGTTCCTGAGAAATGCCATCAAGGAGGGCAAAAATATACTCCTTGAGGGACAGCTTGGTTCTCTTAAGGACACAGATCACGGTATTTATCCCTATGTTACAAGCTCCTCTACTCTTGCGGGATATGCGGCTGTAGGCGCAGGAATACCGCCCTATGCCATTGACAACATTACGGTCATAACAAAGGCATATTCCTCAGCAGTAGGCGAGGGTCCCTTTGTTTCTGAGATATTTGGTGACGAGGCTGACGAGCTTAGAAGAAGAGGCGGCGACAAGGGTGAATTCGGCGCTACTACAGGCAGACCAAGAAGAGTAGGCTATTTTGACGCAGTTGCCACAAGATACGGCTGCGAGATACAGGGCGCTACAGAGGTATGTATGACCTGTCTTGACGTTCTCAGCTATATGGATAAGCTTCCCGTATGCATAGGCTATGAGTACAAGGGCAAGGTATATAATGAATTTCTTACTACGGATAAGCTCTATGAGGCAAAGCCCGTATATACAGAGCTTCCCGGCTGGAAAAGCGATATAAGAGGCATCAAGTCCTATGATGAGCTTCCCAAGGAGGCAAAGGACTATGTAGAGTTCATTGAAAAGGAAATAGGTGTTAAGATATCTATGGTGAGCAATGGACCACGCCGTGAGGAGATACTTTGCAGATAGGTCTGTTTTGCAGGATTGAAAACTAAAAATTTCAAAAATGTTGTAAAATCAGTTGATTTTGATTAAAATTTTATATATTTTGCATAAAATATTTAAAAATGCAATTTTGGAGTTGACAATCAACGGCAATGTTACTATAATGATGTATAGAACGAGGGAGTTCAGATACACAGAGAGTATCTGAAGTCCCTTTTTTATTTTTAAAAATACAATTTGGAAGGAGATTTTCTAAATGGCAAAGTACACTAAGGAACAGATTATCAAAATTTGTGATGAGCAGGATGTAGAATTTATAAGACTTCAGTTTATTGATGTTTTAGGCATTCCCAAGAATGTGGCTGTTACACGTTCACAGCTTGAAAAGGTTCTTGAAGAGGGTATGATGTTCGATGGTTCTTCTATCGAAGGTTTTGCCAGAATTGAAGAGTCTGATATGTACTTAAGACCTGACCTTGATACATTTGTTATCTATCCATGGAGACCACAGAAGGCTAAGGTCGCAAGATTTATATGTGATGTATTCACTCCTGACGGTGAACCCTTTGAAGGCGACCCCAGAGGTATATTAAAGAGACAGATCGCCGAGGCAGAGAAGCTGGGCTATACCTTTAATGTAGGTAATGAGTGTGAGTTCTTCTTATTCAAGACCGATGATGACGGCAAGCCTACCATCACTACTAATGATGAGGCAGGATATTTCGATCTTGACCCTGTAGACTTAGGCTCTGAGGCAAGAAGAGATATATGTATGAACCTTGAGAAAATGGGCTATGAGATAGAGGCATCTCACCATGAGGTTGCCGAGGGTCAGCACGAGATAGACTTCAAGTATGCCGACGCTCTTACTACAGCTGACAATGTTGTTGCTTTCAGACTTGTTGTCAAGACTATTGCCAAGAAGTACGGCTTACACGCAACATTTATGCCAAAGCCCATATTCGGTATCAACGGTTCAGGTATGCACACAAATATGTCACTTTTCAAGGACGGCAAGAATGCATTCTTTGATCCCGCAGGTGAACTGCAGTTATCAGACACTGCATACAGCTTTATAGCAGGTGTGCTTAAGCACGTTGCAGGTATCACAGCTATTACAAATCCTCTTGTAAACTCCTATAAGAGACTTGTTCCCGGCTATGAGGCTCCCTGCTACATTGCATGGTCTGCTTCCAACAGAACAGATATAATCAGGATCCCTGCTTCAAGAGGCGCAGGCACAAGAATAGAGCTTAGAAGTCCCGATCCTTCAACTAATCCTTACCTTTGCTTAGCTTGCTGCTTAGCTGCAGGTCTTGACGGTATCAAGAACAATCTTCCTGCACCTGAGAGCGTAGACATCAACCTGTTCAAGTCTACTCAGGAGGAGAGAGATGAGTTAGGTGTTAAGAGCCTTCCGGGTAACTTATACGAGTCAATACAGGTAATGAAGGCTGACGGTCTTGTTAAGGAGGTTCTTGGCAAGCACGCTTACAAGGCATTTGTTAAGTCAAAGCAGGCTGAGTGGGACGCATTCAGAATGTTTGTAAGCAAGTGGGAAATCGACGAATATCTTGTAAATTATTAATAAAATTAAGCCAGACTATAAAAAAGCCATTCGTCAGAATGGCTTTTTTTAAAATAAATAATATTGATTTTAGCATAATAAAGTGGTATAATCTTAATAATTCGTGTTTAAGGAGCCAATTTATGAGCGAGCAGAATTTGTTTATTGCTTTTGACAACAAAAAGGTATCATTAAGTGTTGCTAAAATTCTGTTATCCAATGGTATTAAGGTAAATAAAATTGCGGAAAGAGCCTCGGATATACTGGATGTAAACAGATATTACAGTTCGGGGATCATTATAACAGGGTATTGCTTTGACAATCAGTATATAAATGATACTATTGATAATATAGACAGCAATTTCAATGTTATTTGTATCGGAAAAAGGGAACAGCTAGAGTTTTGCGATGATGAACGTATATTTAAGCTTGCCGTACCCCTTAATAAAACGGATCTGCTCTGTTCCGTGGAAATGCTTATGACTATGGACTCAAGGTACAAACCAAAGGGTAAAAAGTCGCATACGGACGAAAGGCTTATACAGACTGCCAAGCAGATGCTTATAGATATATATGCCATGAGCGAGGAACAGGCGCACAGATATATGCAGAAAAAGAGTATGGACACAGGCAGAAAGCTTGTTGAAATAGCCAGGATCATTCTGGATATATAAATTTGCTTTGTATTTTCCATAGGAAAATATAAATATAAATTGAGGAAGGGCTGTATGCATTGCATACGGCTTTTTCTTTTGTAAAGATGGAAAGTTCTGAGATGTTTCAGAGGGCAGGTTTTTGGTAAATTTTTGTTTATAGGAATAGGTTCGACCTCTCAGTCAGCCCCGTTCACAGCTATTTTTATATAAGCTTTTACCGCGGCTGACAGCTCCCCTTGCGAAGGGGAGCTTTAGGTATGCGTCTTTCAAAGTTGCTTATTTACTTAGAAAAAACAACAACTAAGCTACTGCCACAGCCTTACGGTAAATAACCTCCCCTAGCGTTAGCGTCGGAGGGGAGGGGGACCAACCGAAGGTTGGTGGAAGGGTCGTTTTTCTACGTTAAACAAAAATTTAAAGCAGCATTCCAACAATATATTCACATATTCACCAGCACTCGTCTTACGGCGCCCATACCTTCGTTCATTTCGTGGAAGTATTTTTCTATTTTGCCGCCAAGACCTACGCTGTACAGGTCTACACCGAATATATCGGCGCGTGATATTATTTTGCTTATAGCGTCGTTTGCATTATCGTTGTTGCCGAAATCAACTCTTTTCATAATACCCATAAGCTCAGGCAGAAGAGGATCGGGACTAGGCTCAAATTCTCTGCCCATATCGTCTACAGCCATAAGGTATCTGCACCAGCCTGCAATTACAAGAGGTATATATTCAAGGTCTGTGACCTCAAGTCCCTCAGAGGCGGCATATGCCTTTATGGTTTCGCCAAAGCGTATACCCATTTTCTGAGAGGTATCGCAGGCTATTCTCTGGGGCATATCCTCTATAAAGGGATTGGGAAGTCTTGTGTTTATCACCTCGTCTATAAAGCCTTTAGGCGAGAGTATCTTAGGGTCTGTCACAACGGGAAGACCCTCTCTGTAGCCTACGCCCTTTATAAGCTTAACAAGGTCCCTGTCCTTCATTTCCTCCGAAATCCTGTTATAGCCTGATATACAGCCGAACACCGCAAGAGCTGTATGGAGGGGATTAAGGCAGGTGCATACCTTCATTTTCTCTACCTTGTCCACAGTCTCCCTGTCGGTAAATATTATGCCCGCTCTGTCAAGAGGCGGTCTGCCGTTCTTGAAATTATCCTCTATTATAAGATACTCTGCCTCTTCTGCATTTACAAAGGCTGCGGCATAGGTGTTCTTTTCGGTAATAATAGTCTGAGTACTTTCAAAGCCGCATTCCTCCAGCATATCCACTACACCCTCAGAGGGCCTTGGGGTGATCTTGTCTATCATAGTCCACGGATAGCTTACGCTGTTTTCCATATATTCCGAAAATTCCTTTTCAACGTAACCCAGACCACACCAGCTATTTACATAGAGCATAAGGGCATTTTTCAGTATATCGCCGTTATGGGAGCAGTTGTCCATACTTACCAGTGTAAGGGGATGTCCCTCCTTGAAACGGAGATAACAGAGATAAGCTACCTTTCCTATATAGCTGACCGCATCTACGGGACGGCTTTCTATATCCTTGTTTCCCGTTACGCTGTAGCCTTTTTCAGTAATTGTAAATGATACCATTTTAAGGCTTTTAGCCTTAAAGGACTTTTCCAAAAGCTCCCAGTCCTCTCTGAACTGTCTGTCGGCTTTAAGGGAAGCGCTTATGCTGGCTACGATCTCCTTTTCTATAGTGCCGTCTGCCTTAAGTGTAATGGCTGCCGTAAGGTTGTCAAAGGGTCTCAGTACCTTATCGCATATTTCGTAGTCATAGCCCTCTGCTGCAATAATGCCTGTGTCCATAAGTCCCTTGTTTATAAGCTCCTGACATATGCGGGCAGGAAAGGCTCTGAATATATTTCCTGCTCCCAGATGTATCCATTCGGGAGCCTCAAGTGTCCTTTTTCTCATTTCTTCTATATCATAATGGGGCAGCTTAAAGCCTGCATCCTCCCATTGCTTTGCATTTTTTATTTCCTGTAAGCTCAATTTCATACTATCACCTCTAATAACCCATTAAATTCGGTAAAAATGTGGATATGGCAGGAACAAAGGTAACAAGGAGCAGCACTCCTATTATTACTGCGTAGTAAAATAAAAGCGGTCTTATTACCTGCTCTATCTTTGTCTTTGCCACTCTTACACCTACAAAAAGTATATTTCCCACAGGGGGAGTGATCGTGCCTATACAAAGGTTCAGCACAAGCATAATGCCGAACTGTACGGCACTCATGCCAAGCTCTGTACACACAGGCATAAATATGGGCGTAAATATCAATATGGCAGGTGTTATATCCATAAATGTACCGACGAACAGAAGTATGATGTTTATAATAAGAAGTATTATGACAGGGTTGCTGCTGATACCAAGAAGGGCGGCTGAAATAGCTGAGGGTATGCCCGTAAATGCCATTACCCATGCCATAATGCTGGAAACGCCTATAAGAAATACTATTATTCCCGTAGTTTCGGCGCTTGCCCTGAATATTTCATAAAGCTCGCTGAATTTTATTGTCTTGTAGAAGAAAAGTGAAAGTATAAGACTGTATACAACGGCTACAACAGAGCCCTCCGTTGCAGTGAATATACCCTTTATTATACCGCCTATAACTATTACTATGAGCAGAAGAGAGGGTATAGCGTCAAGCAGTGTTTTTATTGCCTGTTTGCCACTCATTCTTTCGGTAGATTTGTAACCTCTTTTGCTTGCTATTACAAATGCTACGACCATACAGGCAAGACCCCATATTATGCCGGGTATATATCCTGCCATAAAAAGGGCTGCCACAGATGTTCCGCCGCTTACAAGTGAAAAGGTTATAAGCACGTTGCTTGGCGGTATGAGAAGTCCCGTAGGGGCAGAGGCAATATTTACTGCCGCCGAATAGTCCTTGTCGTAGCCTTCCTTTTCCTCAATAGGACCTATTATGGTACCCATAGCTGAGGCAGATGCAACACCTGAGCCGGATATGGCGCCGAAGAGCATATTTGCCAGTACGTTTGTATGGGCAAGGGCTCCGGGGATAGTGCCTGTTATTACCTTTGCAAAGTTAATAAGCCTAGTGGCGATGCCGCCTCTGTTCATAATATTTCCTGCCAGTATGAAGAAGGGTATGGCTATAAGCGTAAATACAGAAATACCCGAAAAGGTTCTCTGCGCTCCCGTAAGAAATGCCGCATTTGTGTCCAATACAGGCAGTATTGCAAGTATTGAGGATATGCCTATTGCTGTGGAAATAGGCGTGCCTATGAGCAGAAGCACAAGAAGAACGGCGGCTATTATAAGTCCGCAGACCAGTGCTATATTCATTTATTTCACCTCTTTATCTCTTAATATTCTGTATATATTGGCTATATTATAGAATACGATTATAAAGCCGCAAATGGGAACTATCATATACACCAGTGACATTTTGATGCCAAGGGAGGCAGTTACCTGCGTTCTTGTAAGGTTGGTTATGGATATGCCGCCGTATATGAATACTATGGCGGCAAATATAAGCGTCAGAAGCTCGGTTATGACAGCAAATATAACAGCCGTATTTCCCTTGAACTTACTTGAAAGAAATGTCATAGCAAGGTGTTCTCTTTTGCCGAACACAAGAGCGGCGCTCAAAAGGGCAAGCCATGTAAAGCTATAGGTCAAAAGCTCCTCGGAAACGGTACTTGGGGAATTGAACACATATCTTGTGACTATCTGATATGTGCCTATTACGGTAATAAATGCAAATATAACTACGCAAATTATTTCAAGTATTTTGTTTATGATATTGACTGCCTTATCCAATCTGTCCGCCTCCTGTCTGAGCATTTATTTCCTGTATCCTGTCGAAAATAGGCCTGAGCTTTTCATTTCCTGCCATAAGCTCCTCCTGTACACCTGATACCTTTGCCTTGAAAGCGTCGGTGTCTACCTCTTTAAAATTAACACCCATATCCATAGCAAGCTGCTTGGCATTTTCTATTTCCTTATCCCATGCCTCACGCTCAACTTGAGTACATATCTGTGCTGCCTCGTCGAATACCTGCCTTTCTTCCGGAGAAAGACTGTTCAGAAAATTAAGATTTCCCACAAGCATATCGGGTACCATCTGATGTCTGTCGTATATATAGTACTTTGCAACCTCTCCGTGCTTGTTATTTGTAAGCGCAAGCTCGTTGTTTTCGGCTCCGTCTATGACGTGCTGCTGTATTGCAGTATATACCTCGCCGAAGGACATAGGAGCCGCCGCTGCTCCAAAGGCGCTCATCATCTTAACATTGGCAGGGCTTTGCTGCACTCTTATCTTCATACCCTTAAGGTCATCGGGAGTTTCTATGGGTCTTGTGGCATAGAAGTTTCTTGTGCCTGCCTCAAACCACGTCACGGCCTCAAAGCCTGAGCTTTCGGTGGATTTGTATATCGTATCGGTTATCTCTTTATTTTCCATAGTGGCATGATAAGCGTCTACGCTGTTAAAAAGATAGGGCATTGAAAATATCTCGTATATATTGTCAAAAGTCTCCAGGTTACTTGTGCTGCATACGACAAAATCTATAGCGCCTGTCTGAGTAAGCTCTATTGCCTTTACGGCTGCGCCTAAAAGCTCATTTGGGAATATCTGTACATCGTATTTATCGCCAAGCCTGTCCTCTATGTGCTTTTCAAAGGCAAGCAAGCCTATATGGTCGGGATGTGTTTCGCTTTGTCCGTGGGATATCCTGACTATTTTTTTGCCGTTTGTTACAGAGCAGCCTGTCAGGAATAAAGCCGAGATCAATAAAAGTAGTATTTTTTTCATAAATTCCCTCCTAACTTAGTTGTGGTTAGTATCTGCATTTAATTGTATTTTATACAGAAAATGCATTTAATTGATTTTTAATCTTTTCTAATCGTTATCTAATTTAGGACTAATATATACTTAATTTTGCTTTAGTATCATAAATTCATAATAATTACATGGAGGGATATATGTGAATAGGAGAATAAAGACAGTTATAGTCATAGCTCTTGCTGTGGTCATAGCAGGAGGCGGCATGGGGATATACAGACATATTAAAAATAAAAGCAATACCTCGGATATGAACAGGGAACACCCTATAACAGAGACAGTGTCCAGAACATCTCTTACAGATACCATAACTGCATCGGGAAGTGTTCTCCTGGATGATGAAATTGAAGTATATGCAGAGGGCGAGACCAATATTATAAAGAATATACTTGTAGAGGAAGGCGATGATGTAAAGGCAGGCGATCTTCTTGTAGAGTATGATGTAGAGGACAGGAAAGAAGAACTTGAAAAGCAGATAAGGGATACCGAAAGAGAAATAGAAAATACGCAGCTTTCTCTTAAGGATATGACAACTCCCACATCAGATACAGAGATAACAAAGCTTAAAAATGAGGTCATTTCAAAGCAGAAGGCATTACAGGAGGCGCAGACAGCATATGACAGCTATGCCTCACGTCTTTCAATACAGCAGACAGCTATTGACAATGCACAGCAGGACGTAAAAGATGCCGAAAAAGAAGTAAGCGATCTGGAGGAACTTTTAGCTGTAGGCGGCACTACGCAGAATGAGTATGATACAGCGGTCACAACAGCAAAGAAGGCAGATGCTCAGCTTGAAGAGGCTAAGACAGCCTATGATGATCTTATAACCGAGCAGAACAATGCAAAGCTTACAATAACAACAGCACAGAATGATGTTACATATGCGCAGAATGCTCTTAAGGATGCACAGACGGTACTTGGTGACAGTGAGAGCAGGACTAAGTATGAGCAGTCACAGCTTACATTAAAGGGTCTGCAGGACGATCTGGCAGACTATAAAAAGGATTTAAGTGAGCTTGTGTATTCTACGTCTGCTGCTGTAGACGGCAAAGTAACAGAAGTATGTGTAGATGAGGGTACATATACGGAGGAAAATACAGTTATATTGAAGCTGGCAGATTTCAACAAGCTTATAGTAAGTGCAAATATCGAAGAATATGATGCGCCTCTTTTGGAGCTGGGGCAGAAGGTAGTAATGACTTCAGACGGACTGGAGGGTAAGGAATATACAGGAAGTATTATAAGGATAAATGACAGCGCCCTTGCCACTGACACAAATATGGGCAGTGAAACGGCAGTGCCTGTTGAAATATCAGTTGACAATCCGGATGGCGTGCTTAAGCCCGGTTATAATCTGGATTTGGAAATTACTGTACTGGATAAGCCTGATATATTGACGGTACCTTCTTCTGCTGTAAAGACCGATGCAAAGGTTGGCAAGAAATATGTATTCGTATCCGACGGTACTAAGGTAAGCCAAAGAGAGATAGCTGCAGGAGAGGAAAACGATACGGTAGTTGAAATAATTTCAGGCTTAAGTGAAGGCGAAGATGTACTGACCTCTGTAGACGACAGTATTAAGGACGGTATGACATTAGATGAAATAAAAAATCAGAGAAACAGTGAAAGAGAGCAAAGCCAAGAGGACAACAAAAACTCTGAGGAAAACATCATGAGAGGAGGTATGATGGGCAATGATCAAAATAGAAGATCTGGCCAAGGTGTACCGCCAGGGGGCCCTGGAGGTGGAGGCTTTGGCGGGGGTAGACCTATGGGTTAAGCCAGGTGAATTTGTTTCCATTATGGGTTCTTCAGGCTCAGGAAAATCTACTATGATGAATATACTGGGCTGTCTTGATAAGCCTACAAGAGGTAGTTATATACTTGACGGCATAGATATTTCAAAGACGCCCGATAAAAAGCTTTCCGAAATACGCAATAAGAAAATAGGATTTGTATTTCAGTCATTTAATTTACTGCCTAAGATGAGCGCTCTTGAAAATGTGGAACTGCCTATGCTATATGCGGGGGTTGAAAAGACTGCAAGGCGGAAAAGGGCAATGGAAGCCCTTGAGAGAGTAGGGCTTGCAGATAGAGTGAAGCATAAGCCCAATGAAATGTCAGGCGGACAGCGGCAGAGGGTTGCAATAGCAAGAGCGTTGGTAAATGATCCTGCCGTAATACTTGCCGATGAGCCTACAGGTAATCTTGACAGCAAATCTACCTTTGAAATAATAGATATATTCCGTCGGCTGAACGAAGAGGGCTCTACTATAGTAATGGTAACTCACGAGCCTGATGTGGCTGCCTATACAAAAAGGATAGTGACCTTCAAAGACGGAAGGAAAATAAGTGATGAGCCTGTTAAGGGAGGTAATGCATAATGCATCTTACAGAAAATATAAAGTCAGCCTTTAATAATGTTCTTGGCAATAAAATGAGGACATTTCTTACAATGCTTGGTATTATAATAGGTATAGCATCAGTTATTGCCATTACTTCTATAGGCAACGGTTCACAAAAGCAGATAGAGGATCAGTTTGACGATTTGGGTGTAGGAAGAATGACAGTTTCGCTGAGAAACAATTCTCCCAGAAATATGTATACAAGCGATGCGCTTACACTTGATGATTATGAGCTTTTAAAGAATCAATCAGGCATAAAATATATATCACCTACATATCAGGCAAATTATTATTCCGTAAAGCTTTTTGATCCAAAAGAGACAAATACAGCACAGATAACAGGTGTAGGTGCAGACTACTATGATATAATGGCCCCCGAACTGCTTTACGGAGAGTATATAAGTCAGGAAAATATAGACAGTAAAAGTAAGGTAGTTGTTATTACAGATACAACTGCTCAGAAGGTATTCGGATACTGTGACGAGTCTGTTGTGGGTCAGCAGGTATCAATAAAGTCGTGGAAAGGTTCACAGAAATATACTGTAGCAGGCATTGTCAAAAATCCCAATGCAGAGACAGAAATGCAGTATGAAAACGAATATCCCGAAAGTATGGTTATGCCAATATCCACTGCCCAAAGGCTTTTTGGACAAAAGACACTTACAAACATAACTCTTGTTGCAGATGACCCCGATAATACAGATGCCTTAAGTGAAAAAATAGTAGCGATGCTCGATGATTTTCACAATACCTCCGATAAATATAGCTGTGAAAGCACTACAGAGCAGCTTGAGGCTATGAACGAAGTAACAGGAACAGTAACACTTCTTATAAGCAGTGTAGCCGCAATATCCCTTATAGTAGGCGGTATAGGTGTTATGAATATTATGATGGTGACTGTAACAGAAAGGACAAGGGAAATAGGTATAAGAAAATCTATAGGTGCAAGGAACAGCGACATTATGTTCCAGTTTGTAGTTGAGGCTATAATACTGACCTTTATGGGAGGCATACTGGGAATTGTTTTCGGCTTTATAGCCGGGTTGGCAGCAGGTAAAATAATGGGTATGGAAAGTGTTGTTTCCATTAACTCAATTATAATAGCCGTGGTTATATCAAGTGCAATAGGTATTATATTCGGAGTATACCCTGCCAGAAAGGCTGCATTGCTCGATCCCATAGAGGCATTGAGATATGAATAAAAGACAAGGCTGTGTGAAAAAATTTCTGTAAATTGGCTTTCTATGATAATTTCAAAGAATAATTGGTGGGCAGTTGAGCAGT
>CANQBJ010000036.1 GCA_947589665.1 uncultured Clostridia bacterium
ATGTTTTAAACACATATCTTAAAGACATGGCGAAAGAAAATAGAGAAGAAGGCAGAGAAGAAGGCAGAGAAGAAGGCTCTGCCAATACATTGTTGGCAAACATCAAAAGCATTATGCAAAATTTAGGAATATCATTGGAGAAAGCTCTTGAAGTCCTAAATATTCCAACTTCCGATTATGCTAAGTATGAGGAATTGCTTAAACAATCAGTATAAATGTATACCAAAGGGTCGGTCCTATATGGATCGGCTTTTATTTTATTGCGTATTGACAGAAGAAACTATTGTCTAAAATGCAAAAGGAGGACTAAAAATGAACGAAACAAATTTAACTTGCTGCAGCTGTGGTGCGGAACTGACACCGGAAAATCCATATCAGTTTGACAAACCATTCTGGGGAATTTTATAAATTTTGCATTGAAAAAATCAATATGAAAACATATAACCTTAAATCCGTATTTTTATATGCCTAATGTGTAAATACTATAGTATATACATGAAAGGGGATATTGAATTGATATACGGATATGTAAGAGTTTCAACGAGAGAGCAGAACGAGGACAGGCAGCTTATAGCGATGAAGGAATTTAACGTAGCCGAAAGCCGCATATACACAGACAAGCAAAGCGGCAAGGACTTTGAAAGGAGGGCATACAAAAATCTCATAAAAAAGCTTAGGGCAGACGATCTTCTCATAGTGAAGAGCATTGACAGGCTGGGCAGGAATTACGCCGATATAATCGAGCAGTGGCGGTATATAACCAAAATAAAGAGAGCGGATATTCTGGTAATAGATATGCCTATACTTGACACAAGGCGGGGCAAGGACCTTATGGGAACGTTTTTAAGCGACATCGTACTTCAGGTACTCAGCTTTGTGGCGGAAAATGAAAGAGACAACATAAAGCAAAGACAGGCGGAGGGCATAGCCGCAGCCAGAGCAAAGGGCGTGAAATTCGGCAGACCGCCAAAGCCTATGCCCGATAATTTCACAGAAGTACACGAAAGGTGGAGGAATAAAGAATTGTCATTAAATGCGGCGGCAAGAGAATGTGGTCTGCCGCCTACTACATTTTTCAATAAATCGAAGGAGTTTGAAAGCTCTTTTGTTAATTGTGACAAAAAAATCGGAAAAGTAGGATTTTCCGATTTTTTTAAATTATACATATTTTAGCATAATTGCCATGATTATTCAAGTTTTTTTGCATAAAATTTCAAAAAATCGTTAATCGGAAATGTCTACTTTTCCGATTTTTTGTAGAAACGGAATTCAAATAAACAGGAGGTTTTTTTATGTTAAAAAGAATAAAAATGATAAAAAGAATGGCAGCAGTCCTTACGGCTTTCGTTTTAGTATGTATCTCCGCTGTTTGCTACGGGGCTATAGACGCAGGCAAAAAAGCGTCTTTGGAGATAGACTACAAATATGAAGGCAGTCCCTTGTCGGGAGCAGAATTCAGCATATACAAGGTCGCAAATGTCAGCGGAGAAATACAGTATACGGTCACGGACCAATTCAGGGACTATTCCGTTTCCTTTGATGAAATCAAAAACGACGGCGGCAGAGGGCTTGCAGGCACTCTTACAGGCTATATAAGCAGAGATAACATAGCACCCCTTAAAAAAGCTCTCACCGATACGCAGGGCAAGGCTTTATTCGGGGATATAGGCACAGGACTTTATGTTGCAGTGGGCAGTTCCGTTTCCACGGGCGGATATACCTACAAGGCAGAGCCTTTCCTTGTCTGTCTGCCAAATCGTGATGAAGGCGGCTGGAATTATAACGTAAAAGCCGTTCCCAAGCTCAGCAGGGATAAAAATCCCAGCGGTGGCGGAGGATATAATCCTCCTTCACAGAAAACAAGAGAAATAGGCGTGCTCAAAATATGGGAAAAGGACAATGAAGAAAGCAGACCCAAGAGCATAGAAGTACAGCTCATAAGAAACAAAATAGTATACGACGATGTAACACTGAACAAAGAAAACAACTGGCATTACACATGGAAGGACCTGCCCGTGACGGGAGACTACAGCGTGACCGAAAAGTCCGTACCTTCCGGCTATACGGTCAATATAAGGCAGGAGGACAATGCCTACATAATAATAAACACAGGAAATGAAGAGCCTCAGCAGCCTACAACAGAAGCCGAGAAAACCGAGGAAACGACAAATGCGCCCTCAACTCCTCCGACTCCAAACGAACCGTCCGGCGGCACACCTCCTATAGTGCATGACGTGGTAATTCCCGAAAACACCGAAGCAACTACAGAGGACCCTCTTACGGCGCTGTATGGCAGCGGCGGCAGAACGGGTCAGGCTACTATCAGAAACAGAGATGACGACGGAACCGACGGAGAGAGCGGCAGAAACGGTATAGCAGGCAGAGAAGATGCAGACGGTACAGGCGAAAATGTCCTTCCGAGAACGGGACAGCTTTGGTATCCCGTTCCGATAATGGCCGTTTCAGGCATGATATTGTTCCTTTTGGGATATATAAGGCGCAAGGAGGGGGAGCGCAGTGAATGATCCTTTGAATCAAGCGGCAAAATTCATATCGCGGCATAAAAGAAATAAGCTCAGATACAGAATATTGTCTGTTATGGGCGTTATTGCTGCGTTTATAACAACATATATGCTCATACTCCCAGCCGTTACAATGGAAAGAAAAACTATATGCGGCATGGAGGAGCATGTGCATACGGAGGAATGCTATACCTATAACACAGCCCTTATATGCGAACTTGATGAAAATGATGAGCATACCCATAGTGAGGAATGTTATGAGACAAGCGAGGAGCTTATATGCGGACTTGAAGAGCATACTCACACAGAGGATTGTTATGAGAAGGATATAGAAACGGAGACAGAAGAGGAAACGGAGGCAGAGACTGAAACCGAGGCTGTGACCGAGGAGGAAAAGCAGACTGATTCCGAGGAGGAAACAGAGGAGGAGACCTTACCCGAAAGCGGATTTTTCTACTATCATGAGGAAAAAATAACGCCCAAGGACGATACTGTATCGGGCTCCGCAGCAGATAACGACGAAAAGCATGAAGCAAACGCCGTTCCCGATGACGTAGTGTCAGGCGGAGGCATAGGCGCAGATACCACCGTTGAAACACACAGCGAGGACTATGTGGAAAACTATACTGAAACCACTACGGAGGCTGTAGACAGCCTTGACGAGCAAATTGAAATGCTTAAGATACAGGATATACCTCTGTGCGGACTTCCTGAGCATAAGCACAGCGACCTTTGCTATAACGAGGAAGGTCAGCTTATATGCGAGCTTGAGGAGCATGAGCATGATAACTCCTGCTACAGTATAATGCTTCTTGCTCTTAATAATGCAGACAGCGTTACGGCAGCCGAAGGAAACGGCTGGAAGCTGACTATAAATGCCAACGCCACATATACTCTGACATTCGACGGCAGCGAGATACCTGAGAATTTTATAAATTCCGAGGAAATATCCGCTTATGCCGACAGTATTTCAATGGTCATAGTAAAAGACAGCGTTGAAAAAATAGGAAATTACGCCTTTGAAGGCTGTGAATCCCTTGAGGCTGTAGAGTTTGAGGAAAACAGCAAAATCACGGAAACAGGCATAGGTACATTCAAGGATTGTACAAACCTTGTAAAAGTGAATATTGAAGCTCTTAAAAATCTTGAGTATATAGGCACAAAGGACGGAAATGAAGGAGACGTATTCTACGGCTCCGGCATTACCTCCGTGACAATACCCTCAAATGTAATAAAAATAGGCGAAAGAGCCTTCTCAAACGCTGAAAAGCTTGTAAATGTCAACTTTGAAGAAAACCATGTAATGAAAAATCTTGGCGGAACTACAGGCGAGCTTTTTGTAAACTGTAAATCCCTTGAAAAGGTCAATCTTGAAAATATAAAAAGCGATACATTTACATTTGGCACAAATCCCTATGAGGACACGGGCTTTGCGAACTGTACTTCTCTTAAGGAAATAACCTTGCCAAAGGGCGCTTCGGGCAATCTGTCAAGGCTTTTCAAGGGCTGCGCTTCTCTTGAAAGCATAACCTTTGAGGAAAATAAAAACAACATAACAGCCCTTACGGATATTGTAAACGGAACAAGGGTTGAAGTCCTCGACCTTTCGCCCTTATCGCTCAAGAGCTTGAATTCAAAGCTTATGACCAAAAATGACAGTGTAAAGACCTTGAAGCTTCCCTGTTCCATATATAATATTAATATTGATAGCTTTGTTACAAACTGTTCCGGACTTGAGTATATTGAATGGGTAAAAGATACGACAAGCAGCTCTCTTATGTTAGGTATGCATTCTCATTTCATGGACAATTCATCTCTAAGGTATTTTGACTTTGAAAATATGCCTGATGTTTCTTCTCTTTCAACTCAGATGTTTATGAATGACATATCTCTTGAAAAGGTTGTTATAAGTGAAGGAATAGGCGGAATATCTGCAAGAGCGTTTGCCAATTGTACGGGTATTAAAGAGATAGTTTACAAGTCCGATAAAATGGTCTCAAATGCAAACGGAAATATAACGGAATATAATGTAGCGGCTGACGCCTTTAGCGGCACAGACAAATTCAGACTTGTATTTACGGCTTCCTCAAAGGGCTTCTCCGAATATATAAGCAGCAGATTCCTTGCTGCCGTACAGGACCATGTGACCGACATGGTATTTGACAAAAATATTTCCTTCAGTATAAAGACAGAGGGCGAGGCGCTTGGTCTTAACGCGCCCTTTGAGAAAGGCGGAAGGTACTGCACCGACGGATACGGCAATCTCTATAAGCTTGAAAATGGTGCGTTAAAGCTTGTGTACGGCGTAAGAGAAACGGAGAATGTAACAATACCTCAGTATGTTACCCTAGACGGAAATGAGTATGAGGTTACGGCAGTAGGCAAGGACGCCTTTAAGGGCAGTATTGTAAAAACGATCACATTTGATGCGCCAAAGTCTGTTATCGCTCTTGACGACTATGCCTTTGCCAATGCGGAAAACCTTGAAAGCATAAACGAAGCAAAAACCGCAGAAGACGCCGCTTCTGTTTTTGTTTCCAATACAGAAAAGGGTTCAAATCTTTTCTACAATACTATAATAGGAAAAAATGTAAAAGAGGATATTTTCAATACCGATGCTAAAGCAGATAATAGTTCGCCAATAAACGTAAATACAGGTACTGCCGGAAGTGTCGGCCTGAACATAACATTGTCAAAAGACAATCAGATAACAGACGACGAACAGGCAGGAAAATATTATACAGGCAATACAGCCAAGGTTAATGCTACTGTATCCAATCTTAACGATAATTCTGTATACAGAATATATATAAGAAAGAATAAGTCAGGCGAAATAAAAATCGGCGGTATAGAAGGCCACAGCCTTGAGCTTCAATCTACCGATGATCCCGATGTATTCTATTATGAATTTAAGGGCATTCCCGAGGGTGATACCCTAAGACCTGAAATAGATCTTGTATATCCCAATTATACCGAGCCGGGAAACAAAATGCAGGTGTGGGGCGTAAGTCTGAGCGAAGGAAAAGCAACAGAATATGAAGGAAATGTAATAAAGCCCAGCGAAAAAGAATTGGAAGGAATAAAAACCTCCGATACTTATCTGGAGCCTGAGTGGGTAACAAAGCCTACCGAATTCAAGGTAGAAAAGGAAGTACTTAATGCCGATAATATAAGCTTCGATGAATTATCGGACGGTCTGAGCAGCGCACTTCCCGGCACAGCTACAAGCAGTCTTAAGGGACTTAGCTATACCGTTAAATATTCACCTGCCGAGGAAAGCAGTGTACTCAATGTAGGAAGCGATATTGTAAAATATGTGGATTTTACAGATACTCTCACTCTTCCCAATACATTGAGCTGGCGTGAAAAAATCAATATAGAAAGTACAAGATTTGTCGTTGATGAGAGCGGAGTGACCCTTTATGCCTATGCAGGAGAAGGCATAGAACGTAAGGAATACGAAATATGCCGTATTACGGGCTTCGGCAAGGTCACGTCAATGTGGCTGAGCGAGGCTGAGGACGGCAAATATACCATAGGCTGGAGAAGCGCAAATCAGAGCCTTACTTCGGAAATACCCTATATTACCGGTACTCTGACTCTTGGCGATGAAATACTTCTTGCAAAGTCTATGAGCGAAAAGGCTGATATCGGCACTATACACAATGACATAACAGCCGATACTCACTATTCCTTCTCGGAGAACAAGGTATCAACTGCTAGCGCAGATGTCACTCCCGGAGCAGGCGAGACCAAGCTTCTCTTTGACAAGGAAATGACGGAAAAGCCCGAGCGTATGGGTGAAGATGTGGAATATGTAATAACCGTTAAAAATCCCATGCCGTTCCCATATGAAGGTATTGACAGGCTTGAGGACGCTGTTTCAAACCTGACAAATAACAGTCAGTACATAAAGCCTGAAAATATCCAAGCGCTTTTTGACGGTACTGACGGCGAATATCTTACCGTAACAATTACAAATGCCGTTATTACCACTGCTGTTGTTGACAATACAGTCATTTCCATTGACGGCGCAAAGACAGCACAGCTTACGGCAACGGACACGGGAAAAATAACACCGTATATCGGCCAAGCAAACGTAGACGATAATATTAAATCAGCTAACGGAACGATAACCTTCAGCAAAAACGCTGACGGAAAAATAAATATAAATGTAAGCTATGACAGTGTAAACAATAATATAACAGTAGGCGCAGGCGGCGATTACAAAGATATAAAGTCTGCTCTTGACAGTATCGCCTACATAGTTACCCAAAAGGATAATTATAACCTTGTATGGGACTATCCCGATGATTATTCCTTAGGCGGAGGCAAAACAAAGAAATATAAAATAAGGGCTACCGTAAAGAATTCACTTATGTATCTTCCTGAAGAGGATGCACTGTACTACTACGGCTGGCCAGGAGGCGGTTCTGTGTGGGCTGAAAATACAGCTTCCCTTTATACAACGGGTTCAGAATCTGCCGCCTATACGGATAAAACCGACCCCTTGGAGGTGTATTACGACCTCAGCATAAGCAAGGGCGGATATGTAGACGGCGTTACCATAAACGATAGCGGCAGCGCGGGCGCAGAGGTACACAAGGTAGAATACGGCGATGTCATAGACTATGCTGTGTATCTGGGACACAGGGGAAGAAGCGATTATGATACGCTGCCTCTTGTTGACAAAATGTCAGGACTTCAGGCACTTCTTGTGCCCGTAAAGGATAACAGTCAGCTTGAAGGTAATGACTTGCCTAAGCTTACAGATATGGGCATAGAGTACTATGTACTCAATAAGGAAGGCACATACGAGGGACTTTACATCAACGGACTTTATGCAGCTTCCGTAACCGTAACCTCTGCTGAATCGGGACTTGAGACCCTTATAAAATACTATATTACCGATCTGCCGCAAAGGGATACGAGCTACACATTTGCCTACAAGGCAATATGCGATACAAAATATGTAGAGCCTAAGGGTGATAGCAACGGCTTTTCCGTTAATAATGAAGCCTGGGCAAACGACTACCCGACGCACAGGCTTTATGCTCCTTTGCTTACAGGCGGAGCTGCCGTGTTATTCGATAAAAAAATAGTAACGGAAAGAGGCGGAGAGCCGACATTTGACGAGCTTGACAGCGATGACTTCACACCTATAACACGAAGCGACAATGAAGTGGTATACAGACTGGAGCTTACAAACCCATATGATAACGAAACTACTGTAAATGGCAAGGATATTTATGACGCCCTTCCAAATACGGGAGGTGTCTTTGACTGGACTAAGGATAGTAATATATCAATACTTGACTATGCTACAACGAACGGAGCAGAGCTGCAGCTTGGCAACATAGACAAAGGCAGTGAATGGAGCATTTCCGATACATCTCCGGATACTGAGCTGCCGAGCAGTGAGGGTCAGCAGTATATTGTATGGGATAATGCCGTGAATATAAAACTGCCGCCCCAAAGCGGAATATATATTTATGTAAAGCTTACATTCCCCGAAGATGAAAATTGGGATAGTTATGTTACATTAAAGGGCAACGACCGCTTAAAAAACACCTTCTATGTATATAAATTGCCCGAGACCGTAAGCCATATGCTTGCCGAGCCGGGTAAGGTAATACTGCAGAAGGGCGTTTATGAAACGGGATATTATGCTACTGATGGCACATATTTATCGGAATATTACAGAGATAAGGACAGGTATCATTATTCTATTAATGATAAAGAAGTAAAGTTAGATGGCGGTAAAGTAGATGTGAATGGTGTATTAAATACCGTTACCTATTATTTCTTTATAAAAAACAGCGGTACTACCAATATGACTCTTGCTCCCGTTTACGATATTCTTCCTGAGGGCTTCCAATTCTTTGCTCTCAGAAACAGTGCTGCCAAGAATTTTAGCACCGATGCAAATTGGGCATCGAACAGGTATTTTGTAGGTGCAAGAAATTATGACAGAACAAATAAATTTGCGCCTACTGCCCCCAGAGATAATGGACAACAGCTTCAAAATATTATTGCTGTACCCGAGGGTCTTGACAAGTGGAAAAATAGAAACGAAACACAGGATGCAGGCACCTTTGTAATGGCATATGTCGTATATGATGGTACAGAGACGACCGAGGACGGCAGGAACAGATTAAAATTCCATTTTGAAAAAGGTGACAAGATAACTGACGATGGCGATGAAGTCGACTACAATTTAGGCGTTGATGAAAACGAAAATCCATATTTACGTCCCGGTGAATTTACGCAGTTTGCATATACTGTGATTACTCCCTATGAGGACTACGGCAAGGACGCCGTAAACTATGTCGCCATGGAATATGTGGACAACGGAAATAACGGAGTTGAGGCTGACAGGGATACAAAAGTAAACGTATCGGACGCCAACGGTATGCTTCCCAATGACGGCGGCTGCGATGTACTTAGCGATGAGCAGGCAGGAGAACTGGGCTTTACGGAACATTCCGACCTTAACGCCGATACTGTAAATAAGCAGTGGCTGGTATCCGATGTAAAGCTCACAAGAGGAGAAATAATACCCGGCATAACAAAGACTGTGGAATCTCCCTTTGCAGAGCAGGGCGGTGAGGTCAACTGGAAAATAACTGCCCATAACAACGGCACCGACGCCTTGTCTGACTATGTCATAGAGGATACCTTAGAGCCGGGCTTTAAATTCCAGGGTGACCTTAGATTTTCCATATTTGCAAGAACTGCTAAAGTAGACGGTAACCCCGACAGTTATACAAACCGTCGGTTACAGTCGGGCGATGCCGGTGGACTTGGCAATGATGTTCTGTTCAGAATACTTCCTCGTGGAAAGGGAGATACTTCACTGAAAATTATTACAAATAATAACAGTGAGAGTTCCCAACCTATTGAGATAAAAGCAAATGATCCTGAAAAGGATATTGCTGCATATTATATTTTGCCAAACACAGATAAAAACACATCAAAGTATTGCAGAATCAAAATAAAATTTGAGCAGAATAAGGATTCCAAAGGCGAAACTATAGAAAAGCTTACGTTGCGTTTTGTAAGTAAAAATGAATGGTCAGAGGAAATGGGATACAATGTCTATTCAATACCCCCAGAGGGCTACTGCGAGCTGGATATACCCACTGTGACAGATGAAAAAATTTCTACAGGCACATATATCAACACAGCCGATATAATACCGACTCAGGATTTCGATACAAGACTTGTATCACAGGGTAAGCCTATTACAGCCGAAACCAATGGCGTAAAGAGCAGCGCTCCCGTAAGCATATATATCGGTCAGCCCACAAGCTCTTATAAGGAAATTGTTGAAGTAGACAATGGGGATAATAATGGTAGATCTGACAACCTTGACCATAATTGCATTTTCCTCTCCGACAGTAAAAAGATGTTCAGATACACTCTTAATATAAGCAATGCGGGAGAAAGGGCTATGGATAAGCTTGTTGTCATTGACAATCTCCCCTTTGTAGGCGACGGCAATACTGTAAGACAGGACCTTGCAAGAGACAGTGAGTTTAGTGTAAAGCTTGCAGATTATCCTAATATTGAGGTAAAGATAGAATACCCCGACGAAACGGAAACACTGCTTGACAAAACTCAATATACAATAGACTACAGCACAAAGAACGGCTCCTCCAATGGGGATAACAGTTATACAAATGAGGACTGGGAAGGCACGTCTAATTGGAACGCTTCCGTTAATGATGCGCGTTCTCTCAGAGTTGTTATTGACAATTCCGGAGTGGGAGATAAGCTTATACAGGGCAATTACACTGTTAAAATAAGCTTTAATGCCGTAATTGACGGAGAGACAAAGCCTTCACAGACGGCATGGAACAGCTTTGGCTATAGGTATTGGTCAGAAGATCTCTTTGCAACTGCCGCTCCTCTTAATGTCGGCGTAAAGATACCCTCCGCACCTCAGCTGCAGAAGACTATTGTAAACAGCAAGGGTTCTTTGTCAAAGGCTGATAAGGACAAAACATATAGGTTTGTGATTTACAAGAGTTCTGATGGTCCGGTCAATATCAATGATTTTTCTGAATCAACAATATCCAATGCACTTGGTTCAAAATGGTACCTTTATCCTGACTGGACAGTTATAGAACTTACTGTTCCAAAAGGTGCTTCTGAATCAGAAGTTTTCTATTTAGCAGACAATTCCGTCAATAAATGGCATAATAAAGGCGGTGATGGTGGCTTTGAAGAAGATAAAGGGCAAAAATGGCAATGGGAAGAAGGCGCAACATATTATGCCGTTGAAGTAGACGATGAAGGCAATTATGCCTTTGACAGCATAAACGGTATGCCAGACAGACAGTACAGCTTCGTATACAACAAGGACAAAAACGAGGAAATAACCTTTGCCAATGCAAAGCCCGATTGGCGTATTGACTTGCTTAAGGTGGATAAGGAGGACAACAGTCACCTTGCAGGCGCATTGTTCGGGCTTTATTCTCCCAACGAGGCGGACAAAATGACCTCCGAGGAAATGGAAGCCCTAGGCATAGATGAAAAGTATTTCGCTACAGTAGAGCATGAAGGAATAACATATTATCTTTCAGACACAAGGGAAACTCCCGAAAGCGGTATTGCCAGATTTACAGACATATGCGAGGAAGAATATGTTCTCCTTGAAATAAAAGCACCTAACGGCTATTACGGCGATACAGAACCTAAGCTTGTTGCCAGAGATGCAGAAAAGTCGGACTACATAGCTACCCTTACCATAAAAAATGAAAAGGGAGTGCCTCTCCCCGAAACAGGCGGCTACGGTATGGCTGATACCTTGAAGCTTTTTGCTCTTCTTCTGATATGTATCTCGACGGTATCCTTTATATTCAGATATGTGAAAAGAAATGTATAGCCTTGTACCGCAAGTCCGCACATTTCCTTGTCGGGCGCTCATAATATTGTAAGATAGACTGCCGCATTTTTAAAAATGCCTCTTATCTCACTTGAGCCCCTCTCCCTCAGTTGGGGACAGTCTTTCTTAATATAAAACCGATAGACATGTATTCTCACATGAATACCTGCCTGTCGGTTTTTTTGTGTAAAATATCAACGGATATTCTATATTAATTGATATCTCTATCAAAAATAAATCCTTTGGATATATTTTCCCAAGCTCCCATCATATATTTGCCGCCGCTTTAATTTGTCATATTCCCCCATATATTAAACAACGCATATAATAAATCTTTTATTATTGATATTTATATATAAATAAGCTATAATGATATCGGAAAAAACGTCAGAGAACACAGCAGCTTTTGTTTTCGGCTTTATACGGTCATTTTAAATTATTGAGGAGGTAAAAAATGATTTTGAATAAATTATATGAGCTTGCATTCAGCTACAAAAAAACAAAATTATGGAAAAAGCTATATGACACCCAGGTATTTGCTGTCAGGTTATCTGACGGTGAGGTGGGATATATGTGTGTTATGGGAGCGGCAGGTGAGCACTGTGCTCTTGCGTTATATGTTGGCGATAAGGGATTTGAAAGTATGTGTCGTTTAATGTTTAACAACAGCACAGCTTATGCCGACTTAAATGAATCAGCTATGAATCAGAACTGTCTTCAGTGTTCATTTGAAAATAAGGAAATGTTTCTTGACGAAGAGCTTAACGAGGTCAGGCGATATGCTTCCGCCCATAATATAAAACTGGGAGGAAAAAATGCCTATCCACAGTTTATGAAATATGCGTCTGAATATATGCCATGGTCTGTAGACAGTAAAAAGGAGCAGGAACAGCTTTGCGAGGCTTTGGCAGCGGCAATAGAAATGTCAAGGCTTATTGAAAGCAAATCTATAGCCAAGCCGGGAGATTTTACGCCTTTTACAAAGGAAATTCCTATTCTTGAGCAGGAAAAGGATAAATACAAAATAGATACACTTGCTGTTTCTCCGATACTTAAATTTAGCTATCCCAGACCTGAGTTCAATGATATACAGGCAGCTAAAATAAAAAGGCTGAGAAAGAGTGAGGTATGGGAATGCAGAGTATCCCGTATTTCAAAGCCTTTACAGACTGAACAAGAGGAAATTCCCACCTATCCTGTAATACTCCTTGCCAGAAGTATGGATTCTGATACAATGCTTCCTCCGGTTCCCGTAATACATTATAATGAAAATTCTTCTGAGCTGATGGAGCATTTTATAAATTTCATGCTTGAGAATAGAAAGTGTCCCAAGGAAATAAGAGTAAGTGATGAGCTAAGCTATAGCTTTTTTGAGGAGCTTTGCAAAAGCACAGGCATAGAACTCATTATGTGTGATGAAATGGAAGAAATGGATGATGCAGAACAGGATTTTATGGACTATATGGAGGGAGATATAGAAGATGATGATATTGCATCTGATTTCAATGATATAATTGATATTTTGTCACAGATAAGTGTAGCTGAGCTGAAGACTCTTCCAAGCTATATAGTCAGTGAATTTAAAGAGCTTGCAATGTCCGGAATGCTGCCAAAGGATATAGTTGATAAATTGAATAAAGCCTTTGGTTTCAAAAATAAAAAATGATTTATATCAGAAAAAGCTTTGTTGATATAACGCACTAATAATATATGCTTTATAATGGGATATATATCTGTTTTGGGAAAATCAGATGAGTACTGCGCCATTACGCTGTATGTGGGTGACAGAGGTTTTAAAAGCCTGATGTGTTTAATAAAAATAAGAATATTGCCCTTGAAAAAGAAAATGATAAATATACAGTCAGCAAAATAGATATACCGGCTTTTCGCTCAATTACATATCCCAAGCCAAAGCCGGATGATATTCATATAGTTGAGCTTATGAAGCTGGAAAGAGCAGGTATATGGAAATGCAAGCTTATTCGTATACTTAAGCCTGTAAAAAATACATCTGACGAAGTGCCTTCGTATCCTGTTACATTGTTTTCAAGAAATATTGATACAGATGTATGGCTTCCCGCCATTTCGGTAACACATTATAATAAAAATGCTTCGGAGATGCTGAATAATTTTGTTAACTGCATAATTGAGCAAAGGATGTGTCCCAAGGAAATAAAGGTTCATGACAAGCTCAGCTATAGTTTTTTCAAAAATTTATGTAAGGAAGCAGGAATCAAGCTTACTATGCAGCCCATAACAGAGGAAATGCATGAGGATACAGAGGAATATATGGAGTATCCGGAAAGTGATATTGAAGACGATTATTTTTGGATGAATGAATCTATGGCGCAGAAAAGCATAGAAAAGCTCAGAGCATTTCCGGGATTTGCGCATGGATTCCATGAGTTGTATTCATCACTTGCAATGCTGCCGAGTAAAATATTTATTAAGTTATGTGAATATTTTGAGATTATTGACTGATCTTAATTGTATTGAATAATAAAATCTACTTAAAATAAATACTAATATTTCCAAACGGGCTTATTCAGCGCATTTCCGCCGAATAAGCCTGTCATTCTTTATTTCTTCTTATATTACCCGCTCCCCATGCAGCATCGAAGCTTATAGCCACCTGCTTTCGGCCCTGAGTGTTCACGCAGTATATTGGCAGTTTTTTCTTTGCGGCGGAAGTTGTCACGCTCTGAGTATCTCTTATAGTCTTTATCCCTCCCAATGTAAATGCAAAAACGGTAATAGCAATCACAGCCCATATTGTGGGCTTTTTTCTTTTAAGGAAATTTTTCATTAAAACACCTCCTTATAAAGGATATGTCTTTGTTGGGGTGTTTATAAATTTTTATTTTGGTATATGTTAATTATAAAATAAGAAACAGGCGGCATAGTCCGTAAGGGCTTGCCGCCTGCCGAAAAATTTTTTTTAAAAAATGCATTATATCAATATCTGTATTGTTTTGAAGATTTGCCGATTTTGCTGCTTATAACAGGCTTTGTGGTAGGTTCGTCAACTTTGGTCATGGTTTCGCTCCTGTTGAATGTTAATCATATTTCTTCCAAGCCTAATGATTTTAAGTAAGCATATGTTCCGTCATAGTATTCCGGAATCCTCGTGCTATCTTCCCAGAATCCGCCCACTGTTTTATTAGCATTTCCCTCGGGAACGCAAATAATTAAACCTTTTCTTGCACGGGTAAGCAGAACACGATAGGCATTGAGCATATATTTCCTTCGCTCTCGCATACTTTCGCTGTCGCCGTTCTGTTCATTCCACTTGGTTTTACCATTAAACCTATAATAATGCCATTCTCCGTTTTCATAGCGCATATCTGCATCCCAGAGCAGGCATGCATAATCAAGCTCCAATCCCTGAACCTGTATCTCAGTTGCAGCGTCTTCAAGATAGTTGGAGGAACGTGTGTCAGTCCTATTCTCAAGGAACCAATAAACAGCATTTTCAACATCAGACGGAAGGACGTGCACTGCCAACGGCTTAACGCGCGCAGCTTCCTTTGTGACAAGTATGCCTGTTCTTTCAGTTCCCATTGCCCTGTCCCTAAGCCATTTTCTTGCAGTATCCATATTCCTTGTTAATACGATAGGATATTTGTTACGGAACTCACGATACACATTTTTAGCCTGTTTGTCAAAGGACAGTAACATATGAACAAAGGTCGAGAGCTTCTCTGCACGGAAGGAACGCAAATTTACGCTCAAATGCAAGGCATCGGAGTATGTGACATTTTTGTTTTTGCTCAGTAATTTATCTATCCTGCCTTCTGCATATTCAGGTTCAGTCAGTTTTGGTGATATGTATACTTTCCAATTAGGAAAATTATTGTTCAAGGCATTGATCCATTCAGATATACCTGCTTCACCTGTGTTTATTTCCTGGCCGCCTCCAACCAGGCAGATAATGGTTGCCCAGTCCTCTCTCTGATCTAGTGACCAAATCAGGAATTCAGCTTCCGACATTGGAAAGTCCGAAATTTTCAGTTTGTTTCCGTATGTTCCTCCACGGTTCAAATATTTCGCAAGATGTTTATTTGTCCATGAACGCTGTGCTTCATCAAATATTGCCACATGTTCTACTTCACTATAGCCTGCTTCTGACACTTTGACAGCTTTCTCAGGATCGATTTCAATAACATTGTTCTCAATGGGATTTTTGATCTTGGCAAGCATATTGTCACGATAGCGATGTATCATATTGATAAATTTGCCGACTTCACGGCGTGAATCTTTGAGCTTTTTATTTTCTTTTCTTTCTTTGCACTTATTATAATTATCCCTAGCTAATGCTTCGGTTAAAACAGCAACCAGAGGGCCGTTGCCCGAAAGGTAAATAGCACTCTCATTATCAACAGGATTATCGTGCCCTTGATATGTTTGCCTAACAGCAACCTCCAGACCGACAAGTGTTTTTCCCGCACCAGGGACGCCTGTTACGAAACAAATACTTTTCTCGCCATTACTCTTACTCCTGTTTATTACATCTAAAATACAAGAGATCGTTGCATCTGTTGAAACCTTATCTGCTTCATGTCTCGTAATATCCTCGACAGAATGGCTTTCATACAAATTCCGCGCAGCTTCGATTATAGTAGGTGTTGGTGCATACGGACTGATGATCCAGTTTTCATCTATCGGCGGAAGCTCCGGATATTGCTCTATCACTTTTTGTATGAGCCCTTGTACTCCATTTTTACCAGTAATCAAGGGTTTCAGTACATTATCATCATAAACGGACTTCTGAATAGTAGTAGAGCTTTTCTGATATTCTGTTGCTATCAAAACCGGCACGATCAGACGGTTTTCGCTGAATTTATGAAAGTTCATCAGATCCAAAGCATAGTCCAGAACCTGATCCACATCGCCTTCTGATATGGTTTCCTTTCCAACTTTAAATTCTATGCAGAAAATACAGCCCTTCAGTAGTAAAACAACATCAATTCGCTTTCCAATACGGGGAATATTATATTCAAATATAATCTGGCCTTTTTCTTCTTTTAGTGATGAGAGGACTTCCTTCATTATGATTATTTCACTTTCCCACGCTCCAGTCTGGGTACTTTGCGAAGTACCGTGATAACTGCCATAAAGAACACCCAGTATAGATTGTTCATCCTCAGATATAAAATCAGCAAACTGATTATGGTACAAACAATGAGTACTTTTGTTCATGATTACCCTCCTGATATATAATGTAAATTAAGTTATAATAATTATACCATATACATCCTGAAAAGCAATACAAATTGTCTGGTTTAAAGCTATGCGCAAAAAAATAACATCCTATGATAAAATAAAAAGGTTCGCCAACCAAATTTAACAAAGGATATGCTTATTGTGCAAGGTTTACGATATAATATTACAAATATTGAGCGGTAAAATATATGGAAATATTGAAGTAATTGTATTTTTATGGTATTATTAAACAGTAAAAATACAAACAAGAATATGTCCTGAAAATTGGACAGCCTGTGTGATATAATAAACCGTGAAAATAAGGAGAATCATTATGGTTAATATGATACCGTCTGAAATAGATGAAAGAACAAAAAGTGATGCCGAAAGAAATTTTTACAGTATAATAAAGGAGCTTGATCTGGGGAAAACTGCCTATGCAATACATGATCTTTCCGTTCCGGGACATGAAAGCAAGTCAAAGGGGGAAATTGATTTTGTAATAATATGCAGCATGGGTATTGCCTGCCTTGAGGTAAAGGGCGGGGGACTCAGACGTGTAAATGGAATATGGTACGGCATAGACAGGGACGGAGAAGTACATAAAAAGATGGAAAGTCCGGAAAAACAGTGCAGCGACAATATGTACAATCTCGAAAAATGGATCAGTAAAAATGTTGATATCAATAAGAGAATTGAATATATATATGGACTTGTATTCCCCGATGTAGCTTTTAATAAAATAACTCAGGATATACCAAAGGAAAGAGTATATGATAAAAATACAGAGGATGCTGCTGAATATCTTAAGGTCCTTTTCGGATATTCCCAAAAGGGCAGATATAAAAATCCCGATATTCTTACACCTGCCGATATAGAAAAAATGGCGGGCTATCTTATAGCCAATCTTGACTTTGCTGCAACTCTTGACACAAGGCTGGGGTATGCTGAGAAAAAGATAATACGGCTTACTGAGGGACAGAAAAGTATAGTGAATATGTATTCGGGAAACAAACACCTGCTTGTAAGAGGTGCTGCCGGCACAGGCAAAAGCATAGTAGCAGTGGAATATGCAGGAAAATGTATTGCAAAGGGTAAAAAGGTTCTTTTTCTTGCCTACAACAAAAATATAGTACGCAGTATAAAGAGCAGGTTCAAAGCTTCCGATAATATCAAGGTAATAGGACTGCATGATCTTTTTATTGAACACACAGGCTGGTCAAAGGAAAAAAGCAAGGAAAATATTACAGCATATTTCAATGAAATATTACCTGAGGAGTTTAATGCGTATGTGCGTGGACTGGGCGAAAAAGAGCTTGAAAAAATGCAGTATGATGTTCTTGTAATTGACGAAGCTCAGGATATTCTGAAGCTTAATTATATTGATAATGTAGATCATATGCTCAAAGGTGGTTTTGAAAGGGGGCAGTGGGCAGTTTTCTATGACAGCAGACAGAACATATATAATCCCGAACTGGAAAATGGTCTTGAAATGATAAGCCTGTATGCCCCAACGGAAATAGAGCTTACTTGTAACTGCAGAAATACCTTTGAAATAGCGGATTTCAATGCAAAAATGACCGATACGAGGCTGCCCGAATTCCTAGGCGATGCCGGAGGCGAGGAGGTTCGTATAATCACATATAATAACGAGGATGAGTTTGAAAAGAAAATATCAGAGCTTATCAAGGCATTAAGGAAAGAGGAAATCCATCTTGAGGAGGTTGTTTTTCTTTCCTTCCACAGATATGAAAAATCAGCCTTGTCAAAGCTAAAAAGCAAAAAGCTTAAATTCAATGTTATAGATGAAAATTACGTATCTCAGGAGGGCATACCTGCTTTTTCCACAATACACAGCTTCAAGGGCCTTGATGCAAAAATAGTTGTACTTATTATTGAATCCGAGAAGGAGACAGATAGCGAGCTGTTTAAAAATCTGTTATATACTGCCTGTTCACGGGCAAGAACAATGCTTTATGTAGTTACAACAGAGGAGTTTGAAAGGGAATATATAAATAAACAAATGGGGTGAGAAAATGCAAATAGCCGATTGGCTCAGTCAGGAGAGCAGCTGCAAAAAAATACTTGTTACCAAAAATGTACGAAATGCCACAAAACTTGTGAGGAAATGCAATGCAGAAGGTATAGTGCGCTTTAACACAGAGATAAGGAGCATAAAAGACCTTGCAAGAGAAACAGTAATAGCTTATTATGCTTCTGAGGGGAGTATAGTAAGAATAGAGGAAACAGATGAAAATTCATGCTGCGCCATACTCTATGAAATACTTGCCGAGACAGTAAAGGATATGAACTTTCTGCCTGTGGAATCGCTTTCTCTCGGCACGGCTGCGGAAATACTGAAAAGCATAAATAAAATAAGGCTCAATGCCGTAACAAGAAAATACAGACAAAGCTCAGATATTAAAATTGCAGAATTGAAAGCTATAATTTTATCGTTTGAAGGAAGGCTCAGGAAAAGCGGCAAATACGATTATCCTATGCTTTTAAGGGAGGCCTGTGATATTCTGAGTAAGGGTGACTATATGCCTAAGGGAAGCTATGCTCTTTTAAAAAGTCACGACTATACAAGGCTGGAGCTGGAGTTTGTAAAGCTAATTTCAAAAGGGCAGTTGAGTGTTGTCGGATATTGCGGCAATAAAATAAAGGGCAGTATCATTCCGTTCAGAGCTTATGGCATTACAGGTGAGGCAGACTACGTTACAGACTACATTGAAAAGAATAATATTCCCTTGGGAGAGGTAAATGTATACTATACCAACAGCGAATATGAAGGCTTTCTTCATGCGGCATTTGGCAGTAAAAATATTCCCTGTACCTTTACAAGCGGATATTCGGCTCTTGGTACGGATTATATAAGTTTTATGTGCGATATACTGAAGTGGGCTGAGAATGACTTTTTATACAGCGCTCTAAAAAAGGTAATTACAAATCCAAAGCTCCATATAGAGGGCAACAGCAGTCCTTATCGGAGCTATATAGGTTCTGCGTCAGATGAAATAGTGTGGGGTATCAATGCCTATAAGGGATATATTATAAGAAAGAGAAAGGAGCTTAAATATTCTGCCGAAGAAAATGAAAGGAAGGAGAAGGAGCTTGCCTTTCTGAATTTTCTGGATGACCTGACGGATATTTTCAATGCTCATGACAGTATTTCGGAGCTTTACGACAGGCTTTATGACTTTGCCGAAAAGTATACATATAGCTCTAACGAGGAAAAGAAATATATAAGCGTATGGCTGAAAAATGAAGCTCTTCTTATGAAACAGCTGCAAAGCATTGCTTTTCCCAGCATCAGAGAGGAAACGGCATTTATAAGGGAAAGAATTGAAAGTCTTAATATAAAGGATACAGAGAGGACTGACGCCGTTAATGTTGTTATGCTGAATAATGCCGAGATAACAGAAAGAAGGTATAACTTTATAATTGGTCTGTCCTCTGCGCATTTTAACAGCAGGATTGTAGAATCTCCTGTTCTGTCCGACAGAGAATTAAAAATGTATATAAGGGGAAACAAGGGGCTTGCCGCTCATATAAACGATAAGAGAACGGCAGGGCTTATGACATTACTCAGAACTGCGGATAAGGATGCCCTTATATTTATAGGCTACAGTGTATTTGACACGGTGGGAATGAAGGAAATGTCTCCCTCTGCTGCATATATAAGCCTTGCCTCAGATTATGAAAATACTGAGGTTTACAATACATACGGCAGGGAGCTTACAGATACTCCCGTAAAAATAAATGACAGTGAAAGACTGTGGCAGCGTTTCGGCAGTACCCCGGAAGAATACAAGTATGAATACAGTCCCGAACAGCCTCTTGCTTTAAGCGCTACTTCATTTCAAGAGCTTATGAATTGTCCGCAGCAATATTATTACAAGAGAGTTCTGAAAATAAAGGAGGAAAGCTTTGGCAGAAGGGATTCGGGAACATGGCTTTCTTCCTTGGCAAAGGGTAATTTTGTACACAAAATTATGGAGCTGTATGTAAATGAAGAATTTATAAACAATCCTAGCGCAAATGAAAATATAAACGAGGCTCTTTTCAGCAGATTATTTGACGCTCTTATAAAGGAATATTCCAAAATATACCTTTATGACAAGAAATATGTATTTGAAAGAGAAAGAGATGAACTCAGTGAGAAGCTCAGGGTGTATATAGGCAAGCTGCATAAGGAGGTTTATAACGGAAAATGGCAGCCCGTTGCCTGTGAAAAGCATTTTGACGGACTTTTGTATACTGTTGAGGATGACAATAATTCAAAGACCATAAGCATTGAAGGATGTATAGACAGAATAGATTGTAATGCCGAAGGCGAACACCGTATTATTGATTACAAGACCGGAGATCCAAAAAATTGGACAAAGTACCCTCAGCACATAATATATCCTCGTGCTTTTGAAAATACAGTCAGCTTTGTATATGCCTACATGCTGTCGGATATATTTAAGGAAGCCGAAAACATAGGCTGTATAGATGAGGACAGTGAAGCAAGGCTTAAAGAAACGCTTTTACAGGGACGCTATATAGCCGATGATGGTGATACTTGTGAATATTGCAGTTACAGAGATATATGCTTAAAGAAAATGGGGTGACGGATATGCAGTGTTGTTTTGATAAT